>JBGAVQ010000111.1:0-17262 GCA_044228045.1 Spirosomataceae bacterium
TCGGGGTCATTGACTTTACCCTTTAATTGGTTCAACACCAACAAAGCACTTTCGTAGTCTTTGCTCAAGAAGGCAAACTTAGCATAACGTAAGTCTGACTCTGGTGTAACTTCTGCTTTTTCACGGTACTTTTTGTAGTTTTCGGCAGCACGCTTATACTGACGAGCCAAAAGCCACAATTCGCCATATTCACGATATACTGGCGAGAAGTCAGGGTCATCGCCAATGGCTTGATTGAACCACTTTTGAGCACCATTCTCTGCATAGTTTTTACCACGTTTAAAAATCACACCTAATCGAGTGGCTGCTTTTGCTTTTAAGTAACTGGGTGGATTTACCGAAATTACACGCTCATATTCCGAAGCAGCTGGCCCACCTTCGTTTTTGATGAGTAGTGCATCACCTTTCACCATGCTAAATTCTGGATTGAGCGTTTTCTTCTTTAACAAGGCAATGGCATCAATCAAGCGAATCGCTTCTGCTGGGTCATTGGCGGCCTCAAAGAGTGTGTACATTTCGGCGGCACGCCAAAATACGTTTTCGTCTTTGTTTTTGCTTGCCGCTAAGGCCTGGTCTATGAGTGTCTTTGCTCCTGCACGGTCTTTATTCAACAAGGCAACTCCACCTAAGCCTACACTATTTAGGAAATTCTTAGGATCAGCAGCAAGTCCTTTCTCAAAAGCGGCTTTTGCATCGGCGGCTTTTTCGGTACGGAGGTAAAAATACCCCAGATAAAAATAGTTGTCAGCTGTTGGTGCGGCAGTAACTACACTTTTAAACACTGACTCGGCTTTGGTAAACTGCTCATACTCTAAGGCTTTAATTCCCGAGGGGATGTCTTGTGCCATTGATGAGATAATACTCACCAAAGACAAACATCCTGCTACTAACAACGATTTGATGCGGACTTTCATGGTTTGCAAAAATTTGGTTTCGAGATAACTATACCACATATCTTGAATGTGAAACAAAAAGAACACAAAATTAAATGGAAAATTTGGAACGGTTATTAACAATTTCCAACTTTTTCGACGAAAGCAACTTTTTAAAGTCTCGATTTTCTCAAGCTATTTAACAATTATTAACGAAACAGCTTTTGCTATGCAATCATTTTACCCAAGTATTCGCTATAACCCATCCACTATTTGCTTGTTATTCAGGCATTTTATTGGTTACATGAATCATCCGGACAGGATCTGTGGCTGGCAAAAGCCCTGCTTTCAAAACAACCAACTGTCCTTTGTCTTTGCAGACGTAATTCAGAAAACTGTTTCGAACGTCTTTGGTTAATAAATATACATTTCGACGAAGAGGGTAACGTTCGAGCTTTAAATAAAACGGTATAGGGTAAGAATATTCTTCTACAGAAGTTGGGTTCTCGGCCTCTGTAAGTCCCAACACATTGATGCCTTTAATGAATTTTTCGGCAGCAGGGTCATCGGTATCGCTTATCCAATTGATACCTATCACACCCAAAGCGCCTGGTGTTTTCTTAACATAATCAATTACAGCTTTATTTGAATTCGCTGTAAAGAATGGAATTTTTGACTTGTCCTGAATCCCAAGTTTTTGACTAATAAACGATAAATTGCTCGAATTGTTATTATCGAAAACAATCACCACTTTTTCGCTAAGATTTCCCCCTTTTAGTTCTGACCAATTTGATTTTTTTCCTAAGAATAAATCTTTCAATTCACTCATTGTCAGCAAGGTGTCCTGATTGGTTGGATGCGTAATAAGAGCTACGGCATCAGTTGCTAACTTATGAGTAAAGACTTGCTGTTTGTTTTGTTTAAGAATGTCCTGTTCTTTGGCATTGAGTTCTCTTGTTACTACGGCTATGCGGGTGCTGTCGTTAATCATCAAACCAATAGAAACATCTTCGGGCCGAAAAACAAGATTAACTTCTACATCTTTGATAAGTCCTTCAAACGCCATCTCTTCGGCTTCCATCAGCGGTTGCAACGATTCATCTGCCGAAACGTTTACTTTTCCTATTTTGGTTTCTGTGCTTGAAGTCCCTCCACAAGCCCATATTACCACACTAAAAAGCGCAATTACCAGCACGTTACATCTCATTTCGGTATTGGTTATAAACTCGATAAGCTCTAAAAAAGCCATATAGTATCAAAGCAATACTTGGCACATAATAAGGCACTACTCCAAAATCAACAGGAGCCATCAATAAATAAATGCCAATGGCTAAATACGCCAGCGGTATCAGTGCCATAAGCAGGTATTTGATTATTTGTTCTGGTGGCATTATTTGATAGCTTGGGGTTAAAAAAACCTGTAAGGGATACTCTATTGTAAAGTACCTTACAGGTTTTGAATGTAATTTTAGTTGTGTATTATTCCAACTGGAAGTTCACTGGAAGGGTATATTTTACCCGTACAGCACGACCCGATTGTTTACCAGGATTCCACTTAGGCATCGTTTTCACAACACGCATAGCTTCTTCGTCGCAACCAAAACCGAGACCTTTTAGGGTTTCTACGCCCTGAATACTACCATCAGAGTTCACCACAAAAGTTAAGAATACCTTACCAGTTACGTTGGCACGCTGAGCAGCAGAAGGGTATTTGATGTTTTTACCCAAATACTTATACATTTCTGCCATTCCACCTGGAAACTCTGGCTGCTGTTCTACTACCGTGAAGATTTCTTCTTCAACTGGCTTTACCTCAACAGGCTCTTCTTTCTTGGGGGTTTCATCCACAACCACTTCTACAGCATTCGGATCACCTTTTACAGTTTCGTCTCCTGCTGGGGCTTCTTTCAACTCAGCCTGTGTTGGTGGTGGTTCTTCGGTCAATACCTCTTCATCAGGCTTAATTTCGGGTGGTAAGAACTTCGTCGTACTCACCTTTGGCATTTCTGGCGGCGGTGGTGGTGGTGGCGGCGGTTCTGGTTTGTCTTTGTCAATAGGCGGCGGCGGAATATCCAGTGGATTCGCCAAGGTTATTTTTTTCTGCTCATCTTTGGGCTTCAAGCGGGCATACAAGGTTGGGGCCGCCAAACCAAGTGCCACTAAAAGAGTCCCAATAACGGCAGAGCGGCTAATGGTTTTACCATACGTTTGCCGTAAGAAGTAGGCTCCATAAGCCTTATTCCGATCAGCAAAGATGATGTCTTCCAACGTCGCATCTGGTGCTATTTTTACATCTGCCATGTTACTTTTGATTAACGTTGTTGAACAACTTTTCAAATCTACTGCCAAATTAAAACTAATTTCTTAGTTTTCAAACTATTTTCTTAGTTTTATTTTTGGACTTCAAAAAACAATACCCTAACTCTCTAAAAATCAAGCAATTGCTTTTTATTTAATACCATTATCAGCTTCATATTTTCTTATGATAGCTTCGTCTGGCGGAGCAATACCTACAATTGCGTATCGCTCACAACCAGTAATAGCAAACTCATCTAAAATATCCACTACATTTTTGTAGTTTGATTTTTTCATGGGTTTCAATACGATGGTAAACTTATCGCCAATTTTAGCTTTTTGCTCGAGTAATACTTGTCGAAGCCCCTTGTCGCTATAGTTAGTCGCTTCTACCTTGGTGGCGGGGTCTGTACTTACACCCTGATACCAATACAAACGACCACCTTCTTGAGGTGTAACTGTAATAGACTCAGACATTTTCAACGGCATTGTTTCTTTCTTGTCCGTATCGTCTGGCATATTCAATTGCATTGTTTGTGGCTTCTGCAAGGTGGTAGTAAGCATGAAGAACGTAATGAGCAAAAAGCCCAAGTCCACCATGGGAGTCATATCAATCTTGGTTGACTGTTTCTTACTCCGCTTTTTACCACCTTTGCCACTATCGGCCTGACTTATTTCTGCCATTTTTGTAGGTGTTTAAAGATTGTTTATTCAGGCGTTCGTTATCAGTTATTGGTTATCAGCTGTTTGTCTTATTAGACTTACAACTTATAATACGGCTTACAACTTACGACCTACAATGGAATTATTTCTTCAAATTTCTTGGTCTATTCTCCATACTGGTAACCAAGTTGAACGAGTTCACGTTCTGGGTTTGCAACGTACCAATAATTTGCTCAATCGTTTTGTAATCAGCGTCATTATCGCCTTTTACAGCGATACGAAGTGCTGGATTATACATACGAGCATAGAGTACCCAGCTAAACAGTTCATTTTTGACTGAGTCACAAGGGATACCAGGCTGAAGACCTGGCTTATTGCGCTCGGCGGTTGGCATATTGAGCAATTGTTTCAAATTGGCTATAGGAACACCAAATTGGTCTGTTGTACGAAATGCCTGGCGCTCATCAACTGTGAATTGAACCTGATATTTTTCGCCCATTTTCTCCAACATTCCGTCTCGAACTGGCTGAGCGTCTGTACCCAAAAAAATCTGACCTTCTTTATTGACCGTAATCACAATAAGGTCTTTTTCAGGCAGTTTAGTATCAGACACCGACGACGGGGTAATAACTGGGGCTGCTTCTTGTGGTCTGAACTTCGCTGTAAGCATGAAGAACGTAAGCAATAAGAAGGCCACATCGCACATAGCGGTCATATCTAACGACACGCTCTGTCTTTTGATTTTGACTTTTGACATGGTAGTACAAAGTTTTCGTTAAACGTTAAAAATGCTTCGATTACAAATCAACGAAAAATTTAGTTGATTCTGCATAACGAACAACGAAAATCTTAGTTGTGCACTGCAAAGTTGTTGCTGATGCTCAATCCTACTTCGTCAATGTTGTAAGTAAGTTCGTCAATTTTGCTGGTAAAGAAGTTGTAAGCAATGATACAGATGGCCGACGTACCGATACCAAGTGCTGTGTTTACAAGTGCTTCTGAGATACCGTTAGCAAGAGCGTTTGAGTCCATTGAACCAGCACTACCCAAGGCTGCAAAGGCACGAATCATACCCAATACTGTTCCGAACAGACCCAAGAGTGTAGAAACCGATGCCAGCGTAGCAATAATGGTCAGGTTCTTTTCGAGCATTGGCAATTCGAGCGATGTAGCTTCTTCAACTTCTTTGCTCAAAGCGGTGAGTTTTTGCTCTTTGTCGAGTTCACCATCAGAAGCAAGTTGGTTGTACTTCTTCAAAGCAGAATTCACCACGTTTCCAACAGATCCTTTTTGCTTGTCACACTCTTTCAAAGCACCTGCGATGTCATTTGAGTTAAGTGACCCTTGAATCTTACGAACGAAAGCATTGATGTCACCTGTTCCTTTAGCTTTGTTGATTGTAATCAAACGCTCAATACTGAACACAACAGCAGATAGGAAACAAGTCATCAGAATGGGTACAACCCAGCCACCCTTGAACACGATACCGAAATAATCGCCTGGAATAGGAACAAGCTCGCCTTTTTCGTCTTTCGTAAAGTGTGATTCATCACCCATTACAAAATAGAACAACAGGTGAGCAATAATAGCCAAAAGAACAAGAATTACGCCTGATGGAATGCCACCTGATTTCTTCTTTGGGGCTGCGGGTTTTGCGGCAGGAGCTGCGGGTTTTGTAGCGTTACTCATTTGTGATAAAATTAGGGTTTAGTTAAAAATTTAGTTTCGTAGCGAATTAAAAGTAAAAATTTCAATCTTCAAGCCTTTTTCCGAAGAAAATTTTGATTTCTTCACATTGCAAGGGTACAAAGTTATGTGAAATCTTGCTGAAATCATGCAAACGTTGGGTTAAGATTTTTTTAAATTCTTTAAACCAACTAATAAAAGATTGTATAAAAGATAGATGTTATAGAACAAATGTTCAGAATACCCTGTATTTTTTTAAGAAGAAATACTTAGTATGGGGTTTCTAATCCAATTATAATAGACCTACTTTAAGCCTCAAAATTGATTGACGCATGAAATGTGTTGGGCAAAACGCCAAACCAAAACAAATAGCTCAATCAACACTCGGTTGCACTCAATGCCAACCCAGCCTCTGATGTTTCTTTGTATTTTTTAGACATGTCTTTGCCTGTTGCATTCATTACTTTCACAACACTGTCTAACGAAATTTTTTGCATAGAGGGCTTCCCTGATGTTGCCAATAAGTACGCATTATATGCCTTTACTGCACCCATTGCATTGCGCTCAATACAGGGAATTTGTACATAGCCTCCGATGGGGTCGCAGGTCATACCGAGGTGATGCTCTATTCCGATTTCAGCAGCGGACTCTACTTGCTCTATGCTACCTCCTGCACAGTAGGTCAACAATGCTGCCCCCATAGCTGAGGCTGTGCCTACCTCGCCCATACAGCCCATTTCGGCTCCTGAAATGCTTGCGTTATGTTTCACCAAAAAACCAATGGCCGCCGCTGCCAACATCCCTTCTCGCATTTGTTGTGGTGAATAATGAAAGTGATGCTTTATTAAATAAGTAATGCCCGGTATCACGCCCGATGCACCAGAAGTTGGGGCTGTTACAACCACGCCCCCAGCCGCATTTTCTTCTGAAGCTGCCAAGCAGTAAGCATTCAAAAAAATCAGGAAACTATCTGAGGCTAATGAGAGGTGTTTAGCTTGGCTATAAAGTCCTGGGGCTTTGCGTTGTAATTTAATAGTACCAGGCAGAACGCCCTTGTGCCTTAGCCCTCTTTTAACCGCTTTGTGCATAAAATCAAGAATTTCATCTACCTTGTGTAACACTTCTTTAGCCGATAGCCCCGAGAGTGCGCACTCGTTGGCAACCATAAGCTCAGCTAACGTTAGTTTATGCGTTTTTAGTTGAGCCTTTAATTCATTCATGGTTGCATATGGATAAGCGGGGCTTTTTACTTCATTGGTTTCTACATTTTGACCTTTGCGAATAATAAAGCCCCCTCCTACTGAGTAATATTCGTGTTCGAGTAAGATGGTTGAATTGCCTACCAAACGTAGTTGCATGGTATTGGCATGAGGAAAGGAATATTTACCTCGATGAAAAGTGAAGCTCCTACTATTGGTGACAAAAGACCTTTGCCTAATTACAGTATGATAGAGGTCGTCTGCTGTTTTCAGTAGATTAGTAAATTCAATGGGGTCGCAAGCATGAGGTTGCCAACCCAATAAACCAGCAATAATGGCTCGGTCTGTACCATGACCTTTGCCCGTAGCACTTAACGAGCCGTAGAGGTGGATTTCGATACCGTTTGCTTGAGCAAGCACTTCGTCTGATAATTGGTGAAGTTCTTGCAAAAAATCGTAAGCGGCTTTCATTGGGCCAATCGTGTGTGAACTTGACGGGCCAGGGCCTATTTTGAATAGGTCGAAAATAGAGGTAGTAATGGGCTGATTAGTAGGCATAGGCTGTTGATTGAAGTAAGGGAGCAAAAGTTAGGAAGAATATGGCAATTGTCAAGCAAAAAAAGAGGTTAGCCGAATCGGCTAACCTCTTTTTATCGTTCAAACCGCATTACCGTTCGCTCAATAATGTCACAGGCTTCGTGCATCTGGCTTTCAGTAATAATAAGCGGAGGCGCAAAACGGATTTTATTACCGTGAGTAGGTTTACAGAGCAGCCCGTTGTCTCGAAGTTGCAAGCACAAATTCCACGCTGTATCGCTATCTTCGGTGTCGCTAATTACAAAGGCATTGAGTAGCCCTCGGCCTCTTACTTCGGCTATTAGTGACGACTTGGTTTTTAACTGCTCCATTCGTTCCCTGAAAATCCGCCCCATTCGGTCTGCATTTTGGCTAAGTTTCTCGTCTTGCACTACTTGTAAAGCAGCTATGGTTACGGCTGCGGCAACGGGATTGCCGCCATAGGTAGAGCCGTGTTGCCCAGGGCGAATGGTCAGCATGATTTCGTCACGTGCCAACACTGCCGACACTGGATACATACCGCCCGATAACGCCTTACCCAATACCAACACATCAGGTTTGAAGCCTTCGTGGTCGCAAGCAAGTAAGCGACCTGTTCGACCAATGCCTGTTTGTACTTCGTCGGCAATGAACAACACTTTTTTGGCTCGGCATAGCTCGTAGGCTTGGCGTAAGTATCCTTCGTTGGGGACTACTACGCCTGCCTCGCCTTGAATAGGTTCTACCATAAAGCCTGCCACGTTGGGGTCTTCTAAGGCGGTTGCCAAGGCATGTAGGTTATTATAAGGTATGATTTCGTAGCCTGGCATCAATGGGCCATAATCACCATAGCTACTGGGGTCGGTAGAGGCTGAGATAATGGCAAGCGTGCGACCATGAAAGTTATGAGCGCAGAAAATAATTTTTGCTTGATTAGGCGCAATTCCTTTTACTTGATAGCCCCACTTGCGGGTGAGCTTGATGGCTGTTTCACCTGCTTCGGCACCAGAATTCATAAAAAGAACCTTATCGTAGCCAAATAATTCACATACTACTTTTTCGGCTTCGCCTAATTTGTCGTTGTAAAAAGCCCGTGAGGTAAGCGTGAGGCGTTGGACTTGCTCGACCATAGCTTGTATGATTTTGGGATGGCAATGCCCTTGACTCACCGCACTGTATGCCGACAGAAAATCGAAATAACGCTTGCGATCCACGTCCCATAGATATACACCTTGCCCTCGCTCTATCACAACAGGCATGGGGTGATAGTTGTGGGCACCGTACTGTTCTTCTAAGTGCATAGCTCGCTGGGCGGGGCTAAGTATAGTTACAACTTGTTCAGTATTCATGTTCGATGAAAGTTTATTCGTTCATGTGTTAATAATGATAAGTATGCCGGAAACCTTTTCAATAGTTACTGAATTATTTCTAAAAAGTATCTATCGAATGTAACTGGCTAATAGAATAATGTTACCCTAAAGCTAAGGGAAATGAAATGGTTATTCACCTTCGAATCAAAGAAAATTGACGAATTACATGAAGTAGCAAGCAATGGCCTGCCAAAATGCGGTGAATTTTACAAAAATGGGCATGAAGTGCATAAGTCGAAAACACACAGTTGGTTTGATGCCAACAGTATTGCAGATTCGACAGTAGGTTATTGAATGCCCCCATGAATTATGTAAGAAGTTATGCAAACTTACAAAACAATTCGGCAAATTAGTGTGTTGAGATGTAGCAACTAAAAATAACGATTAAAAATTGACAAAATAGGCCTCATTCGGCAACCGTAAGGGTTATCATCATATAACATCCATTGAAAAAGCCACCAAAACTCAAACGCTTCGTAAACTTACCTAATTTAATCGCTGAAGATTATTACTTCAACGAACAAGAATTACTGGTGTTTACTGAAACGTACCATCTCAAACGAGGCTATTGCTGCAAAAGTGCTTGCCGCCATTGCCCTTATGGATTCAAGAAATAAGGTTTTTAGCCTTGTGTTTTTGAAAAGATGGTAAACATATCTGTTTGTCAATCTACCCAAAAACAAAGTAATACATTGATTATCAAAATATTACCCCCCTTTCATTATTAAACTTTATACTTTTCTCTTTACACTTTATATAGATAGTTGGTATTTTAAAACAAAACCTGTATCTTTGCGCTCTCATTTTTGAAAACAGCAACTATTATGGCACGAGTTTGTCAAATTACTGGAAAGAAAACACAAGTCGGATTTAACGTTTCGCACGCCAACAATAAAACCAAGCGTAAGTTTTTTCCTAATCTTCAAACCAAGCGTTTTTTCTCGGAAGAACGTGGTGAGTGGATAACGATGAAAGTTGCTACTTCGGCGATGCGTACTATCAACAAAAAAGGATTAGATGCCGTTTTGAAAGGACTGGCAAGTAAATAATTTTTTGTAAGAATATCCTGACAAAACCTCTTTGCATTACGATGCGAAGAGGTTTTTTTGCAGTTAAACTTTAATAAAAATCTTGCGTTGGTACATCCATCTCAGTATAAACCACTCTACCACCAAAATAACCCCTCCCTTAACAATGGATGCATAAGAATCTCCCAAAACTTTATCAAAGTTTTGCCCAAGGTGTATAGCAAATGAGTTGGCGATAAAGTCGTTGATAGTATGGGCAATTACATACGCTGCGATGGAATTAGACCCAATAATTAGGAGCCAGAAAAACCACCGTTTTTGACTACGAACATCCACTATCCAATAAAAAAACGCCAATAACAAGAAACACCATCCTGCGCTAAAAAGCGTCCAAGTGGGAGTCCAGATACGCTTTACATTAGGGCATATACCTAAAAAATCTAATACGAACCCAATAGTAAGTAACACAATGCCCAAAAGGCCAAACTGTTTTAGTTTTTCTTGTGACAAGCTACTGTTTTTGAGAATGTTACCAGCCATTAGACCCAGTATCATTGTTCCTAATGTTGGTATAAAACTAAGGGTAGCGTAGCCACCGCCGTTGTGAGTAAAGACGGCTTTTCGGGGGAACAGGTTCAAGAACCATCGGTCAAATTCCCATGCTAAATTGGTGTTTTTGTTCCAATGAGCAGCAAATCCACTCAGGTTATGCTCCCACGTGGGCGAAGCCCCTGCCAGTGCGTAGTCAAACGCAGCATTGGGTAATGGATACAAAGCAAAAGCCAACCAGTAGCCTACCAAAATAACACCCAGCACCCCAACTTGCACCTTGACAGAACGAAAACCTACTAAAAATAAGAAGGGATAACCCAAGCCAATTTGAGTAAGGGTGTCTTCAAAGGTAAAATTGGTTTGGCTCCTGTGCATGGAGCGCAAGAAAATACCCAATAAAATTAGAATAAGCGAGCGTTGGAGGGTGTGCCTAAATACTTGCCCAAAAGAGTCGCCTTTTGCCATGCGGCTGGCGATAGAATAAGGCAAGGCTACGCCCACCAAAAACGAAAACGAAGGCTGAATCAGGTCGTGTAGTGAGCAGCCCACCCACTCTACATGGCTTTGGTGATAACACAATAGTTGCCAAAATGAACTATCGGGTATTGCCTCTGACACATGGCAAAACTCAAGCACTTCGGCCATCATCAAGAACATCACAAAACCTCGATAAACATCAACTGAAGCGATGCGGTGAGAACCAAGAGGCATCATTTGGCTAAGGTTTTAGGGTCATTTTTCCAATCATAACTTTCTCAATATCAGACCTGTTCATTAACTCACCACGGGCTTTTCCTTCGGCGTGTAGCAGGGCTTGGTCGTCGTAATGTTTGCTGAGAAAGTACCCCGATTGGCCCGTTGGATTAACACTTGTGCCATTGAGCGGCTGGGCAAAATCAATGATTCGGCGCAATGAGGGGCCATAGGTTACGTCGTATTTCCCGAAAACTTCTAAACCAAAATCAAGGTTATTGATGGTTTCTCTACCACCCGGCACTGGGTTTGGTCCCACGTTGAAATACTTGCCAATAACAGGCACTACATTGAGCGGATGCTTGTGTGTAAGTGTGTGAACTTTGCTCCATTTCCATTCTATGGTTTGGCCGCCCAACTGATTGGTTAAGTCAAAAATAGCCTGCATGTAGGCTTTTGCCATAATTTGCGCCCGTGTTTCTTTCACATTGGGTGTACTGATGTCGTCCCACCACGGCGAGTCATTATTTCGTAAGAAATTAGCCATATTGCGCTTGAAGGGATGATAACTACTAAAGACCTTGAAGGCATTGTCTCCCAATTCGTCACGCATGGCGTATTCGTAAAGCCGATACATAAAACGATAAAAAATTGTCGGCTCTGGGTCACTAAGTTCATGCGAGCCGTCCCAGAGTTTCAACAAACCGATACCTACCTCAAAATTAGCACTGCGTTTGGTGTTTTCTTTTAGTTCAACAATAGGCTTAAACACGGGGATAATGTCTTTCAACAAAGCTGGATAGTTGGGGTTGCTTACGTCGTTAATAACTTGCCGCACGCTTTCGGGAGTCCAATCTTTTTGGGTAGTATTGAGCAGTTGTTCTATGCGCTTGGCACGGTCTCCGGGAACATAGTAACCAGGAACCAGCCCCACGCCCATGTCATCGGGTTGGTTGTTCGCTGAGTACAAAAAGCCTCGTTCGGGATTGAGTATCTGTGGGTTTTGGTCAAAATCGTACCAGCCAATGGGGTCGTCGTTGCCTGTTGAACCATCTAATATCAAGCAAGGATTAACATGAGCAGGCCGCTTCACCAACTTAGCGGCTGCCCACCAAGCAATGTTGCCTTGGGTGTCGGCCCACATGAAATTGAGGCCAGGTGCACTTACTTTCGAGACGGCGTTTCGGGCTTCGGTGGCATTTTTGGCGTGGGCAAGTTCATAAAAGGTTTCGAGTCCACGATTTGGAAATTGATACATTGTCCACCAAAGCGCAATGGGTTGTTTAGCCTCTTTCATATTTTTGTCCACCTCGTTAATCAAAATACCATGCCGAGATGTTTTTACAGATAATTTCTCGTCTGCTTCGCCCTTCACTTTTATAATTTCATCCCTTACTTTCAAGTTTTCCCAATGGTCTTTGTACCATACTTGATTAGCATTTTGTGGATTGGGTTTTTCTCTGAAAAAGTCAGTATCATCATTTTCAAACATAGTGATTCCCCAACCTCCCGAGGCATTATGTCCCAATGCGCCAAAGGGTGTACCAGCAATGAAATTGCCATAAAACTGAAAACCTGGGCATTCTAAATGCGCCTCATACCAAACCGACGGCTGCGCAAAGCCAATATGAGCGTCGTTAGAGAGAATAGGCTTGCCCGACTTGGTTTTTGAACCGCTAATAACCCAGCCATTAGAGCCATGATAGGTAGGGAAAGGCAGTTTTTCGTCTATTTTGGTAAGATGTTGTGCGAGGGAGAGTAAAGAAACCCCACCCAACCCTCCCCTTTGAGTTGGTTGATGTTCAGCTAAGCCGAGTGCAGCTTGGGGAGAGCTTTGATTCGATGCCGTTTGGGGTATTTTTTTACTCTTTTGCACTGGAATTTTAGGCTCATTGGCAGGCCAATAGCTATTAAAATCCTTCAAATAGGTTTCGCCATATTTTTCATAAATACTGGTGGTAAAAGCCTCTGTTCTGAACGCCTCTGCAAAGGTATAGCCCATGTAAAGTGTGGTAGTAACCATATCCTCGAGTGTGAATTCTTGCTTCGGAATGCCTACAATGGTAAACTCAATGGGTGTTTTTCCATTCTTTACATAATTATTTACACCTCGCAGATACGCCAGTGCTGCTCGCATGAAGGGCGTGTTTTTATCTTGGTAAAGCGAATCAATGGTTTTCTTGGCGTAATGCTGCAGACTTAACGTACGAAAAAACCGATCGGTAGGAAGGGCATCTTTTCCAAAAATTTCGGCGAGTTGTCCTTTTGCCAAGCGGCGCAACACTTCCATTTGAAAGAGGCGGTCTTGCGCATGTACATAGCCAAAGGCTTGAAATACATCTTCTTCGTTTTGTCCATAAATGTGCGGAATGCCGTAATTGTCATACAATACTTCTACGGGTGTTTTCAGCTCTGTAATTTGATGTTCGGCATTGAGGTCGGGCTTGAGGCGTTGTAGCCAAAAGAATACACCAACACTAACGAGAAGAATTAAGACAAATAAAACAAGGAGAATTCGCTTGATGAGTTTCATGGGTATTTGTTGCGAAAATTTATTTTCATCGGAAAGTTACTATTTCATGCAAGAATCTTTCTACTTTTGTGCATAAAATTTGTGTTTCAACATTTTCAGGCTTGCAACTTACAAACTTCTAAGTTGCAAACTATACAACTTGACATTCTTCGTTAACATACGTTTCGGTATCCACGAGTACCTCAGTTTCAGGGCCTGCCTCAGTAGCTCTTAGGGATTTCTTGTTGTCTTTCTACTTATTTTTTATGTTCAAAAACGCTCGATTACGTTTATCAACGTTAGCAAAATCGTTGTGAACCTATCGTACGCTGGTTTTTTCGTATTTTATTCACTTCATAACAACCTATTCTCATGGTTAATCAAACACTCCGTTTGGCTGATTTTGGTATCAGCCCCATTACTGGTTTTTTACCCGAACAAACCAGCGATATTTCACCTAAGCATAACCTTGCTTGGCATCAATTAGCCAACAACTTGCCCAAGTTGCTCCCTACAGGTATAATTAGAGAAACAATCAATCAACTACCTGATTATAAAGAAGATACACAAACCAATGCAGAGGCTCAAATGCGGATTCTTTCGTATTTGGGACACGCTTATTTGTGGGGAGAGGCACAACCAGTAGAGCGGTTGCCCCACAAATTTGCTACGGCTTGGGCAATGGTTGCCAAGCAAACGGGTCGCCCACCCATTTTATCGTATCCGTCGTATTGTTTGTATAATTTTAGGCTGATTGACAGCCACTTACCAGCGTATTTGGGTAATATTCAGATTGTGCAAAACTTCTTTGGTGGAGCCGACGAAGACTGGTTTATTCTTATTCATGTGGACATTGAAGCTCGAGCAGCAAAAGCTATTGCCGCTATTCCGCAGCTTTTAGAAAGTGCCGAAGAAAATAATCTAAACGGTATGATTCAAGGCTTAAAAACAGTTGGCGAGGCTTTTGAGCAAGTCAACGAAACCATGAGCCGAATGCCCGAATTATGCGACCCGTACATTTATTACACACGGGTGCGCCCTTATATTTTTGGTACTAAAAACAACCCTGCTGTACCCAATGGGGTGGTGTATGAAGGCTGCTTTAATAACGAACCGCAGTTTTACCGAGGTGAAACGGGTGCACAAAGTAGCATTGTGCCAGCAATTGATGGGCTATTGGGCGTAAGCCACGAAAACGACCCGCTCAAAGAGTATTTAATGGAAATGCGTACCTACATGGTACCTGCCCATGTACGGTTTATCGAAGAAGTTGAAAACACTTCGCAAGTACGCTTTCGTGTGCAAGGCACTCAAAGTGAGGAACTTACCGAAGCCTATAATCATTGTGTGGAAGAACTATTTCGTTTTAGAGCGAAACATTTAGAATACGCCGCTTCTTATATTCACAAACAAGCTCTTCAAGCCAATAACTCCAATGTGGTAGGCACAGGCGGCACGCCGTTTATGGAATATTTAGCAAAACACCGAGACGAAACCAAGATTGCAGTATTGTAGGTGCTAAGACATGAGATTGTTAGAAACGAGACAAGAGATTGTAAGACATGAGATTGTTAGAAACGAGACAAGAGATTGTAAGGCATGAGATTGTTAGAAACGAGACAAGAGATTGTAAGACATGAGAATATAGCTAAAAATCAGCGAATTATTACATCTTTGTTGTCGTGCGATTTAAGATTGCTGATTTTTGATTAACTAAATTGCTTGTTATCAACAAGTTACAATCAATTATTTTAGGTAATTATTAGTTGAAAATACTATAATTTGCACCATAGGTGCCAGCGGTTAATCGGCTAATAAACAATCCTATTGTCTTCTGCTCCGTAGGAGCCATCCTGTTGAAAATTGGCTATATGGCTTTGCACAAAGTAAGTCATAGTAAAACTAAAAATCCTCCATTATAGCAAGGTCGTCGAGTGAGTACGACCTTGTTTTTATTCAAGAAACGTTCAAGTTTGTATCAACCCAATTCAGAAATTGTCAGTAGCTTTGGCCATCAAATTTCTATACGCTGCAATCAATGGGGTCATTAGCCAAAACTTATAATCAACAAAAACGCTTCGGGCAAGTTTATACTCCGCCGTTCATTGTAGAGAAAATTTTGGATGATTTGGGCTATGTTTCTTCTATTATTTTACAAAAAACAATTTTGGACCCCGCTTGTGGTGATGGGCGTTTTTTGGAAGAAGTAGTCAAACGAATTATTAGCTACTCTCCTATCCAAGATTTAGTACAAAATCTATCCTGCGTTCATGGTTGGGACATTGATAGTGAAGCAGTTATGCTGTGCATTAAAAAACTAAACCAACTCATTGCCCCTCACAAAATTACAGTAAATTGGAACATTAGGGTCGTTGATGCAATACAGCAACTTCCAAGTGAAATACTACCAGACGAATCCCTTTTTGATTTCATCGTAGGGAATCCGCCCTACATCAGAATCCAACACTTAGAAGAAGCCCAAAGGCAGTTTATTCAACAGCATTATGCCTTTTGCCAGCGAGGTTCTACTGACCTTTACATTGCATTTTATGAGCTGGGTTTGTCGCTTTTAAAGCCCAATGGATTGCTTGGCTTTATTACGCCAAACACTTTTTTTTACACCGAAACCGCCAAGGCGATGCGCCACGCAATGGTGCAAAGGGCCTGCATCAAACAAATCACCAACTATGCTGACATTCAAGTGTTTGACAATGTTTCTACTTACAGCGCTATTGTGATTTTGAGTAAGCTGGCAAACACTCATTTTACCTTTGAGCAGGCGAGTAGTCACATTGATTTTTCAAAAAAACAAGTTGCTATTTCGCAATTAAATGAACAAAAAGTATGGCGACTCTCTACTACTCAACAATTTGACAATGAGGGCATTAGACTGGGCGACATTTGTAACATTCATGTAGGTATCACTACGCTTTGCGATAAAGCCTATCTGTTTGCGGCTGAATCTTTAGACGACCATTATCTACTTGCCAAAACCCGATTGGCTGGCGAGGTACGTTTAGAAAAAGGTATTTTGAAACCCATCATCAAGGCATCTACGCTAAAACTTGGGCAAGAAAAAATCAAAGAATATGTGCTTTTTCCTTATCAAAAGGTAAATGGGAAACACCAAATTATTCCTGAACAAACCCTGCAAGATCAGTTTCCGCTGGCCTATCAATATTTACTTTCTGTCAAGGTTGAATTGGACAAACGAGACAATGGTACACCCAACCAAGTAGCATGGTATGCGTATGGTCGTTCGCAAGGACTTGAAACCAGTTTGGGGAAGAAAATATTGTTTTCTCCCATGAACAAAAAGCCTAATTTTATTCTTTCAACAAACGAAGAAGCTACCTTCTACTCAGGTTATTGTATTAAATTTAAAGGAGATTATGAGGCATTGTTGAAACAGTTAAACTCCGAAAAAATGGAGGCTTTTATAGCTGTATCAAGCCGAGACTTTAGAGGTGGTTGGAAGGCTTATAACAAACGAGTTTTAGAAGAATTTAGGGTGGTGCTGTAACAACCAACCATTTCTGGTTTGTATGATGGCTTTGTAAGATAAAACATGACTGACATATACATTGTCAAATACTTGATTTGGTTTGTCGTTGATTTATACGAGATGAAAGTTACCGTTGCCCGTGTCCCCGTATAAGTTGATAGTTGAACCTTTAATTTTTGCTTTTCTATGAAACAATAGTTTGCAACGGTTTTGATAAAAAAATAGAAAACGTTAAATTGGAGTTACCACACCTCAACCAACGTTTTCTATGGAGAGTATCACAGTAACGACTGCCGCCCTCGTAAGTGCGATATTAGCAAAGTTGCCTAACA
>JBGAVQ010000112.1:0-17455 GCA_044228045.1 Spirosomataceae bacterium
GACTCCAGAAACGCCCGAAGTAGCATTTTGAATACTTGGGTTCTGCTGTGTAGATGTAAAATTAGTTGGTCCTTTCCAAGCAAAGCCACTTGCTGTACCGTTTTGTACACTGGCACTCAAATTGACCGTTCCACCCGCTTGGATAGGACTATTGCTGGTAGCTGAAATAGCTGGGGCCGGAGCAACAGGCGTACTGTTGGTGAGTTTGTCCGACAGTTGGTTGAGGTAACATTCCAAGTTAGTATAGCCAGCCAAGCCCGTCAACTTTACCGAAAGTTCGGTGCCGTTGTGGTCTTTGATATTGGGGTTTAGCCCGTTAGTTTTTTCCCAGTCGTCGGGCATTCCGTCGCTATCAGTATCAGTAGGAGCGGCAGGCATTGTGGTGAAGTCTAACTTAAAAGCATCGTTGTAATAGTCTTTGCCATCTACTGGGCGGGTATCAAGGGTATTTTTGCTGAGTGCATCCAACAAGCGTCTGTCCATAGGGTCACGGGGAAAAGCACCTACGTTCTTGGTAGCATAATTAACCAAATCGCTTGAAGGTGTATAAGTGATTGCCGGAAAAGCATGACGGGCAGTTAGCTTCACTGCCGAGCCAGTGCTTGTGTTTGGAGCATTTTGCTTGAAATCATTGCAGCAATAAAAAAGCTGGTAATCAGTATAGTTAGGGTACAGATTCATGGTGTTTCCTGAAATGTAGTTTTGGTTTTTGGTATTATTCACCAAATCTACCAACGCCATCGGGCCACCGTAAGAACTTCGTGCTACCGTGCGATTTCCTACAAAATTGAGGTTCACCGAAAAATCCTTACACGCATCCCCACCCGACGTACACGAGTTATACCAAGTCTGAATCTGTTGATCCCAAAACAAATTATTCGATACTTCTACATTTAAAGGTGCATTTCGGCAAAATGAACTCTCGCACGAGAATTCAGGAAAGCGTCCGCCAATACGATTCCACACATTGTGATGAATACTCAGGTTGTCTTGTGGATGGTCTTGGCGAGAGTAGTTGATTAACATTCCACCCAAGTTGAAGTGCTCGCCAATGGTTTCGGCAAGCATACAGTTCTGAATAGTAATATTCTTAGAATGAGAGATTTGCACCGACTCGTCAGTGGCGTTAGCAAACGAACAATGATCTACTATTACGTCCGAGGCCCCATCTAAGCGTAGGCCGTCGTCGAGCACGTATCCTTGGTTGGGCAAATTGACCTCCATGCGTGGGCGTGAGCGCAGATGGCGAATAATCACATTGCGAGAGCGGGTGTTGGTTTCGTAAATTTCATCCAAAATAATCCCCCGAACAATAATACCACCCGGTGATGTTTGTCCTGCCAAATACACATCGCCCTGAAACACCTCGGCAGCACAGGGAATTACCCCACTGACTTTGAAAAGGATGTATTTTTTGCCGGGCTTCAGGAGCGCATCTGCCAACGAACCTGCACCGCTACAATTGAGATTGGTTACGTAATAGACCTCGCCGCCACGCCCTCCGGTTACATTTCTGCCGAAACCTTCGGCTCCGGGGAAGGCGGGAATACTTTGAGCAAAAAGAGGTAGTTGACTTAACATCAAACACAGCAGCAGTAAGTTTTTCATGTTCATGTTTTTTTTGACAAAATTCAGCCTTACGCCTGAAAATAACCCCGAAAAAAACGCCAAAAAGTAGGATAAATACGACAGAGAAGATTTTTTGAGGAAATTTTGGGTCTAATACTCGTGAAAACCCTCGGCTACATAATCATTACAAGCGTTCATTTGCTAATTCTTTAGGCGACTTGCCAAAGTATTTTCTGAAAACACGTCCAAAATAGGAAGGGTCATTAAATCCTACGGCGTAGGCAACTTCTGAAATAGTTAGAGAAGTTTCTCGAAGCAAACGGGCGGCTTCTTCCATTTTGAGGGTGGTCAAAAAGTCGTTGGGGCTTAGGTTGAGCTCTTCTTTAAAAATCCGTTGCAATTGCCTTAAGCTCACAGCCAACTCTTTGGCCAAATCGCTGGGTGAGATGTCTTTTTCAAAGTTTTTGGACACCAATTCACGAGCCTTGCCAATGAGTAATCTTTCTTCTGTTATGCTTGTTTCTGTATGCTTGCGAGCAATTTTTTGAGTGTCAACATAGGCTGCTTGCAGGCGTAAATCGGTTTCTATAGATTTTGGTAAAACCTGCCTTAAACGGTAATTTTGCCTTGCCAATACTGCTAAGGAAGGCAAAAAAACAAGCCCAATTAATAAGACCAAGACCCACCAATACATGGAATAATGGTTTGAAAACTGCTTCCAAGCGGAGGCGTGACCAGTCAATACCACCTCTTTCCAATTAGACGGAAAACCGAAATTAGTAGTACCCGTAAAACTCTCAAAACCAAAGTTAGGAATGGCTTGGTCGTCTGGAATTGGGCGAATGTCCAACAACGAGTCGGCATCTTCAAAACACAAGTCTAATTTGAATTGGTAATCTTCTCGCTCGGTAATGCCCAGTGTTGCCCACGGAATTCTGAACTCGGCAACCCACATCGAGTCTATATCTTGGTTATTATTGATCGTTCCGAAGACTTTGGTAGCTACTTCGGCTACAAACTGCGCCGTCATGGTGTCTTTGGGTACTCGGTATTTTTCAACTTGAAGCAAAAACCGATCTCCTCCTCTAAAAGCCGTAAACTTGCCGTCAAGATTCATAATTACCTGAAAATCATTGACATCCATTCTGTTGTGGCTGTCATGCTTGGTATCAACATACAGCTCAATAGCGTCGTTGAAGGCCACTCGTGGGCTGCCGCTGGCATCGTTGGTAAGTCGAATCAATTGCTGGTCGTGCACTTCTACATAGCCGTAGAGGTGCAATTCATCATAGCCCAACTGCCATCTAACATGATTGGGTGAACTTACTTTGAATTTAACACATTGATAACCAGCACTTTGAGTGATATTCCAGTCGTTTGTTAAACCGTCTATAAGCGGTGGGTTATTCTGATATGGAATTGAAATGGGTGTTTGTGCCCAAAGAAAAGAGGAAACTAAAAAGTAAAAAAGAAGTAGCAGTGCAGAGAAACGCATGGTCAATAGTCAATGCTCGAATGTCTGCAAAAATAGTGAATTTAGCAAGTGATATGTACTTTGCTTCTTGGTCAAAAGTAACTTTAATCGCATTTTCGTAAAAAGTTGCTAACTTTTCGCCAGAAACTAACCTCTATATGAATCTTGCCAGTATTCGCTCCATTTTCGATAAAATACATCTCCTAAAAGTAGGCGTAATCGGTGATTTTGCCGTTGATTTTTACCTGCAAGTCCAAAAAGAAACAGGCGAATTCTCCTTAGAAACCCAGCAAGAAGTGCATTGGGGCAGTCTGCCACGTACCTCTTTGGGTGGAGCTGGTAACGTAGTGCAAAATCTGGCCGCTTTGGGTGTTGGGCAAATCAAAGTATTTGGCTGCGTGGGGAATGATCTTTTTGGCAGAGAAATGAAGCATTTGTTACAGCAAATTGAGGCAGATTGTTCACATCTACACATCATTCCTACGGGTTGGGACACTTGTACTTATACCAAACCCATGCACAAGGGAACAGAACAAAATCGCTTGGATATTGGCACACACAATGCCTTGCCCAATGCCGTTTTTGAGGCATTATTATCAGACTTAGATAGTGAACTACCTACACTTAATGTCTTGATTATCAATCAGCAATTTCCAAACCCGCTTCTCAACGAAAGCAGAACCAAGCGGCTCAATCAATTGATTCAAAGCCACCCGAATTGCTTATACGTGGCCGATATGCGGGATGTAGGGCAGTGGATAAGCGGCGCAACGCTCAAAGTAAATACCAACGAATTAGCCAATATGCTTGGTGTTGATGCCATTAACGCTGCCGTCGTAGAGGAGTGTATTGCGCATGGAAAAGCCCTGCAAAAAATAATGGAAAGTCCAGTGCTAATTACTCGTGGAGAGCATGGTATTTTGTATATTGATTCAGAAAAAACAGAAGCCGTTGAAGCCATACCTTTAAGTGGCGAATTGGATACCGTTGGTGCAGGCGATACCGTAGTGGCGGCTTTTGCAAGCACAGTTGGAGCAAAAGCAACCGTAAATCAGGCACTTACTATTGCCAACTTAGCTGCCGCCGTAACAGTACAAAAATTACAGCAAACAGGCACAGCAAGTTTGGAAGAAATTTTGCAGGTTTACAAGTACAATAGCTGACCCCAATCTCCGGATTGGGGTCGTATGGTTTAGCGTCTCCGACGCATTTTTTAAGCAATAAAACCAATCTTTATGAACACCACCTTCCAACAACACCGCCAAGAAATAGAGACCTATTTAAACGAAAAACTTCTTCCGTTTTGGATAACCCGTTGTATAGACAAGCAAAACGGTGGTTTCATCACGCATTTCAACGAACAAGGTCACGACTCAGGCGAAGACGAAAAATCATTGATTGCCCAAACTCGCTCTATTTATACCTTTTCGTCAGCGCATCGGGCAGGGTACGGCAAGGGCGAGTTGGCCGAGATGGCAAAGCACGGCGTGGACTTTTTGCTTGACAAAATGTGGGATCAAACCCACAGTGGCTTCTATTGGATGATGAACCGAAAAGGAGAAGTGCTCATTGACCAAAAGATTGTGTACGGTCAAAGTTTTGCCATCTATTGCCTCAGCGAATATACCCTTGCCACAGGCGACCCTCGTGGTGTAGAATATGCCGAAAAAGTATTCGACTTACTCCAAAAATATGCAGCAGACACCCATTATGGCGGGTATTTTGAGATGTTTCATCGCAATTGGGAACTCAAAGGCCCTGGTTCGGCAGGTGGAGACCGCAAAACCTTAGATGCACACATGCACCTAATGGAAGCCTATACCAGTCTGTATGAATGTACAGGTAAAGAACTCCACCGACGTAAGCTCCTCGAAATCATTGAGTTGCTGGTCGGCAAAATCATGCACCCACAGTACAGCACAGGCATTCCGCAGTTTTGGGCAAACTGGCAAGTAGCCCCTCAAATCAAATTTGACATAGTGTGGGGCTGGGATCGCTTCACCCAAGACGGCATTAAGGCCGCCGCAGAAGACAACACCAGCTATGGACACAACGCCGAGTTTGCATGGCTACTCATGCACGCCTTAGACATACTCCATTTGCCTTATGAAACATACCGCATGCAACTCCAAAAATCGTATAGCCACGCCGTTGACTATGGGGTAGATTGGGAGTTTGGCGGTGTTTATGTAGAAGGTTCGCACGCTGGGCAAGTATATGACCGTGAGAAAGAGTTTTGGCAACAAGCCGAAGTACTAATTGGTTTTTTGGATGCTTATCGCTTTTTGGATGATGAAAAATATTGGAAAGCCTACCAAAATGTACACCGTTTTGTGTTCGACAAAATGATTAACCATGCCGTTGGCGAGTGGTATCCGTTAATGACCCGCCAAGGTGTACCCATCTGGACACACATGAGTCATTCATGGAAAATCAACTACCACACCGTTCGGGCAATGGTGCAGTCAAGCCGTCGCCTACAACAACTACAGAACAGAAATCAGGGCTAACCCCTTGTTTATTAAACGATTTTGCGTTATTTTGAGTTGTTATTATGGTTGTCTTCCAAATTTAATGCTAAGTTATAGTCTGACGGAACGTCTGACCCGTAAGTAGCATTCCAAATTTAGGACTGCCGTAATTATATCATACTAAAATCTATAATACCCTTAACGATTGACTTTTCACGATTTTAATTTTGACGATAGGCTCTTAGAAGGCTTGTTTTCAATGGGCTATACCAAGCCTACTCCTATTCAAGAACAAGCCATTCCAATTATTCTTGGACAAAAAGACCTCATTGCCTGCGCCCAAACAGGCACTGGCAAAACGGCAGCGTATTTGTTGCCAATTTTGAATAAAATTATCCAAACACCTGATTCTCAACGACACCTTAATACACTAATTATTGCCCCAACTCGTGAGTTGGCCATGCAAATTGACCAACAGATTGAGGGACTCGGTTATTTTACGGGCATTAGTTCAATTCCTATTTATGGTGGCGGTGACGGATCAGCTTGGAATCAGCAGAAAAAAGCCCTCGACGAAGGAGCCGACGTGATTATTGCCACACCGGGTCGCTTAATTGCTTTGCTCCAAATGGGGGCTGTCAACTTTAAGCACCTGCAGCACCTCATTCTCGACGAAGCCGACCGTATGCTCGACATGGGCTTTTATGACGACATCGTGCGGATTATCAGTTACTTACCTCGTCAGAGACAGACCTTGTTGTTTTCGGCTACGATGCCCTCTAAGATTAGAATGCTGGCCAATACCATTCTGAATGCCCCTGAGCAAGTCAATATTGCCATCTCCAAACCAGCGGAGGGCATCTTACAACAGGTTTATTTAGTGTATGATAATCAGAAGGTTAAGCTCTTGAAAAGTATTTTGAAAGGCGGCAATTTTGATAGCGTGATTGTATTTGCCTCGACCAAAGACGATGTGAAACGCTTAGACCATGAATTAAGACGAACTGGTTTGGTAGCCAAGGCATTTCACTCAGATTTAGAACAGAAAGAGCGAGAGGATATCCTCCGAGAATTTAAGAGTAAAACCTTGCCTATTTTGATTGGCACCGACATTCTTTCACGAGGAATAGATGTAGAGGGTATTAGTTTGGTCGTGAATTTTAATGCCCCCCACGACCCCGAAGACTATGTGCACCGCATTGGACGAACGGCCCGTGCCGACACCACCGGAACGGCCATTACGTTCATCAACGAGAAAGATCAACGAAAATTTGCAGCCATAGAGCGGCTCATCGGTAAAGAAATTCAGCGAGTGTCGCTCCCTGCCGACTTGGGCGAAGGCCCTACCCTTGTTCAACATGCCAAGCCCCAGAAGCATTTTAAAAAGAAAAAGCCGATGGCAGGTGGAAAGCCATTTCACGGCAATAAAAGACAGCAAGGTGGGGGCAAGAAAGAATAAAAGTAAAAACATCGGCTTCTTTTATGGAATATCAATAATCGGTGCATCTAACAGACAAAACTAAAAAGTTGAACCCATGAAAAAATCCTTGTTTGTCCTTACATTCTTGTTGTCGCTGTCGGCGTGTTCGCAACGTAGCCCAGAGGTACTATCTCAAGACGAAGCCCAAGTAGCTTCATCAAAAATGTTAGCCCCCGGAGGAGACATAGCGTCCATTCCGCAGCCACCATCACCCGAACAAATACAACCAGAGCCCACTGCTGCTGTTCCAAAAGATCGAACCCAACAAAAAATCATCCGCAATGCTGATATTCGGTTTCGAGTGAGTGATTTTAAGGCTTCGGGCGAGCATATTCAGGCCATTGTTAAGCAATTTAACGCCTTGATGATGTCGTCAAACGAAACCAAGTTTAGTGGAAACCTCGAAAACAATGTCGTCATCAGAGTGCCAGCAGACAAGTTTGATGCCTTAATAGATGCCTTAGTCAAAGAATCTATTTTCACGGATTCAAAAAATATAACCTCTCAAGACGTAACCGAAGAGTTTGTAGATGCCGAAGCCCGCCTCAAAAGCAAAAAAGCAGTAGAACAACGCTATGTGGAACTACTCAAACAAGCTCGTAACGTAGAAGAAATTATCAAAGTAGAAGAACAATTGCGAGTACTACGAGAAGAAATTGAGGCCAAAGAAGGGCGAGTGAAGTACCTTAACGACCAAGTAGCGTATAGCACCATTCGGTTAGCATTTTATCAAGTTACCGAATCGGCTCTTGCACCAGACGAACCTTTTTATGCCAAAATCTGGAACAACCTGACCGAAGGTACCCGTGCCATGTTTGAAATGACTTACGGATTGTTCTATTTCGTGCCGTTTATTCCCATTTTCTACGGCATTTACTGGGTGATTCGCCGGTGGTGGCGCAAGCGGAAAGAGGTCAAGACAAGAGAGAATTAGACAAGGGACAAGAGAATCCGTGGACTTATAGGTTCAGTTCACGGATTCTGAATTTTGATGATATACTGATTGAATGAAGGTTTGCAAGAGACAATAAATCTAACTACTTGACAACAAGAAATCTCATTTCTCTTGTCTTTCAATCTCAAATCTAAGGAGTATATATTACTACAAACTTCCCACTGGCTCAATTTCTCGGTTTTTATCTCAATTTGATTTACCAATTTTTGATACCATTCCTGCCCATAGGCACGCTCAAGAGGAGCTTTCAAGAACTTATAAATGGGTACTTTAAGGGCTTCTCCATGAGTACAAGCGGGTGCACAAATATGCCAGCGGTCGTAGTTAAGGGCGTGATATTGGTCGTATTTTGTAACCCGAATGGGGTATAAATGGCAAGAAATGGGCTTTTTGAAGTCCGTTTTTCCATCTAAATAAGCCTGTTCAATGGCGCATTTCAAGATGCCTCGGTTGTCATAAATGGCGTAGGCGCATTCTCGTCCGTTTACAGTAGGTGTTTCATAGTCACCATCGGCATCTTTGACATAACGACCTTGCTCTTCTATCGCCTTAATGCCATCCTGGGTCAAATAAGGCTTAATTTTATTGAAAATCTTATCTAAAATCGGTAATTCACTTACTTCGAGTGGAGCCCCAGCATCGCCTTCTACACAGCAAGCCCCTTTACATTTGGACAACTCACAGACAAAATATTGTTCGGCAATGTCGTCGCTAATCACTGTGTTATCAATCAAAATCATACAGGCGGTGGTTAGTGTTTCTCAAAAGGACTGTGAAGGTAGGGACTTTGCCCTAATTTCCAAACCTTTTTGTCAAAAACACAATCAATACACCACTATACAAACGGCGGCACGGGTAAGGCATCAAAAAAGGCTTTGGCCTGTTTAAAGCCCTTGTCTAACATTCCTTTCATAGCTGTGGGGTCAAATGTCAGCCCACCAGGGCCACCTTCTGCTAATTTTTTATCGGGACGAATCTCGTAGAGGTTCATAATAGGTTTGCCTGCAAATGGATTATTGGCTTGGCTAAACGCCTGATCAATAACCACTTGGCTCAACCCACCTGCCTTTAGGTTTGCTTTTACTGCGGCAAGATACCGATTTGCATCTAAGTGGAGGTTCGGAATACGGTAATCATTGGCACCAATGTCTTCGCTAAACATATCAATGGTTCGTTCAAGCATTCCCATGCCTTTGGTTACTTTACCCGAAATCGGGCTCATTACTTTTGGCGAGAGCGAAACAGCAATAATGTCGGTTGCACCGTTGTCAATGGCAATTTGGAGAGGGGTTATTTCACGCACGCCTCCGTCCACATACTGACGCAATGGCGTAGCCCCCGCTATTACTTCAATGGGTTGCATAAATACTGGCTGACACGACGACGCAAGCATAGCTCGTTGCAAATCGGTTTGGGTCAAGATGGGCTGTACCTCATAGTCAATGGTTGAAGCACTGGGTTTAGTAGCCCAAAAGACCAACTTTTCGGTTTGTAAACAAACCGTTGAGAGAAAAACCGCCTTGTTTTGTGCCACAATCTGATTGAACCGAGGCGTAGTGAGGTGGTTCTCAATCAGCTTTTTGAGTGGCTTGGCATCATGGAGCGATACTTCCGTTACTAAATTCAGGATTCCACCTTCAATCAAAACATCTTTCTGAACCGTAGTGGTATAGAGAATCTCGAGTTCACCGATGTCGCCCATGGCAGCAAAGGGTACAATCAACGAACCCGTACTGGTACCACAGTACAAGTCAAACTGATCAATTGGCATCACATTTTGGTGAATGTATTTGAGCACACCCACTGCAAAAGCTCCTTTAGAACCTCCGCCGCTGATTACTAATGCTTTTTTGGCCATGATTTTAAGCTTTCAGAATAATTACTATAAATCCTCTATTTTGCGACGATGCAGGTTAAACGAAAGACCCGTTTGAAACCAAGTCGTTTTTAGGTTGAGGTCGCTATGAACTTTGAGCGATATTGATAGCAGGTTGCTCGTTTCAAACCCAATGCCTCCACCCAGCAGCTGTTGGCTTTTTGTTCCCCATAAAAATTCACCTAATAGATTGATATTGAACGACGTAGCTGTCAAGACTTTTGAGCCAGTAAGCAATTTGAGCGAAACCCGTGGGCCAGCCAATGCTTGCAGTTTAGAAGCGTTGTAAAAGACTCCTGCCGTAGCCCCAGCCCGTAGCGAACCTTCTACTAAAGTGTATTGAGGTGATACTTGCAAGGCAACTAAATACAACTCGGTACCGCCTTTGGGTTTTACGAAGCCCTGACCGAGTTCGAGTGGAACAATCCAACCAGGCGGAAAGTCTTGGGCAAATACAGAACCCAACAGGCTGAAAAAGAAGCAGAAAAGGTATAGTTTTTTCATAGAATAGAAAGGACAAGATGGAAAGGAAACCCAAAATAGCAATTTTCTATTGAAAGGTTTTAGCGTAAAAATACCTAATTTGGGGAAAGGGTATTTTTACGCTGTCAACTGATGGATTATAGATTAAATGTATGTTTGGTAAGGAAAAAGCACATTTAAGGAAACAATTTTAGAACTAATTGCTTCTTTTAATATTTCAATAAAGCAAAGAACAAATTCAATACAAAATATAACCTCAAATCACCTGAAAACCATGCACATACGGGTCTTCGTCGTCGAAGATGATGTGGTTGTAGCCGTGGATGATGGCCCAGCCTTCGATACTCGGTATGATGGCGGTCACGCCGTTACCAAAGGCATCGGGGATGACTTCTTCTACCCGCCCTATGAACTTAGAACCAATGATGCTTTCGTGGATAAAAGCGTCACCTTGTTGGAGTTTTCCTTTGGCAAAACGCTGTGCTAATCGAGCCGAAGTACCTGTACCACAAGGCGAACGGTCAATGGCTTTGTCACCATAAAACACGGCGTTTCGCCCCGATGAAGTTGGGTCAAGCGGCTCGCCTGTCCATTGAATATGGCTGAGGCCGTTGATGGTAGGGTTTTCGGGGTGAACAAAAGTGTATTTTTCGTTCATGCGTTGGCGCATTACCCTCGCCCATGCAATGAGCTGTTCGGCTTTGAAGTGTTGAAGCCCAGGGAAATTAGCTTGTGGTTCAACAATCGCATAAAAGTTGCCGCCATAAGCCACATCTACTGTCAATTCTCCCAAATCAGGGCATTCAATTGGTAAGTTTTCGGCGGCTAAATACGATTTTATATTTGTAATTTTTACGGATTTAACCTTCTTGCCTTCTTGTTTGTATTCAGCAATCACCAAACCCGCTGGCACTTCAAGGCGTAGAATTCCTTCGATTTTGGGCGTTACCAAACCTTGTTCAATGGCCACCGTCACCGTGCCAATGGTGCCATGACCACACATGGGCAGACAACCTGATGTTTCGATAAACAATATACCGATATCGTTAGCTGGGTCAGAAGGTGGATACAAAATACTCCCCGACATCATGTCGTGACCACGGGGTTCAAACATCAAGCCTTGGCGAATCCAGTCGTATTCTCTGAGGAAATGTTGGCGTTTTTCACTCATGTTGGCACCAATCAAGTGTGGAATACTACCGCCCGTTACTACTCGAACAGGATTGCCACATGTATGGGCATCTATACAAAAAAAAGATTTGATGGACATTGCAAAAATGGAATGGTCATGTTGTTCTGAGATATTGGCCCAAAACTATGGATTATCAAGTAGAAAATAAAACACCAGTAAGTCAATAACATTTGTCCTCAACGATAGATTATTTTCTTGCGAAAAAGTGAAGCCTACTAAACTGTTAAGGAAAGGAGCATTCCCAAGACCCCAAAATCGCTAAAATATTTTATCAATGACATCAGATCAAATAACATCTATTCATCCCAAACAGGATAATCAATGTAGCCCTTCTCGTCGCCACCATAAAAAGTAGCCCTATCAGCAGGGTTCAAGGGCAAATCCAAGGCAAAACGCTCCACCAAGTCAGGGTTTGAAATATAGAGCGTGCCATAGGCTACCAAATCGGCTTTATCTTGTTGTGTGGTTTCTTCGGCGCTTTCACGGGTGTAGCCAACGTTGGTCATTAAAGTACCAGTGTAGCGTGCTCGATAGTGATGTTTGAGGTCTGAGATGCCCTGTGGATAGTCGGCTAAGTCAATCGAATGATTCATCAGCGACAAATACGCCAAGTTCATTTTATCTAACTCGCCAACCAAATAATCATAAATAGCAGTGGGATTAGAATCTAACACGGCATTAAATACATTGTTTGGAGCTATGCGGATGCCTACTCGCTGGCTACCCCATACGCTAATGAGTGCCTGCATGACTTCGAGCGTAAATCTGGCTCGGTTTGCCACCGAACCGCCATATTCGTCTGTGCGGTGGTTAGCCTGATCACTCAAAAACTGGTTGGGCAAATAGCCAAACGCCCCGTGCAACTCCACACCATCAAAGCCTGCATTCATGGCGTTGATAGCCGCTTGGCGATAATCTTCTACAATTTGTTGGATTTCAAGAAGGGTTAATTCTCTTGGGGCTACCATTTCTTTCCAGCCTGTTGGGGTAAATATCTTGCCCCCTGTACCAATTGCCGACGGTGCTACAGGTAAGTCCCCATGCAAGAAATCGGGGTGGGAAATTCGCCCTGAGTGCCATAACTGGCAAAAAATTAAGCCCTCTTTCTGATGAACGGCCTCGGTTACCTTGCGCCAAGCAGCTATTTGTTGCGCAGTAAAAATACCAGGTGTGAACGCAGAACCCACAGCTTGGGGTGAGATATTGGTAGCCTCGCTCACAATCAGCCCTGCCGAAGCCCGCTGAGCGTAGTATTCAACTGTGAGGTCTGTTACAAAACCTTGTGGAGAGCGGCTTCGGGTCATGGGTGACATTACTACTCGGTTACGAAGTAATAAGTCTCCTATTTTATATGGTGTAAGTAGTTGTAATTCAGGCATTTGTGGAATTTCAATTGGTTGGTCGTTATTGGGGATAGGGAATGAGCTAATCTTGATTACCCAACAACTTTCATAAGCAAAACAAGGAGTTGAACGAAAAGTTCACGATTAGACTTGCACGGATTTTTTATCTGTCATAACTTTGGCTTATGCCAACTGATTCTTTTCTGAAACAACTCTTTGCAGGTGAAACATTGTATCAGTGTGTTACCGACAGTTCATCTGTAACTCCGAAGTTGTTGGTTACAGCACCTATTGCCAATTTTGCTTCATCCCCCAAGCAAGAACAACTACCTATACAGCAGGTAGTTATCCCTCCTCAAAGCACGTTTGTTTCGCTTGGTTATCAGCAAAAAGTATTGATTTTAGTCAGCGAACCCAAGGCTAAAACCTTGAATGAAGCAGATGCTGGTTTTTTAGAGAAAATACTCAGTGCTGTCAATTTGGATATGGCAAAAGTGGACTTTATCAACATTGATGCCCTCGACAAACAGACTGATTTTAAAGATATGCTCTCGTCCAAAACTGTTCATCATTTTATTACGTTTGGCGTACCTTTAAAGCGACTGAAATTAGAGATATTGCTGGTTCCTTATCAAATAAAACCTGTTGAAGGTATCAATTTTCTATTTGCCGACCCACTTTCAACCTTACAGTCAGACATAAGCAAGAAAAAAGCATTATGGCTTTGCCTCAAAAAAATGTTTAGTGTGTAATACAAGTTATAAACCCAGCAATTCATCTACAAAACAATGACCAAACCACCTGACGGCGAAAGCCGCCCTGCCCTCAAAAAAGCTATTAATGCCCTTCAATTGTGGGCCATTGCTGTTGGATTAGTGATTTCGGGCGAGTATTTTGGCTGGAACTACGGCTGGCAAACATCTGGTACCATTGGTTTCTTGATTTCTACTTTGTTGGTTACCGTACTCTATATTACTTTCATTTTTTCATATACAGAACTTACAGCTGCCATTCCGTCGGCAGGTGGGGCTTTTGATTACGCCTACCGAGCATTTGGCAAGGTTGGGGGTTTCTTGGCAGGCTATGCCACTTTAGTAGATTTCTTGCTGGCACCACCTGCTATTGCTTATGCCTTGGGTAGTTACACTCATTTTCTTAATCCTGACATTCCCGTTTTGGGAACTGCCATCGCCTGTTATTTTATATTTATCGCCATTAACTTGCTGGGCATCAAGGAGTCAGCGCAGTTTTCGTTGGTGGTTACAGTACTGTCTGTCATTGAGTTAGTGGTGTTTATGGTGGTGGTTACTCCTTATTTCAAGACCGAAAACTTCATGGCCAACAACCCTACGCACATAGGCATTGGCGAAGTTTTTGCGGGAATCCCTTTTGCCATTTGGTTCTTTTTAGCCATTGAAGGCGTGGCTATGGTAGCCGAGGAGGTCAAAGAACCCCGTCGTACCATTCCGATTGCGTATATTTCAGCCATTGTGACACTGGTGATTTTGGCATTAGGCGTGATGATACTAAGTGCCGGCATTGGCGACTGGCGACTACTGGCCAACCTCGATCACCCCATGCCCGAAGCCTTAGCCATGGCATTGGGTCAAAACAGTGGTCTTGCCAAAATTTTTGCTTCGCTGGGTCTTTTTGGATTGATTGCGTCGTTTCATTGCAACACCATCAGTTATTCTCGGCAAGTGTATGCCATGGCACGTGAGGGCTATTTACCCAAATTTTTATCTGCTTTAAATGTGCGCTTTCAAACACCACACTGGGCTTTAATTGTGGGTGGACTGGTTGGTTTAGTAGCTATTTTTAGTGGTACAACTAACGAAATCATCATCCTTTCAGCCCTCGGCGCAGTTTCGATGTACCTAATTAGTATGCTGAGTTTGTTTGCCTTACGGCAAAAAGAACCTACTATGGACCGTCCTTTTCGTGCGCCGTTCTACCCCTATTTTCCAGCCATTGCGTTACTACTTTCAGTGGTTTGCTTGGGGGCAATCATTTATTATAATCCTATGTTGAGCCTGATATTTTTTGGTTTGTTAGTGGTATTGCTCATCTATTTTTTTACTGTCGGAGTCCGATTCGTAAAGCCTATTCAAGGGCCTCTACCCAAAGTATAACCCCTATTCATACCCTTCTATCCCTTTTTTTGACCAATCCAACCCATTTTCTTGGTAGTTTCCTTTTTTTTCTGAAACTTCACCATTACAATTTTAGGTGTAGATAGTACGTTAGCACTATCGCTATGCGTTTTATATGCCAAGAATACCTAATAAGTAATATTTTCAAGGTAATGTACCTTACCTGAACCCATGAAAGTTTAAGACATCTAACCCTCTCCTGTTAAGAAAGCCATGTCATTAGCCGATAAAATGTATTCGTTATTTCGTAAAAATCCTCCCGCAACTCAGCCTGAATCGGCTGAATTGCAAACCATTACACCTATTTATGAAATAGCTTCACCCAACGAGTTACATACGATTGAAACCGTTGAATCCCTCCCTGATTGGCTCGAAAACGAAGACCTCTTGCGAGACGAAGGCGTTATTTTTGGCCTTTCTGAATCGCCATCCGAAGAAAAAACAGGCATCATTCGTAGTTTTTTTGCTCAACAAGCCGCAGGTATTGAGCAGCGAATTGAGCAACTCAACGAGAAGATTGGTGAACTCAACCTCTGGATAAACCAAAAAGAAGACCTGATTACCCAAACCGAAAACCGCATTCAACACCTCAAAGAGCAACAATTTTCAGACCGTCATCACTTACCTCGCACGCTGGCAGGGTTTGTTTTGGCTTTGGGAATGTGCATTGGTAATTACTTTTTGATTGAAGAATCTCTACAGGGTGCTTTTCAAAATAGCCAACTTATCGCTGTGGGCGTATTTTTAGCAGGAATGTTCAACCTCTTTGGTAAGATTTCTTTTCTACACGAAGACGCAGACAATCAGCCAGTTAAGCCCTGGAAAAAACTTTTAGAAGAAATAGGAATGCCCTTAGCGGCTTCAACCTTGGTGTTTGTGATGGCCTTAGCCAAAATGCCTGCTATTCAGGCAGTTGCAGTGTGGGCGTTTGTGTTTTTTCTATTTATGTTTTCTGGAAAATTGTTGTTGGGCAACCTCACGCTTCTACAAAGCGATTTGGACACTTATAATCGCCATCGCCAATTGCGAAAAGACAAAATTCATAAGGTGCAAGAATGGGAAGACGAAATCACGCAACACAAGCAAGAAATTGCCCTGCACCGGCAAGAAAAGCAGCAGATTTTGCCCCGCTTAACCCAACTTAGCACCGAGCATAATCGAATATTGTCACACAGGGATATGCTTGTGAAACTATTTGAAAGTGAATTCAATTTGGCTCGAAACCTCAAAAAGACCCTAACAACAAGGCAGTTGAAAGAAGTAATGAAAGGGGAGTAATATTCATTTAATGTTTGAATCAATGATAGCCCTCACTACCCTTACCGAAAGTATCGTAGAACGCTTGAAAGAAGAGCGGGTTGTGTTGATACCTGCCTCACTGGATGAGTATGTCGAAACCTTAGCAGAGTTAGAGGGCGAACCTTTCAAAATTGAATACATAAACGGCAACATACGAGCCAGCATGAGCCAAGCAAGCGACAACCACGAAACCCTTGTGATGAATATAGGAGCTTTACTCCGTGAACTATTTTATGACAAATTGGACTACCGAGTGATGGGAAGTAACAAAGTGGTTTATGTAGAAGCGTGTGAGTTGGCAGTAAATCCAGATGCCTTAGTGGTGAAGGGAGAAAGCCAGTTGTTTCCTCGAAAAGGCAAAGTGGCTGGTATCATCAATCCATACATTTTGGTTGAAGTACACTCTGATGCTACCGAAAGCAAGGATATGGCCGAAAAACTGCCTTGCTACAAAAAATTGGAATCCATCCATCAAATTATTTACATTGACCAACACAAACCATACATTACGGTTTATACCAAAAATCAAGACATTTATCATTGGTTCAACAACGACTACGATAGTTTAGACGCTATGGTACAAATTGGAGAATCTGAGATTTCGATGCGAGAAATCTATCACAAAGTGAACATGCCAACACAACAACATGGAAAATAGAAACCCCAATGACCTGTCCCTTACAGAAACCCCTGATTTTCAGCATGGTTATACCAGTGGGATGGAAAAAGTCGAAAAAGAAAATTACGAGAGTTTTTTATCAAGCCAAGTGCATTTAGAATGGCTCGATGAGCGCATTGCCGAAAAACGACAAGAAATCGCCAAAACCGACGAGGTTATTGCCCAAACTCGTGTTCAGCACAAAACAGCTTTTGATACCCTGCAGGCGCATTTGTTGCTCATTAACAATGCCTCTAAAGAAACCGATAAGCTCAAAAAAGACCTTATCGCCAACGAGTACAACACCGCAACTACCGAAGAACGCCGGCAAAAAACTACTTCAAAATACTCGCTATTAGCAGGTATTTTGTACTTAGTAGCAGGTATTAGCTTTTTGGTAGGCGACTTAATCATTTCGCACGAAATTGTGGCTTATGCCCTCAACATCCGCAACAATTATGAGGCTTGGGCATTTGCTATTGGCTTGGCTATGTTGTCTATT
>JBGAVQ010000113.1:0-17103 GCA_044228045.1 Spirosomataceae bacterium
GCTGTTTGTGTCTGACCCACAAGGCATGAGTAGAGACGTACGCAAAAACATTGTGACCGCCATCAACGACATCAACCAACAGCAATTCAACGAGTTTGGCGACCCCGAAACCCTCACTCGCATTAGTCAATACGAGATGGCGTTTAAGATGCAAACTTCTGTACCCGAAGTATTTGACCTGAGCAAAGAGCCTGACTATATCCATAAAATGTACGGCACCGAGCCTGGTAAGGCATCGTTGGCCAATAACTGTCTTTTGGCCAGAAAATTGGTAGAAAATGGCGTTCGTTTTGTGCAGTTGTTTGACTGGGGTTGGGATATGCACGGCACCAGCGAAGGTGGCGCACTCGACGGCGGTTTTGTAGATATTGCTCGCCGAGCTGATAAAGCAACAACCGCCCTTTTGCTGGACTTGAAACAACGTGGCCTGCTTGACCAAACCCTTGTGGTATGGGGCGGCGAGTTTGGCCGCACACCTATGCAAGAAAACCGAGAAGGCAAAAAGCTGATGTTCAAAGGACGTGACCACCATGTAGAGGCTTACACCATTTGGATGGCTGGCGGCGGCATTCGCAAAGGCTATACACACGGCGAAACTGACCCCGTAGGCTACACAGGCATTAGCGGGCGCACTCATGTACATGACCTGCAAGCAACCATTTTGAACCAGTTGGGCTTTGACCACGAAAAACTAACCTACCACTTTCAAGGTCGTCCATTTAGACTGACAGATGTAGCCGGCAAGGTAATTAAAGAAGTAGTAGCTTAGTACGCTCCAATGGCAAGTAGCACGAGTGTACACGCCTCCAAAGGCTCAATTCCGTTGTGTTCAAGTAAGACCTCAAACTCAAGATTTTCGGTACCTGGGTTAAAAATCACTCGCTTGGGTTTGAGCGCAAGCACGTAGTCGTACCACTCCCCTTGGTTTTGTGGCGAAACGTATAAGGTAACAGTATCTATGTCTTTTTCAAGATTGGGTTTTCCTTTCAAAATGGGCTTGTCGGCTACTTTACCGTCGGTTTTTCCGATTTGAATAATGGGATGGCCGTGCCGAACTAAGCTATGAGCCGCTTTGTATGAATATCGTTCGGGGTTGGGTGATGCCCCAATAATGAGTGTTTTTTTCACAGTGAAAGCCTCCTTTATTACTTAGAAATGAGTTAGTTACTAAACACTTTTTGACTACTAAAAAGTTGCTTTTGTATATTTTTCGCTCTCAGCAGTCTAAATCAAAACTTTTTTCTCTATATTTAGTTTTAAACAAATATGCTATGCCATTAGACAAAAATAACCGCTATTTTGCATTGGAGATACCAGCCCAGTCAATCTCAATGTAACATTAGCATTAAGTGTGAAACCACCCCTTTCTGTTAAGTAAGTATCTTATTCAAATCGTCAAAATTTTCTTATGAGCGACAAGAAAAATAGTAGTTTCTGGAATGAAAAATGGGTAGTTATTCCTTTTCCAGAAACTGAAGTGCAACCGCATTACGAGGTATCAAATTACGGACGGTTGAAAAGTTTTCAATCAAATCCGGATGGAGAGTTTATCAAAGGGTCTGTCATTCAAGGTTATAAGTCGTTGAATATCAGGGTAAGTGGCAACAAAACCGCTAACCGTTATGTGCATAAGTTAGTTGCTGAGTTTTTTCTGGAAAAACCCAGTGAAGAGCATCGCTTTGTCATTCACCTCGACTTTGATAAACACAACAATTACTTTGCTAACCTCAAATGTGTTACCAAAGAAGAAATGCATGCCCATAACCGTGAGAATCCAGAAATAAAAAATAGGGTGATACCTCGCCGCACCAAGAACTACAAACTCACGGAAAGCAAGGTGATTATGATTAAGAAATTACTTAAGAAAGATAAAAGTCGCCTAAAAATGATAGCCAAGCAATTTGGCATTACACACACACAACTCAACCGCATTCGCTCTGGCGAAAACTGGGGGCATGTTAAGATTGACGATTGACATCATTTTAGGTGCTGATAGAGGCTACCATACACGGTCAGACCTTTGGCACAGACCGTGTTTTGTGCTTTCTACTGTTTCTCTACCAAGGGTAAGTTAATAAAAAACGTAGTGCCTTCGTCTTCGGTAGTTTCAAACCAGATGCTCCCGCCGGCGTGTTCGATACCACGTTTGGCCAATGCCAGTCCTAAGCCGCTACCTTCTCGCTTGGTACTAAAACTGGGGATGAACACACGGTTTCTAATGTTATCTGGAATACCCGTGCCGTTGTCGTGTACTTCAAGCGTTACATAGTCGTCATTATGGGTGAGGCGTACCTTTATTTCGGGTACTCTATCTTCTGGCACAGACTGTATTCCGTTGATAATCAGATTTGTAATGGCATTACCCATCAACTGGCGATCACCAGCTACAAACAAAGGTTTGTTTGGCACCGAAGCCCGCAAGGTTACGTTGGGATAGCTGGTTTGGATAGAAACCGCACTCTGCGCCACTGCCGCAATGTCAAACAGTTCATTTTTGGGAATAGGCATTTTGGCAATATCCGAAAACGAATTAGCAATGTCCGAAATGTTATCAATCTGATCAATCAGTGAATTCAAGGCCCTATCAATCATTCGCTTGGTCGAGGGATTGTCTTGTGGCAAGGTTCGTTGCAGTTGCTGCAAGGTCAGCTTCATGGGTGTGAGCGGATTCTTGATTTCGTGCGCCACTTGCTTGGCCATTTCACGCCACGCCGACTGCTTTTCACTATTCGACAAGGCAATTTTACTTTCTTCTAACTTACGTAGCATCTTGTTATATTCGCCAATCAACAAGCCAATTTCATCATCTGATTTCCAATTGAGTGGTTCGTTGAGTTTGTCTAAGTTGGTTTTCTGAATCCGTTGAGTAATGAGCTTAAGTGGGTCTGTAAGCATACTTGACGCAAAATAAGACAGCACCAACAGCACAATGAAAATAGAAGTGAATGTATTGAGGATAGAGCCAATCACATCCATTACCTTGGTCTCAAACGACGATTTGGAATCATAAAAAGGTACACTAATAATTCCCAAAAGCTTGCCGTTGTATGACTTCATGCCCACAAAAGCAGTTTTGTAATTGAGTAAACCGAGTGTTTCAGGCAATAGTATTTCACGGTTTTTGTCTTCAATCACGTGAATGTATGCTTCTGGATTCACAAACTTAGAGAACAGTCCTTTATTATAAAATGTCTCTTGGTTAGAAGCTATGAGCCGGCCAGCCGTGTTAAAAAGGCTAATATCTCTACCCGACTCTTTCGCTACCTTCTTGATTTCATCGCTTAGATAGGCATTACTCATTTTGCCATCGTTGTAAATCCGAAACGATTCCTGAAAATTGGTAGAGATATTTTTGGTCAAATTAAGAAAATCGCTCGACTGGTTGTCTTGCAGCGTACTGGTAATAATACTAAGAGTAATGGCTAATACTAACAGCAAAGGCAATAGAAAAGCGATATTGAGGTAAATCTGTATTTTGGTCGTAAAATTGATATTCATGCGAGACACCCCATACCTAAAAGCATAGCCAATCATCACAAAAATGATATAAATAACTAACACTAAGAACAAAAACGAGAAGTTTGCAAAGATACTCTTGGTCGAAATATCTACTGACGACACCACAATATGCCGGCCTTTTTCACTTCGAGACCCTACATGGCGGTAATCGTGCAGCACCATGCCTTTATTATAAAGAGTTGAGTCATCAAATACCTCAACGGGCATCCGTTTTTCATAATTATAGCTCCCCGTATTAAACAGCATTTTGTGGGCATCACTATAAATAGCGTAGCTATATTTGGCCGCTTCGGGCGACTGATTGAGGCGGCTGTCTGTCAAAATTTCGGCAAAAGCCCCCTTTTGAGCAATGCCATCCCACAGCTTCAGGTCAAGCACCACATGACCCATTGTACTCGAATCGGGCTTCAAAATCTTCACAAAACTCAGGTATTGCTTAATAATGTTTTTGTTGCCCACCTCATTCACAAAAAACAAATCAGCGAATGTAGTTTGGTACTGTTTGCGCCGATACTGCCGCTCAACCGATATAAGCGTAGCCGTGTCAGACTCATCTATGGAATTGCCAAAACCGTCAAACACCTGTACTTCAATAGTGTACTTATCAAGGTATTTTTCTAAGTGTTTGTCTTTAATACGCTCTTGGATTCGCTCTCGTGCAAAAATAGGCTCTTGCATTAGTTTTGGAATAAGCGAGTCTCCTTTGATTTTTTCTTGGGCTTTGTTGAGCAAAAATTCCCCGATTCCATCATTCTCGGCCAAGTATTTTTTACCAAATTCTTGCTTGAGTTCAAGGTCTTTTCGTAACTCTTGCTGATGTACTACAAACGTACCCAACGAGGCGCACATAATAGCCCCTGTAAAAAAATAAATAGAGGTTTGATACCGAAACAAGTATAAAAAACGAGGGAATTTTGACCTTTTTGCTCGCTGGTAAATCGTTCCCATAACGACACCAGTAGGTGAACACCTTTGAAGTAAACCGATGAGGTTAAAATAAACACCAGCAAGCAGGCTATTTTGAGCGATTGGCACCAAAAGTCAATGCTGAGTTTGAAATCGAGCCGATATTGAGAATACACATAGACTGCATTGAGCTGTTGAAAAGTCCACACAAACACCGCATAACTCAGCACTAAAACGATTACTGCCAGTATGAGTTGAGCAGATTTTGGCAGATTGATGAGCCACCGGTAGGTGCGTGTACGAAAATAGACATTTACCAAATAAAGCAATAAAACCGTGATAACCAATAGGTTAAGCGTTAAATCACCTAAAGATGGAGAAAAATCAGTAGCTGCAAAAAAGGTTGGGTTAAATAAATCACTTTCAGTAAAGGCAAAAGGCAGCTGCAAGTACAACATAACAGCCCGCACTACTACAAAATAAACCACAAGCAACAAAAAAGCCAGTTCGTATTGGCGGCGGCGGTGCAGCTGTAGCATCAATGTAATCACGTAGATCCCCAGAAAAATAGCTGTTATTGCTCCAAACCACACCGATGTAGCTGGGGCATTGGGGTTTTTGAGAACAGTTACTTCGGGGGTTTCTACTGAAAACAAAAACTCTTTGTTAGGCGAATAAATATTGTGTGGTTCATTGCTCTGGTCTAAACTAATATTGGTGGGGTTAATAGTAAAAATAGCGGCATTGTAGCTCGATTGCAGGAAAGGATTGTTGCCGTCGGTATTGAAATGGTGGTATAGATTAACCAATGAATAAATGGTCAAACTATCTGACCGAACCATAAACGGCAAGCGATTGACCACAAATTTATTGCCCTCCCAATCGAAAGCCCGAATGGGGTAATCGCCTGCCACTTGGGCAAAAGTGGGTACGTAGCGGTGGTCTGACCAATAAATAAGTTGCTGATTTCTAAATATAAAATAAGGATGCTGAGTAGGAAGGGTTAAATTAGTAAAACTGGTATCGTAAACCTGCTGAATACGGTTTTTGATGGCACTTAAGTCACTATTCGACTGCTTAATTTCGTCTAAAACTTTGGTTTGCACCGATGCCAAATAACTATCTTCGGTAGCACTAACAGGGCTTTTTTCTGACGTAAAATAGCCAGTTATCACGCCAAGCAGCGACAAAACTATTCCTCCAAGCAGAAAATATCGTTTCAAAAATTGCACAATTGTATTGGGTTGTTAACTTTAATATAGCTTACCTAAAAATCATGCCAAAATAGTTAAGTAGTAAGTTATAAGTTGGTAAGTTATACGTTTTCTGGTGAAAAACCCCTCTACTACACCATTTTAATCCATCTTCATTCTGAACTATTGGTTATTTACTAAACACAAAGCCCTCTCCTTCGGCTTGGTAGTCTAAAGTTACCCCAAACATGTACATCAAATGTTTTTTGTCAATCAACACAGGCAGGTCGTTGATAGTGTATTGCTCGTCGCTGGGGCTAACTAAGTCAAAACCAAGCAAATAAGTAGCTCCGCAACCAGCTCCTTTGAGCCCAACTCGCAAGGCATACTCGGGTGGAATACGTTTTTCTTCGAGAATTTGGCGAATGGCTTGCTGGGCCACTTCGGTAATTTCAATGGGTTCTACTATTTTCATTATTCACTATTCAGACCTTCTGGTTATTTTTTCAAAAGCATTAACGTTGGTGTCTCCAACATTTTTATATGTACAAAAATGGCAGTATCTTTCTCAAAATCAGCCCGATACACCAACAACCACGGCGTACGGACTGTGTCGGTTGTAAGTGTAATGCGGTGATAACGTTGAAGATATAGGTTTAAATACGGGCGATAGACCATCGTATCTGTTGGTACTGCCACCCATGCACCTGCCGGAAGTGGTTTCCCTTCAAACTCACGAATATACTGGGTTTGTAGGGATGTTTTGCCCGTAATGTCGTTCGTTCGAAATATAATTCCAATGCTAATTCCTATCAATACACTAATGATGACCAGCTTTCTGAATGTTGAATCCGAAATCACAAAGGTTTTGCATAAGGTTTCTACCAACTGTACACCTATAAAAGATGCCCAAATAGCAAAAAAAGGTAAGACCGAAACCAAGTAATAAAACTCTTGCTTAGGGCTAATCATGATGGGCAACGAGCCTGCCAAACTCATTAAACCTACAAAATTCATAGCTGGAGTACGTTTTATTATTACAGGTATCTTCTTGATTTTCAAGAATATTCCTACCAACAATATTCCCGCAATAGCATAAACTAAGTTAAAGAAAACGCCTACCACAATGTAAAAACGGCCAAGCAACATTAAGTCTGTATTAGATTCGCCTCGTCGGTTCAGTAGCGAATTAGCAATCTGCCAGTTGAAATATTGACTCAAAAAATCGTGTGAAGGAGCATATATCCACCCTAAACCCAAACAAGAAATTACCACAAACAGCAAAATAATTGTGAATGTAATGGCCTGAACAAGAGAACTTTGCCTTGTGGACAGATAGTAACACAAAGGCATTGCCAATGGATATAACCCAACAGGACCTTTTGTAAGAAATGCTCCTACGATGGCCAGCCCTGCCATCACTAACCAGCCTGTTTTTTTTTGTTGATGAAGTGTTTTTAAAGCATATAAAACACTCAATAAACCAAAAACAGCTACTGTAGGCTCCATAGCATTGTGCGAAATAGCCCATCGAAAGTTAGGGAAGGTCAGCAAGAGCCCAACAGGCAACCAATCAAAGGTTTTTTGTCCATCCAACACTTGCCATAATTTCACCACAAGTGTTGCCAAGCAAAGCAAGACCAACAAGCCATAGAGGTTTTCGATAAACCACTTGTCGCCAAAGCATCTAAAAAGCAATGATTGCAGCCCATACATCATGGGTGGATGGGCGTAAAAAGTATCAAAAACCTCTCTACCCGTCCAAAACGACTTAGCTGGTGTGTAAAACGGTGCCCAAAACGAACCGACCCCAACTGCCATGTTGCGGGCAATGGCGGCGTAGGTAGTGCCGTCGTAGGTAAGTCCTTGGGTAGTAAATCGAGGAAAATACAATGCAAAAGCCCCACTTATCGTTATTACCCAACCTAACTGACGAATTTGCTTTAAGTGCATGATAGTAGTGAGTCGTTGGATTGTGAGTATTGGGTGTAGGATTTTTTTGATTCTTTAATGAACCCAGTAGTACACCTCCTAAACGTTACGCACTTTACTGTGAACCTGTAAACCTGCCCGAAAATAATTACTTTTGTCGAAAAGAATATATTCAATGGATTTTATCACTGAGTTATTAAAGATTGTCTTACCAGCCGGGCTTGTGCTATATGCCATGTACCTTACCGTGCGAACTTTTGTAAGCAAACAATTTGCCGAAAAACAGTTTGACCTCAAAGCCGAAACTGCTCGTACCTTGCTGCCCATTCGTCTGCAAGCCTACGAACGCATGACCTTGTTTTTGGAGCGCATTTCGCCTAATAATCTGTTGCTCCGTACTAACGGTCAAGCCGTGAATGTTCTTGATTTTCAACAGCTTCTACTCGCCGAAATCCGAGAGGAATTTAATCATAATCTCTCGCAACAAGTCTATATGAGCCATGAGGCTTGGAACCATATTCGTCAGGCTTTTAATCAAGTGATGACCATCATCAATGCTGCGTCGCAATCACTTCCGGGTGATGCCCCTGCTGTTGAGTTATCCCGCAAGGTATTTGAAATTATTCTTCAACAACAAATTGACCCCACCGCCGAAGCACTGCGGTATTTGAAAGACGAAGTACAAAATAATTTTATGTAGCAATGTCCACCTGGAAACTATGGTTGTTGTTTCTCCTTACCGTAGGGCTTGTGTTGCTTCGTATTGTTGTGTCGCCAAGTGGCTGTATTTCACCTGATTCTACCTATTATTTACAAGGGGCTATCAACCTATCTGAGGGGAATAATTACCTCATAGTTTTTGCTGGAAAAACTACCTACAACGCCATTTGGCCTATTGGCTACCCATTGGCTACGGTCATTTTGCACAAAATCAGTGGTTTAGACTTATTCTGGGCATCCAAATTAGTTAATTTACTTTGTTTATTGGCTTGTTTTTGGGCGGCACACCGTTGGTTTGGTTTCAAAGCATGGTTTGTTTGCTTGCCTTTTTGCACGGGAACAATGGTCAAAATCGCTTCGTACTCGTGGTCCGAAACTTTGTTTATCACACTTCTGTTAATTTTTGCAGTTCTGTTACATACCATTCTATCGTCGGCAGCAGCCCCCGACCATAATCGCCCTGATTTTCAATCGAGACAGTCAACTTTCATAGTCTGGCTTGTTCTTTTTGTTACTTCTTTCGGAATGTTTGTTACTCGTTACATTGGTGGATTCACACTGCCGTTACTGGGTGGCTTTGCCTTGTACTTCGCTGTTCGGAAACACTGGAAAACAAGCCTTTACTTTGGATTAGTGAGTTTTTTCAGCTTACTGGCTTCTATGGCCTATTTAAACTACAACCGACTTCAAACAGGCACGTGGGCAGGGGGTGAGATTAGAGACCCTATTGATAATGAGTCACTTGCTCAATTTTTCCTGATGGTGACCAAAGGATTATTCAATGAATTTTGGGTGGTGCGAGACTGGGATTTTCGGTCGAGCGATGTGGTATTTTTTATAGGAATTGCCTTACAACTCGTCGTAATGTGGAGAGTAATCAAAGCTATTACACAATTGCCTCAGCAGCAGCGTTTTCTGGGAAGGTTTTCATCTGTACTCGCTTTGATTAGCTTAACTTATGCCATACATCTGGTGATAGCTCGGCGCATGAGTGCATTTATGGATTTAGATTTTCGGTATTTTTCTCCGATGACTATTCCACTGTGGCTGGCCTGTACGGTGTGGCTTGTGCAGCCTGCACAAAACGCCTTATACCAAAAAACGAAGTATTGGGTTGCCGTTTTGTTCTTGGCATCGCTTGTAGATGCGGCTATTCCAGGAAGTATTACTTTTGATCAAGGGATGCAATTATTTCAAGAAAAAATCTTTTGAGAAAACAATAACGCTTCACTCAAAGCAGCCTTATCTATTTGTGAATCAAGCTGATGCTGTTCAAATTGAGCAATTATTTGTTCTGTTGGCAAATTACCAGTTAGGTCATCTTTGGCCATTGGGCAGCCGCCAAATCCTCGCAAAGCACCATCTATCCGCCTCACGCCTGCATGGTAAGTTGCCTCTACTTTTTCATGAACGGTTTGTGGAGTCGAATGCAAATGTGCGCCAAATTCTACCGTTGGAAACGCAGGGATTAAAGTGCTGAACAATGCCTTAATGCTGGTTGGTGTAGATGACCCAATGGTGTCGGATGGAGCCACAATTTCGATGCCCATTTCTACCAATGTTCCTGTAAAATCTAACACTACTTGTGGGCTGTACGCATCATTGTACGGATTTCCAAAGCCCATAGAAAGATATACAACCAATTGTTTGTCAGCCTGTTGGCACAGTTCAACTATCTGCGCTACTTCAATAAGTGACTGGGCTATAGTTTTGTTAGTATTGCGAAGCTGAAAAGTTTCTGAAACCGACAACGGGAAACCTAAATAGTTGATTTCCTGAAAGTTGCACGCCTGTTCGGCACCACGCACATTGGCCACAATGGCCAGAAGTTTTGATTTGGTTTGACTCAAATTCAACCTTGCCAGCACCTCAGCAGTATCTCGCATTTGCGGAATTGCCTTGGACGACACAAAACTGCCTACGTCAATTGTGTTGAAACCCACCCGTAATAGCAAGTTGATGTAAGCTGCTTTCAACTCCGTTGGCACGAAGTCGTGCAGCCCTTGCATGGCATCTCGTGGACATTCGATGAGTTTCATGCTCTTTCTTTTTACCAATCAAAACACCGCACTGGCTACTTTCTTGACGCTTTCAGACTTACTCATGGTATAAAAATGCAACACAGGCACGCCATAAGCAACTAATTCTTTGCATTGCTGAATACACCACTCTATGCCTACTTGCTTTATTTCTTTGTCTGACTGGCATTGCCCAGTTGCTTTTACCAAATCTTGTGGCATATCTAAGTGAAAGATACGAGGCAAAACTGTAAGTTGTTTTTTGGTTGCCAGTGGCTTTAGGCCAGGAATAATGGGTACATTGATTCCTTCGGCACGGCATTTTTCTACAAACGAAAAATACTTCTGGTTGTCAAAAAACATTTGTGTTACAATAAAGTTTGCACCCATTTCTACTTTTTTTCGCAAATAGGCAAAGTCGGTGTCAAGGTTAGGGGCTTCAAAATGTTTTTCGGGGTAGGCTGCTATTCCAATACAAAAGTTGGTGGGATAGGCCTCCGTTTCTTCGTGGAGCAACTTGCCGTGATTCATGTTTACTACTTGCTCCAACAAATCTGAGGCATAAACATGACCTCCCAACTTTGGCGTAAAAACACCTGTTGCTTTGTCACCATCACCCCTGAGAACTAGCACATTATCAATACCCAAATAGTACAAATCAAACAGTGCATCTTCGGTTTCGTCCTTGGTAAAACCGCCACAAATCAAGTGTGGAACAGCATCTACCTTAAACCGATTCATCAATGAAGCACAAATAGCCACTGTGCCCGGGCGCTTGCGCACTGGTATTTTTTCGATTAGGCCGTTCGGGTATTTTTTCTCAATAATTTCTTCCCTGTGGTAAGTTACATCCACAAAAGGTGGTTTAAATTCCATCAATGGCTCAATGGCATTCATTAACTCATTGATATTGTGACCTTTAAGAGGCGGGATAATTTCAAAAGAAAACAGCGTTTTGCCGTTGGCGTTCTGGATATGTTCAGTAATTTTCATGCTTTGGTAATAACACGACGTGATTTATCGTGGCGGTATTGTCTATAAGAAACGCAAAGGTACACTGCATGACTGGTTCAGCCAACAAAACTTGTTAGTTCTTCGCCACCACTTTTTTGATGATGTAGTACAGTGGCAAACCAGCGGCAAATAGCCCTAAAGCAATAGGTAGGTTTTCGGGCGTAGAAAGCAAGGCACTTAGTGCCGTTACAAAATAAAGTAAGATAAACAGCGCTGGCATGAGGTTTTTGCCTAAGCCAATGGTATAAACTTCTTTTTCTAAGCTATTTCCTGCCTGCTTGGCTTGGTTTCGGAGCAAGAAAATCGTTGCTGCCGAAGTTACCATCCCTACCGAGTCAAAGAACATAACGTAATTCAACAATTCTCGAAAAGAGTCAATAAACAGTAAGACCAATATCAAGAAAACAGCAAAAACCGTTAGAGCAAACTCTTGTACTTGTGTGCGCTCGTTGGTGCGCTTAAATACAGGCGGAAGCACGCCGTCGTCGGCCATGGCATAATGAATACGGGGGTTAAACAACATGGCTGAGTTAATAAACGTAAGCACCGAAATAAACAACAAAACCGACGTAACCTTGTAGCCCGTTTCACCAAAAAAGACCTTTGCTAAGTCTGAAGTCAAGGAGGTTGAATTCTGTATCCCACTGAACCCCAGCACTTTGAAGTATGCATAGTTAATGGTCAAATACAAAAAAATAACAATTGAAAACCCAATAAAAATGCCTCTTGGTGTATTGCGTGGAGCATCTTGGATGTCTGTTCCAAAGTTAATGGTATTCTGATAACCACCGTACGTGAAGAAAATGGGTACAAAACTAAGTGCTAAGGCTTGCCAAAAATTGAAGGATTCGGGTACTATATTCGTAGTAACTTGTGGGGTTGCGGGAGCAAAAAAAATACTAACACAGAGCAAAAGCATCAGCACAATTTTAATCATCGAGAGTAAGTTCTGGGTCTGTGCTGATACCCTAATACCCACATAATTGATAGCGTACAATACCAAAATAGTAGCAATAGACGTGAGTTTGATACCTGCGGGATTTTGGAGTGATTCGGGCAACAGAATCGGGTTGATATACTCGGCCCCAACCATTGCCACAATGGCTGTGGCCCCTGCATTGGAGATAACAATCATCCAATTGACCATAAAAGCAAAAGCAGGATGATAGCAGTATGAAAAAATCTTATAGTAACCACCTTTTACTGGAAACCTTGACCCTATTTCGGCATAGGTCAGTGCACCACAAAAACTCACAACTCCGCCCAAAACCCATGCCCAAAAGAAAACCGAAGGTGTTTGGGCTTGCTTAGCAACTTCAACAGGATTACGAAAAATACCCATACCAATCACGAGGCTCACCACCAGCATTGATGTATCGAATAGGTTTAGTTTGGTTTTGGTTGCCATGTAGCTTGTATTTTTAAAAATTAGGCGGGGCTTTCCGCTCAAACCAGATACGGTTTGAAAAATAACCTAATTTTAGCAAAAACAAAAATGCCGATACGTAAAAACGCATCGGCACTCTTTATGCTATACACATCAAGTTCTCTTAGTAATCTACTCGTTCTTGATTGATTTTGCCTTTTGGTTCTACTACCAATGAGTACGCCAGCTTGCTTTCTACAGCTTTGCCATCTTGCATGCTTGGAATCCACCGAGGCATTAACATAAATACTCGGCGGGCTTCGGTGTCTAAGTCGGGGCGTAGGCCTTTTACTACTTGCACGTCTTTAACAAAGCCACGGGGGTCAATCACAAACGATAAATCAACCGTACCTACCGTTTTTTGTGTGCCTTTGGGATATATCATACTTGAAGCCAAAAACTCATCCATCTTGCTTAATCCACCTGGAAATGAGGGCTTTGCTGATACTTTTTTTGCTTCAAGGTCTTTTGAGTCATAAGTGGCATTGGCTTGGTAACTATACCGATAACTATTAAATTCTCTGAGCATCAGCGTTGTAGTTTTTTCATAAGCTTTTTCAGGATTGATTTCGGCACCACGAGTTACTTCAACAGCCTCATAAACCTTGGCATTGAAGCAATCAAAAAACTCCATGCGAAGTGTGTCTTTTTTGAATAGATAATGGTTGTTAATATCATGATGGCTTACTACACACGTCACAATATCAGCATTGGTAATATCTGGATTGGCGATAAGTGGTCCCTTAGTACGAATTACTCGCAAGCCCGACTTTTCGAGCCGAAGTTTCACTTGCGAAATAATTCTGTAGCGGTCGTCTTCGCCATTTTCGTACACCAATGGTACCAAATAGACATATCGAAAATTATTTAAGTTATTGATTTTTTGAGCAAACGCTCCCACGCTCATTACCACAAGCGTAAATAGTAAAAGTATCTTTTTCATATAATTGTTGGCATAATGTTAGATTGAACCACTAATAATCAGGCAAAAATTATACCAAAAAAGGCTGAAAATCAAGTAATTTTCGAGAAAACAATGCATTTATACCTTCTACATTAGACTTCTTACCTCCTATTTCTTACTTCTTAAATCGCACCCCCCATTACTACTTCACCCCTGCCAGTAAGTACAACACTGCCATTCGGATAGCTACGCCGTTTTCTACTTGCTGCAAAATGATAGAATGCTGCGAGTCTGCGGCATCGGAGGTAAGTTCAACACCCCTATTGATTGGGCCAGGATGCATCAAGACAATTTTTTTGTCTAATTCGTCCAACATTTGTTTATCAATACCAAAATAAAGCGAATATTCTCGAAGCGAAGGGAAGTACTTAATTTGTTGACGCTCCAGCTGAATTCTCAACACATTGGCCACATCGCACCAACGAAGGGCCTGGCGCACATCATGCGACACCTTTACACCTAACGACTCTATATACTTGGGAATCAGCGTAATAGGCCCACAAACCATTACTTCTGCCCCTAATTTTTGTAAACAAAAAATATTAGACAAGGCCACTCGGCTGTGTAAAATATCACCAATAATGGCAATTTTTTTACCAGCAACATCTCCCAATTGTTCCCGTATTGAAAAGGCATCCAACAAGGCTTGTGTGGGGTGTTCGTGCGTGCCATCACCTGCATTTACTACATTGGCATTAATACGCTTGGCCAAATAATGTGGTGCACCAGGGCTACTGTGCCGCATCACAATCATGTCCACTTTCATGGCCAAAATATTGTTTACAGTATCCAGTAACGTTTCGCCTTTTTTAACCGAACTACTTGACGATGAAAAGTTTACAACATCGGCAGAGAGTCGTTTCTCGGCCAATTCAAATGACAAACGGGTACGGGTTGAGTTTTCAAAAAACACGTTGGCTATCGTTACATCTCGCAGCGATGGCACTTTCTTGATAGGGCGATTCAAGACCTCTTTAAATTCATCAGCAGTCTGAAAAATAAGTTGAATATCTGCTTCGTTGAGGTCTTTTATTCCTAATAAATGCCTGACAGACAGGGACATTATAGTTTATGGTTTACAGTGAAAGGCATTTGTTGCCTTAACTAATTTAGTGCTGTTTATTCAAAAAAAATGGGCTTCAAGCCCGCATTACAACTAATCCATCAACCAAATTTGATCTGCTTCGTGGCCTTGCTCTTTCCACTCTACCAATACCTTCTGGGTGTCGAGGGTATTTACTTTCTTGCCTGCATAATTAGGTTGAATGGGCAAGTCACGGTTATACTGTCGGTCAATAAGTACGCATAATTCCACGCTTTCGGGTCGCCCAAAGGCCGACATCGCATCAATAGCGGCCCGTACCATACGAGCTGTGGCAATTACATCGTCAATCAAAATAACCTTCTTTTTTTCAATGATAAATGGAATTCTGGTAGCATTAGGTCTGATCGGAGATTCTCGCCGCCGAAAGTCATCTCGGTAAAAAGTAGCATCCAAATACCCAATAGGCAGTTTCTTACCCGTAAGGGTTTGCAGTTCTTGATGAATACGCTCGGCTAAAAAAATACCCCGAGGTTGTAAACCCAAAATAACCGAATCGGTAAAATCTTGGTGATTTTCAATGAGTTGTTGACACAACCGACTAATCACGATTTCCAACAACGGACTGGCAAGAATAAGGCGACGTTGCATAATGTTGCAAAGTTATCAGTTATCAGTATCGGTTATCAGGTAAAGGGGTATTATTTTTGTGGGATTTTTTTTAGTAGGAAGTCGAGGAAGTCGAGGAAGTCGAGGAAGTCGAGGAAGTCGAGGAAGTCGAGGAAGTCGAGGAAGTCGAGGAAGTCGAGGAAGTCGAGGAAGTCGAGGAAGTCGAGGAAGTCGAAAATAAGAAGCTCTTGAACTGTAAAGCGGCCCCCCCGCCATATAACTGTAAACTCTAATAATAGCATGAAATACCTAATAGTGGGCCTTGGTAATATTGGACCAGAGTATATGTTTACCCGCCACAACGTAGGGTTTATGGTGCTTGACCGCCTTGCTGCCTCTAATGGACTCAAATTTGACATTGGGCGGTTGGCATACGGTGCAGAATTAAAGCACAAAGGACGCTCTTTGTATCTTTTAAAACCCACTACGTACATGAATTTGAGTGGCAAAGCCGTCAATTATTGGATGAAAGAGTTAAAAATTCCAGTGGAAAATGTACTCATCATCACCGACGACATAGCCTTGCCTTATGGCAAACTGCGCATGAAAACCAAAGGCTCACACGGTGGACACAATGGGTTACGCAACATTGAGGAAGTGTTGGGTACATCTGAATACACTCGCTTGCGCTTTGGAGTAGGTGGCGATTTTGCCAAAGGGAGGCAAGTTGAATATGTATTAGGCAACTTTGAAGGCTCTGAATTTGATGAACTGCCTACCAGATTAGACCGAGCTGGCGAGATAATCCTCAGTTTTTGCACTTTGGGCGTTCAACAGACGATGAATAATTACAACGAATGATTGTACTTTTTAAAGAATTTTAGCACTTTTCAAATTTGAAACTTTACTAATGTATTACAAAGTACAACCAAATATAATTTTGAAAAAATTGAATACCGCAATATAATAAACTAAAAATTCGGAAAATATTTGCAATTAATTAAAATAATATTCTACTTTCACCATAAGTGTAGGCTTGACAGATTAGAATTATTCCGTGACCTTTGCAGCGTCAATCAGACAAAATGAATTGTAAATATCATGGAAAAGTTAATTAAATTTGCAGTTGTGTTGATGGTAGTATCAAACACTGCGTTTGCCAAACTGAGTTTTAGTAGTCAATTAGTAACAGCTACTTACTCACCAAGTGGAACAGTACCAGCCAAGTTGTTGGCCAAAGGCGTTGAAAAAGAGTTTGAAGTGTATATGACCGAAAACGCCAAACGTTTCATAAAAAAATCAGCATGGAGTGACTTTTTAGAGATTGTTACGTTGTACAATGAGAAGCCATCCGATTTTTTGAAATTAGATTTCGTAAAACGAGCCAATTTTAAAGTTGCTGTGCTGAAACTCAACGAAAAGTTAGACAAAATAGGTGGCCAAGAAGCCAAGCATTGGAAAGAAACGGTAAACTTTACCAGCCAAACGATGAACTTTTTGTGGAGCTTTGACGTAAACAAGTTGAATGTGCCAAGTGTTGAAGAAGAAACAATTGAAGTAAGTACAATGGCACCTTCGCTCTAATTTAACAGAGCTATTTAGCGTTTTTTCATAGTTTAAATAGGTTTAGAGGTTAAGTGGGATAAGGTTAGAACAATGTTCTGGCCTTATTTTTTTGTCCGTATAAAATGTCATTACCTAAATAAGTTGGCCAAAACCTCAACTTACTTATGCGCTATTTACAACAAAACACCCCATAT
>JBGAVQ010000114.1:0-16944 GCA_044228045.1 Spirosomataceae bacterium
ATCGTCATGTTATACAACCGCTGAGTGAGGTGCATTATGATACACAAACAGGTAATTACAGCAACAAAACAATAAGCCATGAGCTACTCAATGTATTGTGGTTAATTGCAGCATTCATCCTGTTTATTGCCTGCGTAAACTTTATCAACCTCTCTACTGCACAAGCTGTTAACCGTGCAAAGGAAGTTGGCGTAAGAAAAGTTTTGGGGAGTAATAGAGCACAATTACAAGTACAATTCATCCTTGAAACTTTTTTAATAGTTGCAAGTGCTGTCATGTTTGCGGCTATTATTACAACGCTTGCATTGCCTTCTGTAAATCAACTTTTAGAGCTTTCACTTTCATTCAATATACTAACCAACCCTGCCATTCCTTTATTTATTTTAGCTGTTACACTTATTGTAACGGCCCTTGCTGGTTTTTATCCATCTATTGTTTTATCAGGTTTCAATCCCATCAATGCTTTAAAAAGTAAACTCACAGTCAATGCGGCCAAGGGCGTTTCGTTAAGAAGAGGACTGGTGGTGTTTCAATTTATGATTGCACAAGTACTCATCATCGGAACACTCATCATTGTAAAGCAAATGGGTTATTTTATGAATCAACCCTTAGGCTTTGATAAAGACGCAGTTATAAACATTCCTTTCCGTGTAGATAGCCTTCGTATCAGCAGGCTGGATTATTTAAAGAACCAGCTATCGCAAATAAACGGCGTTCAGGCGGTAAGCTTTGGCTCCAACACACCAGTTGAAGATGGCGCTGATACATGGAGCACATTCAGATTTAACCATGAAATAAAAGAAGCAGACTTTAAGGCTATTACCAAATTTGCCGATAACGGATACCTGCCAGCTTATAAATTACAACTGGTAGCCGGAAGAAATTTGCAGCCATCTAATATGACAAGAGAGTTTTTGGTGAATGAGTCGCTGATGAAGCGTCTGGGAATCAAAAAGCCCGAAGATATTTTAAACAAAGAAATAAGCATCTGGGGCGATAAAATAAAATGCCCCGTGGTGGGTGTATTGAAAGATTTTAATGACAGGTCTTTTCGTCATGATCTTGCGCCATTGCTTATTACCACAAACATCACAATGTATAATCAAGCAGGCATAAAACTGTCAACAACAAACCTTTCTTCTACACTGCAAGCTGTTAAAAAAACATTTGAGCAAGCATTTCCCAATTTTGTTTATGAATACAGGTTTCTTGATGAAAAAATTGACAGTTTTTATAAACAGGAAAATCAGTTAGCAGCTTTATATAAAATTTTTGCGGCAATAGCTATTTTTCTTAGCTGCCTTGGCTTGTATGGTTTAGCCTCATTTATGGCCGTGCAGCGCATAAAAGAAGTTGGCATTCGTAAAGTACTTGGTGCAAGCACAGCAAGTATAACCGCCTTATTATCAATGGATTTGCTAAAATTAGTCATTATTGCAATTATTATATCCAGTCCAATTGCCTATTATTTCATGAACAATTGGCTCACAAACTTTGCCTACCGTATCAATATCGAATGGTGGGTGTTTGCTTTGGCAGGAGTGGTATCGATTATGATTGCCTTCTTGACGGTGGGTTATCAGGCAATAAGAGCAGCCGTAATGAATCCAGTGAAATCACTAAAAACAGAATAATTCATAACCGTAGAGACGTTGCATGCAACGTCTCTACAACAACGGCACTATAAAAAACAAAATCATGATACGCAATTATTTTAAAATCGCCCTCCGAAGCCTTTTGCAAAATAAGGTGTATTCGTTGGTAAGTTTGTCGAGTCTTGCACTCGGATTGACCGTTGTAATGCTGATTTCGCTTTATGTGAAAGACGACCTTTCTTTTGATAAATTTCACACAAACGGCAAGCAGATTTATAGGTTAGTACAAGATTTTAAAGATTCAGATGGTAATATCAATAGAATGGGCAATACGGGTATTCCGCAAGGGCCTGCTTTCAAGGCAGAATTGCCCGAAATTGCAGATTTTTGTCGCCTAAAAAATGGTTGGAATACATTAGTTCAGAAGGGCAATGATGGTATCAAAGAAAAGCTAATGTATGCCGACCCATCTATACTCACAATGTTTTCATTTGATGTGTTTTCGGGCGATGCCAAAACTGCCCTGAAAGGCTTAAATAGTGTAGTAATTACCCAAAAAATAGCTGAAAAATATTTTAGAAATGAAAACCCTGTTGGCAAATTTCTAAACATTGGCGATGAGGGTGCAGACTTCAAACCTTTTGTCGTTTCGGCAGTTGTAAAATCACCTCCAATCAATTCTTCTATTCAGTTTGATTTATTGATGTCGTTTCAGCATATTATTCCAACTGACCCCACTCAACGAACAAATCAAGAAAATTGGTTCAATTCGAGCTTAAATACCTTTGTTTTGCTAAATCCAAAAGCAAAAACTGCTCAAATTGAGAAGAAAATGCTACCTATTGTTACCAAATATGTAGGTGAAAGCCAAAAGCAGTCAAATGGAAAAGCGCTTACATTTTCGACAACATTCAAGCTACAACCCTTCTACCGAATGCACCTCGACCCTGATTATTATGCCACAAATGGCATGGAATATTGGTCTGACGAAAAGTATCCTATCATTCTTTCAGGTTTGGCTTTGCTCATTTTGGTCATCGCTTGTATCAATTATATTAATCTAACTTTAGCTCGTTCATTGAAGCGTTCAAAGGAAATCGGCATTAGAAAAACCACGGGCGGCACAAAAACACAATTAGTAATACAGTTTTTGAGCGAATCCTTCCTACTCACACTTTTGGCCGCATTGCCTTCCATATTACTGACAAATGTACTTTTACCATCGTTTAGTGAAGTTACAAGCAAGCAATTGGATAGCTCATTACTGCTCGATCCTAATTCAATATTTATGTTTATTGCTTTGCTGATAGCGGTTGCACTTTTGGCCGGATTTTACCCTGCTCTGGTTCTGTCTAATTTTCAGCCAATAGCAAGTTTGAAAGGACAATTAAAATTCAATAATCGCCATACATTTGGTAAGGCTTTAGTGGTATTTCAGTTTGTTTTAGCAGGTGTCATGATTATGGGCACAATCATCGCATACCAGCAATTCCAGTACATTTCTAAGGCAAAATTAGGCTATAAAACTGATAATATTCTACGTTTTTGGCTTCCTTGGGAGCAAATTGCAAAGGTTGCCTCACCAATGAAACACGAATTGGCATCTTTACCGTTAGTCAAAAAAGTTTCTGCGAAATCGGGCGATTGGAATAGCACGATGTATGAGGTAAATGGAAAAAAAACAGACTGGACTTTTTATGAACATATTGACGAAAATCACCTTCAATTATTAGACATTCCAATAATAAGAGGTCGGTATTTGTCTTCAAAATATAGCTTAGATACGGTTTCTAATGTAGTTGTAAATGAAGCCTTTGTCAAAGAATACATACCCAAAAATCAAGATCCATTTGAAGCCAATATCAAGCAAAACAATCAAAATATTCATGTCGTAGGCATCGTCAAAAATTTTCATTATGATTCTTTTCGAGAAAAAATAAGCCCGATTGTTTGGCAATTAGACAAAAGAGGGCAAGCTGGCTGCCTACACGTAGAAATTGTAAAAGGGCATGAAGCCGAAGCTGTGGCAAGTATCAAGAAAGTGTATAAGAAATTTGTACCTTATTTGCCGATCGAATATCAGTTTTTAGACAATTTCAGAATGGAGAAATACGCCGATGATTTGCGTTGGCAAAAAATATTAAACTATGCCGCTATTGTGGCCATTCTGATTGCTTGTTTGGGGCTTTTTGGTATGGCAACATTCAATACCGAAAATCGTACTAAAGAAATTGGCATCAGAAAAGTGCTTGGGGCAAGTGTAGGGAGTATCGTAAATTTACTTTCAAAAGATTTCTTAAAACTTGTTTTTATTGCGCTCATCATTGCTTGTCCGTTTGCATATTATTTGGCAGAAAATTGGCTGCAAGAGTTTGCCTACCGCATCAAAATAGCATGGTGGACATTTGCACTTGCAGGGATTTTTTCAATTGTAATCTCCTTGTTTACTGTGAGTTATCAAGCCATCAAAGCTGCATTGATGAATCCAGTGAAGTCATTAAAAACCGAATAAACCTCAAAAAGCCATGAAAATCAATAAACGATTAGCGACAATTGTTTTTGTTGTACTATCCTCGCCATTTCTATCACAAGCCCAAATGCTCCGCCTACCCGACGGCGGCGTAAATCTTAAATCAATGGCAGGCCGACGGGTTGGTGTTACAGACGTTGAAATCAATTGGAATGCCCCTGGTGTAAAAGGCCGTGAAGGACAAATATGGGGAACAACCATTGCGCCGTATGGCTTTGCGCCATTGGGCTTTGGCTCAACCATGCCATCGCCCTGGCGAGCAGGTGCCAACGAGGGTACCACCATATCGTTTTCAACCGATGTAAAAATCAACGGAAAGCCTTTATCGGCTGGCACATATGGTTTTTTCATTGCTTTGTACCCAGACTCCTGCACCTTAATTTTCAATAAAAACACCAAGGGCTGGGGAGCATACTTTTATAACCAAGAATTAGACGTGCTGAGAGTCAGAACCTTACAGCTAAAAAATCAACCTGTAAGCAAAGAATGGCTCGACTACACATTTACCAACCTCAGCGATCACACCTTAGAAGTAGCCCTACTGTGGGAACGCTGGAAAATCCCCTTTGTGGTAGAGGTAGATTTATTAAATACCACGCTTGCCTCTATCAGAAGCCAAATGAGTGGTGCCATGGGCTTTGACCCCCCAAGCCTCGAAGCCGCCGCCGCTTGGTGCTTGCGAAACAATACTAATTTGGACCAAGCACTCATTTGGATAAACTCAGCAACTGACCCCAATCTTGGTGGTATCAAAACATTTGCGGCCATTTCTACAAGGGCTGGGTTATTGGCCAAAACAGGCAAACAGGCCGAGGCAGACAAACTCATGCAAGAGTCAATAGAAATGGCCAATGCTCTTGAGCTACACGGCTATGCCCGTAGGCTACTCACCGAAAACAAAGTCAATGAAGCTATGCAAGTATTTGAAAAAAACTTCAACAAACACAATGGCGCATGGCCCACCAAGGCGGGTATGATGAGGGGGTATTCGGCAAAAGGTGACCTCAAAAACGCCTTAAAATTTGCCAAACTCGCTGTGCTCGATGCACCAAACGAAGAAAACAAACGCTTCTTAGAAAACGCTATTAAAACATTAGAGGCTGGCAAGGCATTGTGAGCCTTTGGTATTACCCATTTAAAAGAAACAAAGATGATTCGTAATTACTTCAAAATCGCCATCCGAAACCTCTGGAAAAACAAATTGTTTTCCTTCATCAACATCATGGGCTTGGGTTTGGCTATACCCTTTGCGCTGCTTTCGTTGTTGCAGCTGCAGAGTTCCTTTGAGTTTGACAATTTTCATCCAAAATCTGACAGAATTTATCGCATCATCACCGATGAAAAAACCACCGATGGCGGTACCATCAAGTATGCATCTTCGCCATACCTGCTGTCTGACAATTTGAAGAATAATTACGCTTGTGTCGAAAAAGCCACAAAAGTTGTGCGAGAATTCAGTTGGGAGCTCAACAATCGCCTCAAAACACTTCAAGTAAATACTATTTACATAGAACCTACTTTTTTTGAAATTTTTGGATTTAGTTTAGAAAAAGGCTCAGTACCCATAGAGCCTAACAACGTAGTGTTGAGTCATGAAATGGCCGAAAAGTTTTTTAATGACACCAACCCCGTCGGTAAAACCCTGTCGCACCCTACTTATGGCGAGTTCAAGATAACGGGCGTTTTGAAACCATTTAAAAAACAAACGCAGTTCAGAAGCGACGTGATGGTCTCTATGGCAACGTATCAAAATATTCATAAAGATGCCACAGCTCCTCAGTCATGGGCAACCAACAACACCCATACATTTGTGAGGCTTCAAGCCAACGCACAACCCCAGTCGCTTGATTTGGCAATTAACGAAATAGCCAAAAAGAGCAATCTGAACCTTGTTTCAGAAAAGAAAACCAACCTCTTTCATAAGCAGGCCCTCAAAGATATTTCGCCAAGTATGGAGCACTTGCGCAATAACCCCTATGTAGAAGACTGGTTAGATATTTCCTTCAATTTTGCCATTCCGCTCATGATTCTTCTGTTGGCTGGCTTCAATTACACCAACCTTACATTGGCACGCTCGTTGAGTAGGGCTCGAGAGGTGGGCGTTCGTAAAGTCATGGGGGCTATTCGTGGCCAGTTGGTCTTGCAATTTATCTGCGAAGCGGTCATTATTGCATTTTTTGCTTTACTAATCGGCACCGTGATTCTGCAATTTATGAAGCAATTTATACACGTACAGTGGGTAACGTGGGAGGTTGAAAACCAAACGATTATCTGGCTTATTTTTATTGCTTTTGCTTTGTTTCTGGGTATTTTGGCAGGAGCTTTACCTGCATGGATTTTATCGGGTTTTCAGCCAGTGAGTGTGTTGAAAGGCACGTTTTCGCCTGCATCATTTGGTAAAATCAGTTTTCGCAAAAGCCTGATTGTCATTCAGTTTGTGGTTACAATGGCTTTTGTTTTTTGGATTGGTCACTTCTATAATCAGTTTGATTATATGGCTACCGAAAACGAAAACTTTAACCGAAAGGGTATTTTTAACATTAGTCTGGCTGATAAAAACTACCAGCGGTTAATAAACGATATTTCAAAAAACAAGAATGTAGAAAAAATTGGTCTAACGTCGTTGCCTTTTGGGGCAATGCCTGCCCAGTCTGCCTTTAAAGCCAATAAAAACGACCAAAACGTACCCACTTACTATTATTCGGTGGACAGAAATTTTATTGACAACATGAGTCTGAAATTGTTGGCTGGGCAAAACATTCCCGACTCAAAGTCCGACTCGGCAAGTAGCTTTGTTGTACTCAATGAAAAAGCCATTCAAACGCTTCGCCTTGGCTCGCCCAAAGAGGCTATCGGCAAAACGATTATCTTAAATAATACTGCCGAACTACAAGTTGTTGGCATTGTGCAGAATTTTTGTCATTTCCACTATCAGTTTGAAGAACAACCCTTGGTTTTTCAATACAATCCAGCACGTTTTCAGTTGCTTTCGGTCAAGACCACCCCCAATACATCGCAAGATGATTTTTTAGCTGAAATAAAAACCATTTGGGTCAAGCACTACCCCTATCAGCAAATGGTGTATTCGTGGTACGAGCAAGAGCTGTATGACCGCTATTACCCTGCCGAAGATATGAAAATGATGGGCATGGCTTCCATCGTCATTTTGGTGATTGCGCTTATGGGTTTGCTTGGCATGGTAACGTATAGTACCGAAAAGCGCATTAGAGAAATCGGTATCCGAAAAGTAATGGGCTCGTCGGTTTGGGGTATTGTCAAAATTCTGTCATGGAGTTTTATGAAATTATTGCTCATTGCAAGTGCCATTGCCTTGCCAGTTGGCTATTTGTCGGGTTTAATCTTAGTCAAAATTTTCACTTTTCATGCCAATATCAACATTGGTTTGATGGTTGCATTCTTTGCAATGATTTTAATAATTGCCATTGGTACCATAAGCTATCAGGCCATTCGAGCGGCTTTGATGAATCCGGTGAAGAGTTTGAAAACGGAATAGGAGCAGAGGGTGTAGGGTATGGGGTAAAACAATCTGGAAAAAATTGATTCTTTACTTAAAAACCTCTGCTAAGTCAATTTCGATGCTCAAATTAGTGTCTTTAAGCGTTTGGGTATGATGAAAAAAGGTATAATTAAACGGGCTGTCATACACTAAAATAGCTTGAAGGTCTGGCACAACAATCCAGCATGATTTTACACCAAAATAAAAGTAAGGCTCTAATTTACTTACCATGTCTTTGGTGCTTTGTGAAGGCGACTGGATCTCGATTGTCAACAAAGGGGCATCTGTTCGGCGTGAAGGATCATTCTTGAAATCTAATGCGCCCGCAGGATATAGCACCAAATCTGGCGTACTGCCATCGGGCTTGGTATCTAAGGTAACTTCGCTGGCAATGCGAAATTGATTTGGATATTTTGTTTTCAACTCAAACCCAATATTGAATTGAATCGCTCCATGAATAAGTGTTGGCATAGGTTTTCCTCTTTCAATTTCGTAAGGAGAAAGCACTTTTTCCGCTACGGTTTCAACCAAGAGTTCCATAACAATTTGCTGTTTTTTTCAAATATACAAAAAACAAAAATATGCTTCGCAATTACCTCAAAGTTGCCTTTCGTAACCTTGCCAAAAACAAGGTTTATTCCTTTATCAACATTGGTGGATTGTCATTAGGTATGGCTGTGGCCATGCTCATTGGGCTATGGATTTGGGACGAGTTGAGTTTTAATAAATACCACCAAAACTATGAGCGCATTGCCCAAGTGATGATAAAAGAAACCGATGAAGGAAAAGTCGGCTACTCTACTTCGGTGCAGTATCCACTGGTAACTGAATTAAAAACAAGCTATCAAAATAATTTTAAGCATATCGTAGCGGCCTCAAGTGCAGGTGAGCATATTTTGACCGCAGGTGAGCATAAATTTACAAGAAAAGGGCAATTTATGGAAGCAAATGCCCCTGAAATGCTTTCGCTAAAAATGATTTATGGCAATTGGACTGGGCTCAAAGACCCTCATTCTATTTTGATTTCGGTATCTACGGCACAAGCACTATTTGGTGCTACCGACCCGCTTAATAAGTTGATGAAAATCAACAATAAATTAGAGGTAAAAGTAACAGGTGTGTATGAAGACCTGCCGCTCAATTCAGAATTCAACGACATCAAGTTTCTTGCCCCGTTCGATTTATGGGTTTCAGACAATGCTTGGGTGAGAGAATCTGCCAACAATTGGAGGAATCATTTCTTGAAAGTTTATACTGAGATTGCTGCAAACACTGATTTTGGGCAAGTATCCAAAACAATCAAAGATGCTGAACTGAAAAATATTGGTGACCTGAAAGACAAAGTTGCCGAAAACCCACAGGTATTTTTGCAGCCTATGCGTAACTGGCACTTGTATCCATTTAAGAGCGGAACAGTAAATGCCGAACCTACTCAAATGATTTGGCTGATTGGCATTATTGGTTTATTTGTACTGCTATTGGCTTGTATCAATTTTGTCAATTTGAGTACAGCTCGCTCCGAAAAACGAGCCAAAGAAGTAGGCATACGCAAGGCTATTGGCTCGGTGCGGGGGCAATTAATCAGCCAGTTTTTGAGTGAATCATTTTTAGTGGTGTTCATTTCGTTTTTTCTCGCCCTTTTTCTGGTAACATTTGGTTTAAATTGGTTCAATGATTTGTCGGCCAAGGCAATCATTATGCCTTGGGCAAATGCCTATTTCTGGTTACTTTGCCTCATTTTTATTTTCATAACTGGTCTATTATCAGGCAGTTATCCTTCTTTTTATTTGTCTTCTTTTCAGCCTATCAAAGTTTTGAAAGGCATAAGTGCTGTAAATCGCTTTGCCTTTACACCACGGAAGGTCTTGGTTGTTTTTCAATTTACTATTTCTATTACCCTCATCATAAGCACAGTTGTTGTGTATCGTCAGATTCTGTTTGCTAAAAGCCGTCCCGTGGGTTATACCCGTGAGGGCTTATTGATGTTAGCCATGAAGTCTGATGATTTTGCAGGCAAATACGAAATACTCAGAACCGAACTGAAAAACACAGGGGCAGTAAGTGAAATATCCGAATCAATGGGCCGCATGACCCAAGTGTTTTCAAGTAACGATGGCTGGGAATGGAAAGGCAAAAAATCAGAGCAAGATAAAAGTTTAGGCACCTTGACCGTCACGCACGAACACGGCAAAACGGTAGGGTGGCAGTTTGTAAAGGGAAGAGATTTTTCAAGGAATTATGCAACCGATTCATCAGGCATTGTAATCAACGAAGCAGCCATGAAATACATGGGCTTGCAAAACCCTCTTGGCAAAACAATCAGCTGGAAATTCAGAGAAAACACGACTTATTTTCAAATAATCGGTGTCATAAAAGATATGGTGATGGAGTCGCCCTATGAGCCGATTAAGCCGGCAGTTTTTTATGTAAAGCCAATCAATGGAAAGCCCAACTGGGTGAATATCAAGATAAACCCATCTATCAGTATCAGTCAAGCATTACCAAATATTGAGGCTGTTTTTAAAAAAATTGTTCCCTCAGTTCCATTCGATTACAAATTTGTGGATGAAGAATACAATACCAAGTTTAGAGCCGAAGAACGCATAGGCAAACTCACTACCTTTTTTGCTGTTCTTGCTATTTTTATTTCATGCTTGGGGCTTTTTGGGTTGGCAAGTTTTTTAGCCGAACAACGCACCAAAGAAATCGGAATCCGAAAGATTTTAGGGGCAAGTGTTACAAATCTTTGGCAAATGCTCTCAAAAGACTTTGTGGTTTTGGTACTTATTTCATGCCTTATTGCCACTCCAATTGCCGACTATTTTATGGATAATTGGTTACAGAAATATACTTACAAAACAGATATTTCGTGGTGGATATTTTTATTAGCGGGTGCGGGTGCTTTGGTAATTGCCTTACTAACAGTAAGTTATCAGGCCATTCGAGCCGCTTTGGTGAATCCTGTGAACTCATTAAAAACAGAATAAAAGCCCCGTAGCAACGGTTGCCCAAAGTCGGGTTCGACTCCAACCCGATGGGGGCTTTACGAAGCTCGGGGAACATTTATCACAAAACAAAATTTCCCCATCGGGGACTAAGGGGCTTATGATACGCAATTACCTCAAAATCGCTTGGAGAAATCTCCTAAAAAACAAAATGTACAGCCTCATCAACATTGGTGGGCTGGCCGTAGGCATGGCTGTGGCCATCTTCATTGGGCTGTGGGTTCACGATGAATTATCGTTTAATAAATACCATAAAAATTATGAAAAAATTGCCCAAATACGAAGATTAGGAACCGACCCAAACACCAAGGCATCACGGAGTAGCGAAGCTTTGTTTTTTCCGATGGGTGCTTCAATAAAAAAGAATTATAGCCACTTGTTCGATAAGGTTTTGATGGCTTTCTGGACGGGCGATTATACGCTCTATAACGGTAACACCAAAATACCGCTTACGGGCGAATTTATTGAAGACGGTGCCATTGATATGTTTTCTTTAAAAATGATTCAAGGAACGGCTTCGGCCATGAAAGACCCTCATTCTATTATTCTTTCGGCATCTACTGCAACGGCTCTATTTGGTGATGCCAACCCCATGGAAAAAACAGTCAGTATTGACAACCGAATGCCTGTGGTTGTGCGTGGAGTTTATGAAGATCTTCCTAAAAATACCCGGTTTAGACAAGTTGATTTTTTCTCGACTTGGGCATTGTGGGTGGCCTCTAACCAATGGGTTAAAGATTGTGAAAACAGCTGGGACAATAGCTCGTTCAATACCTATGTGCAGCTAAAGCCCAATGTTTCGATAGAACGGGCCTCAAACGAAGCCAAGCATTATTTTAAAAAATATGGACCAAAAGAATTGTCAAGTAAATACAAAGCTGAAGTTCAACTGTACCCCATGAGCAAATGGCATTTGTATGCTACTTTCGAGAACGGACAACCTACTGGTGGTTTAATCACATTTGTTTATTTGTTTTCAATCATTGGCTTGTTTGTATTGCTGTTGGCATGTATCAATTTTATGAACCTAAGCACCGCAAGGTCCGAAAAGCGAGGCAAAGAAGTGGGTATTCGCAAAGCAATTGGGTCTGAAAAATCGCAGTTGGTGGTTCAGTTTTTAAGCGAATCGTTTCTGGTGGTTGTTTTGGCTTTTATTCTTTCCATATTATTGGTGTTGGCTGGATTAGGTTGGTTCAACGAGCTTTCTGATAAAGAAATAACCTTGCCATTTTCAAATCTAAATTTCTGGCTTATCGCCTTGGGTTTTATTGCCTTTACTGGCTTTTTGGCTGGTTTGTATCCAGCGTTTTATCTTTCTTCTTTTAAGCCAATTGCTGTTTTAAAAGGCACACTTCGTATGGGGCGATTTGCCGCAATGCCCCGAAAAGTATTGGTGGTGGTTCAGTTTACGGTATCGGTGGTGTTGATTATTGGCACCATAGTGGTTTATCAACAAATAAACCATGCCCGCAACCGCCCACTTGGCTTTAATAAAAATGCCCTGTTATCAATTTTTATGAATGACCCTGCCTATCAAGGTAAAACTGAGATATTAGAACGAGAACTGGTAAACTCTGGCGCCGTAAACGCCGTCGGCTATGCTACGAGTCCAATTATGCAAACTTGGAGCAATGAAGGCGGTTTTCTATGGCAAGGCAAAGACCCCGAGCAGGAGTCAAACTTTGCTTTTAATAACATCAGCTATGATTATTTTACGGCATTGGGCTGCAAAATGAGGTTGGGTAGAAACTTCTCAAAATCTTTTTCGACCGATAGTTCGGCCTTGATTATCAACGAAACTGCTGCCAAATTTATGAATTTGAAAAACCCTATCGGGCAAATAATCCGAAACGAAAATGGCACAGGCACTTACCAAATTGTGGGGGTGGTAGAAGACATCATGAACGGTAGCCCTTATGAGCCTGTAAAGCGGGCATTTTATACACTCGATGCCAAAGCTGTGAATGCGAGCCATGCCCACCTTCGGCTCAATCCTAATTTGAGTGCAAGCCAGGCTTTGACTAAAATTGAAGGTACATTAAAGAAAATCGTACCATCGGCAGTCTTTGACTATCATTTTTTGGATAATGAGCTGGAAGACAAAGTAGTGCAAGAACAGCGCATTGGCAAGTTAGCGTCTATATTTGCCATATTGGCCATTTTTATTAGTTGCTTGGGGCTTTTTGGGTTGGCAAGTTTTGTAGCCGAACAGCGCACCAAAGAAATCGGTGTACGAAAAGTGTTGGGTGCAACGGTTGCCAATCTTTGGCAATTGCTCTCCAAAGATTTTGTGGTTTTAGTAATCATTTCTTGCCTTATGGCGGCACCAATCGCCTATTATTTTATGAATGAATGGCTACAAAAATACACTTATAGAACCGAAATTAGCTGGTGGATATTTGCTGCGGCAGGCATGGGGGCTTTGTTAATTACCTTGCTAACAGTTAGTTACCAAGCTATCAAAACAGCTTTAATGAATCCTGTGAAATCGTTGAAGACTGAATAAAAGTTAAATAAAGTTAAGTGATTAAGCATGGGTGGTTTTATAGATTACCTTTAATCTGAAATTAAAGCCCTACCACCTATGCTTAAAAACTACCTCAAAATAGCGGCTCGTAGCCTTACCAAAAACAAGGTTTATACTTTTATCAATGTACTCGGGTTATCGTTGGGGCTTTTTGGTAGCCTTGTTATTTTTCAATTTGTAAAATTTCATTTATTAACAGATTCGCACCATCACAACTCTAAAAGCATTTATCGAGTAGTGATGAATCTGCACTTAGATGATGGGAGCATAGAGCATGAAAAAGGAAGTCCTTATATCTTACATGAAGCCCTTAAAAACGATTTTTCAAGTGTTCAAAACGTAGCCTACCTTGGCCAGCAAGAACTCACGCTCAGTGTTCCGAATAAAGACAACTTGCCATCTAAATTTCTCGAAAAAGAAACCGCTGCCTTTATTGGTGAAGAATACTTTAAGGTGTTTGATTATGAATGGGTTATGGGACAAGCGGCTTCTCTCAATTTGCCCAATACCGTTATCCTTACCCAAAAACACGCCAAAAAATACTTTGGCGATGCCAATCCAATCAATAAAGTACTGATTGTTGATAATGCAACACCCTTAAAAGTTGTAGGGATTTTAAGAGATATTCCCGAAACTACCGACTTGAAAACCGAAGTTTTTATTTCGCTGCCCACGCTCAAAACCATCGTTTCAGACAACAGTTTTACCGAATGGGCGTGGTTTATGAAATCACGAGAAACCTACATTTGCCTCAAAAACAACACTTCCAAAGCCACTTTTGAAGCCCAATTGCCAGCATTTTCAAAGAAATACTATGGCGAAATGTCAAAATACTATCGCTTTCAGTTACAAGAACTTTCGGATGTGCATTTTAATTTAGACTTTGGCGGAAAGATTTCAAAATCAAGCATTTATCTTTTTTCAGCCATCGGCATTTTGTTGCTTGTGGTGGCTTGTATCAATTTTATAAACCTCTCAACGGCTTATGTTTTCAAACGCTTCAAAGAAATCGGTGTCCGGAAAACGCTGGGTAGCTCGCAAGGCCAAATCTTTTGGCAGTTTATTGTTGAAATAGGCATAATTACGCTTATATCTCTGTTTTTTGCCATTATTTCGGCTTACCTGTTTATGCCAATAATCAATACTTGGCTCAATATCAACATCACGCTCAAACAGTTTTTTGACATACAAATGCTGATTTTTCTGCCAGTTATCATCATGGTTACAATGACCTTGGCTGGGCTTTATCCATCGTTAGTTGCTTCGGGCTATAACCCCATTTACATATTAAAAGGAATATCCCAAAACTCAAAAACTGGCCTTTCGCTCCGCAAAGGCTTGGTGATAAGTCAGTTTGGTGTGGCAATCGTTTTGGTGGCGGTATCTATTTTGGTGGTTATACAAATTCGATTTTTACATCAAAAAGACATTGGAAGCACCAAAGATTTAATCATTCATGTACAGGTTCCTGATACCGAACACTCGGAAAGGCTCAAAAATCAGCTAACCCAAAAACCTTTTGTGGCAAGTATCTCGTTTGCTCGAAGGGCTCCGTCGGCTGAAAAAGGAGGGTCGGGAGGAACCATAAAATTTGAAAATCGTGATTGGGAGAAGTTTGTGGCGAGGTCGAAAATTGCTGATGAAAATTATCTTGACACTTATCAAATCAAGCTCCTAACGGGCCGAAAACCCGTAGCTTCTGATACCATAAGAGAGATTTTGGTCAATCGGAAATTGGTGAACGATTTGGGCTTGAAAACGCCCGAATCAATATTAAATAAGCACTTGTTGGTAGGCGATGCCGACGGAACAGGCCTTATAGTAGGCGTTGTGGCTGATTTTAATAATGCCGATTTATACACGCCTGTTGAGCCTACTGTCATTTTTTCGATGAAACAACGATACCGATTCGCTGCCATTAGACTAAATCACTATTCGAGCGAAGTGCTTGCCGAGTTGAAAACGATTTGGGAGGGCGTTTATCCGAACGATGTTTTTGAATATTCTTTTTATGATGAAGAACTCGCCAAACTTTATAAACGTGAAGAGCTTACCCGAAACATCGTAATCGCTTTTGCGTTACTTACCATTTTTATTGCATGTTTGGGTTTGCTTGGACTGGTAAATCTGACAGTTTCGCACCGAACTAAGGAAATTGGCATCAGGAAAGTGCTTGGAGCGAGTGTTTTGAGCATTGCATTTTTGCTTTCAAAAGAATTCTTGAAATTGGTGATGATAGCTATCGTGATTGCGTCGCCGATTGCCTATTATTTTATGGATACATGGCTCAACAACTTCGCATTCAAAGTTGAAATCAAGTGGTGGATTTTTGCCCTTTCGGGGCTTTTTATCATCACAATTTCCTTATTAACACTTAGTTACCAAGCCATCAAAGCGGCATTGATGAATCCGGTGAAATCATTGAAGACAGAATAAAAGTTAAAAAAAGTTAAGTAATTAAGCATGGGTGGTTTTATAGATTACCTTTAATCTGAAATTAACGATTTACCACCCATGCTTAAAAATCACCTCAAAATTGCTTGGAGAAACTTGATGAAACGGAAGTTTTATTCCATAGTTTCTATTTTTGGTTTGTCAGTTGGTATTACTTTTACATTATTGATTGGCACTTATATCTGGGGAGAATTACAGGTAAATACTGACCTAAAAAATGCTAAAAATCAGTATGTTATTCAAAGTAAATGGAAAAAGTCCGACATTGGTTTGGAGATTACAACCCTTGCCCCATTGGCAAAATCTTTGAAAGAAAACTTCCCAGATTTAGTAGAAAATTATTACAGCTTTGATGGAATAGCTTCTATTATTTCTAACGGAGACAAAATTTTCAGAGAAGATATACAAATCGGTGATGCTACAATACTGAAAATGTATGGCTTCCATCTGCTCTTTGGAAACCCACAAACTGCACTAAATCAACCCAATACAGTAGTAATTTCTTCGGAGCAAGCCATTAAGTATTTTGGGCAATTAAACGTTATTGGAAAAACTTTAACAGCCGAGTCTAATTCGGGCAGCAAGCGAGATTTTATGGTTACGGGCGTGTTGGATAAAATCCCGTTGAATTCAATTACGAATTTTGTTAGTCCCAAATTACCCATGCTGATGTCTTTTGTGAGTAGTAATGATTTTTGGGGAAGACAACAATCGTTCACATGGAGCAATCCGTATATTGTGGGTTATATCGAACTGAAAGAAGGCGTGCAACCAGCGAATTTAGCCAAACCAATGGCTCAACTAATCAAGACAAATGCCCCTCAAAATCTTGCAGAAAATCTTACGCCCTACCTGGTTCCCATAAAAGATGTTTACTTAGAAGCTAACAATGGCGTTGTTAAAAAAACGGTATTTACGCTTACCCTTGTGGCAGTATTCATTTTACTAATGGCCATTGTAAACTTTGTAAATATCTCAATTGGTAACTCATTTACAAGAATCAAAGAAATTGGAGTCAGAAAAATGCTTGGCAGTATAAAAGGGCATATCATTGGTCAGTTTTTGGCAGAAGCGGTTTTGATTTCATTGTTTAGTCTTAGTATTTCTCTTATTTTTTACGAAATACTCAAACCGTTTTTTGAGCAAATTCTTAACAAAGAAATCCCTTCATTACGATTAGTTTCGCCTTATTTTTATGCCACCTGTATTCTTTTGTCATTGTCAATAGGCTTATTGTCAGGCGTTTACCCAGCTTTTGTGTTGTCAAGTTTACCTTCTATTGATTCGTTAAAAGGCAAGCTAAAATCAATCAAAGA
>JBGAVQ010000115.1:0-16871 GCA_044228045.1 Spirosomataceae bacterium
GCCCGATGGTGAGTTTTTGCCTCCGCACGAGCAGTCTTGCGTAGAAAAACATTTCTCAACGCAAATGGCAAAGCAGTATAAAGGTGCTCGCCCTATTATCATTGGTCGTTGTGCACACTTAACCCAGCCTAAACCCATTCACTTGCAGCAAGGTAGAGGCCAATGTCAGCACCGTAACTTATGCCAGCGAGGCTGCCCCTATGGAGGCTATTTTAGTAGCAACTCTTCAACCATTCCGTGGGCACAACGTACTGGCAAGTTGACACTCAAGCCCGACTCAGTAGTACACTCTATTATTTTTGATGATAAGAAAAACAAAGCAACAGGTGTGCGGGTGTTAGATGCCCATACCAAGCAAATGACCGAATATTACGCCCGTGTTATTTTTGTGAATGCCTCTACACTCAATACTAATCTGATTCTGTTAAATTCTAAATCTAACCGTTTTCCGAATGGTTTAGGCAACGACAATGGGCTATTGGGCAAATACATTGCTTTTCATAATTTCAGAACCACCATTTCGGCTGAGTACGATGGCTTTTGGGATACAACTACCGAAGGTATTCGCCCGAACGGGAGCTATATTCCTCGATTCCGCAATGTGTTTAAGCAAGAAACTGATTTCTTGCGTGGGTATGCTGCAGGGTTCAGTGCCAGCCGAATGACCTACAACGATACTACAGGCTTGGGTGAAGACTTGAAAACGAGCTTAAACCAAACCAAATACGGCAACTGGCGTGTAGGCTCACACATGATGGGCGAAACCATTCCGAAAGAAAGTAATTTGGTAACTTTGGATACTAATTTGGTGGACCCGTGGGGAATACCACAATTGAAAGTATCGGTAGGCTACGACGACAACGACGAGAAAATGATTAAGGATTTTCACGAACAAATGTCGGAAATGCTCACAGGAGCAGGTTTCAAAAACATTCAAACACACGACAAACCCGATAAAGCCCCAGGTCTCGACATCCACGAAATGGGCGGTGTACGCATGGGCAAAGACCCCAAAACCTCGCTATTGAACAAGTGGAATCAGTTTCATGCTTGCAAAAACGTGTTTGTAACCGATGGAGCGTGTATGACTACCAACTCAACCCAAAACCCATCGCTGACCTTTATGGCTATTACGGCACGAGCTGCCAATTATGCCGCAGGTGAGTTCAGAAAGGGGAATTTGTAGGATTTACTCAGAAAAAATACAGGCTTCCAGACCTATTGAAAGGGCTGGAAGCCTGTAAAGTTTAAGCTTCTAAAACGAAATAGGAAGCTCTACCACGGTGGTATCCCAGCCCATTTGTAAGATGGCCTCACTACCTTTTGGAAACTGAATTGAAAAGTTCTCGACAACTGTTTCTATCTTTTTGGGTGTAACTGTAAACCGCACCACATCGTTTTCTTGCTTGTACTTAAATGCCCCCCAATAGTCCAAGTCGGTGTTCAGGATGATTGTCCACTCACTTTCGCCCGGAATACTAAACAGTGAGTAGGTTCCAGCTTTTACTTTTTTACCTTGAATGGTAGCGTCTTGGTAAAACTTAATTTCGGTGTTTTCGTTGGCCCCTGTGCGCCATACTTTTCCGTAGGGAATGAGTTTTCCAAATACTTCACGGCCATTTTTGGCAGGACGGCTGTACGTAACCCGCACCAAGGCTTTTTCGTCACCTTTGCGATCATGGGCAAAATTGTCTGGAAAATAAGCAAAATCCAGCGGGCTTTTATCAGCTCCTCTAAATGATTGAGACCATGCACTGACAACAGCTAATTGGACGATGCAATAGAGCAGAATTGTTTTTTTCATTGGATGAAAGGGGTGTTAGTGATTACCATTCAAAATTACGCACGAAAGTATTATTTTGGCATTATCTTACATGCTAAAAATAGCGTTTCAAGAAGATTTTAAACGCAAGAGTGGAGCAAAATCTATTTTTGACAAGATTCGTAAGTTTTTTTGTAATGGCATAATCAAATTTCAGAAATGCAGGGAGCGTACCAAACCACACAACTTTTGTATATTTGGATGTTAGCGTGAGGGTATCCTCCAAATGTAATGAGATGGCTTGGCTGAATGTCTGGGCTTATAAGTAGCATTTCATATTTAAGACTACCATTTTTTGTCCATCTACAAAACAATAAAACGACTCTTGAAATTTTCAATGGAAATAAGACAAGCAAACACACAAACCGACTTTGACAAAGTTTGGGACATTTTTAAAAATGTAATTTCAACAGGCGACACCTATGTATTTGACCCCCATACGCCCAAAGATAGTTTGCATAACTATTGGTTTGCGGACTATATGGACACGTTTGTTGCGGTTGACAACGACGAAATTGTAGGAACATATATGATGAAGCCTAACCAAATAGACTTAGGCAACCATATTGCCAATTGTGGCTATATGGTACACCCCAAACACCACGGGCGAGGTATAGGAAAACTACTTTGTGAACACTCCATCGCTTTTGCTAAAGACAAAGGCTTTTTGGGTATTCAGTTTAACATTGTGGTAAGTACCAACGAACCTGCTGTTAAACTCTGGCAGAAACTTGGTTTTGACATCATTGGCAAAACACCAAAAGGGTTTCGCCACAAAACCTTAGGATTTGTGGATACCTACATTATGTTCAAAGACTTACAAACAAATGATTAAAACTACCACAGGGTTAGCAGGAGGCACTAAATAAGAGTAAATGTTTTGAAGGCACTAACATTAAAATCACGATGATATGCTTAACATCAAAGAAAAACCCGATAGACTACTGCTGTTTGCGGCCATTGCTTTATCATTAGCATTTGCCTTTCTGCCAATTACTCGCTCTGATTTTCAGGACAAAACCATGTTTGGGGTTCCATTAGGTATTTTTGTCTGGACAATCCCTTTGCTTCTGCTAACCTTGTGGACGTTGTATTTATTAACAAAGCGGGTTCTTTTTTCCAAAGGTATAAGTTGGATACATGTGCTGATTACGGTTTGCACTACAATGCTCACAGCCATTATATTTTATATTGCAATTAACCCCGTGCAAGTTCAGTCATATCATTACTTTGGCCCCAACAGCGTGGAAATAATTGGCAATACAACCCAAGCTATGTTTTTTTTATTTGTTTTTGGGCAATTCATTTTTCTCATAAATATTTTATTAGGGCTATTCAAAAAAATTAAATAACCTGCTGTTAATAACCATTTTATGGGAGTGGGCTGTAAGTTTCGGGCCAAAGGTCAGATTTAATTGTAAAGAGGTCTGAACCCGAAAAATAACGAAAAGTAAAAACCTAAACAGTGTCGTATCAAGCATTCAATTCAACATCAACAAATTTAGTAACACATCAAGGTTTTTGGCCTATTGTTCATTTAAAAATTGGCGAGATATAAACCTTCTTCTATATTTGGGTAGAAAAAAGCCCCACCCCTCAAAGGGAGCTACCTACTATGCCTACAATTCAGAAAATCCTCGTGGCCAATCGTGGCGAAATAGCCTTGCGTGTGATGCGTACTGCCCGTGAAATGGGCATCAAAACTGTTGCCATTTATTCCGAAGCTGACCGAAACACACCCCACGTGCGCTTTGCAGACGAAGCCGTGTGCGTAGGGCCACCGCCCTCAAAAGAATCGTATTTGCGAGGCGATAAAATCATCGAAATCTGTCAGCAATTGGGCGTAGATGCCATTCACCCAGGCTATGGATTTTTGAGTGAGAATGCTGATTTTGCTCGTAAAGTGCAAGAAGCTGGCCTACTGTTTATTGGCCCTTCGCCCGAAAGCATTGACATGATGGGGAGCAAAATTGCTGCCAAGCAAGCTGCTCGTCGCATGAACGTGCCGCTTGTGCCAGGTGTGGATGAGGCCATTACGGATAGGAGCGAGGCCAAGAAAATTGCTGAACAAGTAGGTTACCCTATTTTGATTAAAGCCTCGGCTGGTGGCGGAGGCAAGGGGATGCGGGTAGTGAACCATGAGGACGAATTTGACGAGCAAATGGAGCGTGCTGTGAGCGAAGCCGTTGCTTCGTTTGGAGATGGCTCTGTCTTTATTGAAAAATACATTACTTCACCCAAGCATATTGAAATTCAGGTGCTTGGCGACCAGCATGGCAATGTAGTTCACTTATTTGAGCGAGAATGCTCGATTCAACGCCGCCACCAAAAGTTAGTTGAAGAAGCCCCTTCGGCTGTGCTTACGCCAGCCATTCGTGAGGCAATGGGAGCTTGTGCCGTCAATGTAGCAAAGGCGTGTAATTACTACGGGGCAGGTACAGTTGAGTTTATTGTGGACGACCAACTCAACTTTTATTTCTTAGAAATGAATACCCGCCTGCAAGTAGAACATCCTGTTACTGAGTTGATTACAGGGGTGGACTTGGTAAAAGAAATGATTTTAGTGGCCGAAGGTAAGCCACTCAGTTTTAAGCAAGAAGACCTCAAAATCAATGGGCACGCTGTCGAAATAAGGGTATGTGCCGAAGACCCTCGCAATAATTTTTTGCCCGATGTAGGCACACTCACTACTTATGTGCGTCCGCAAGGCAATGGCGTGCGGGTGGACGACGGCATGGAAGAAGGCATGACCATCCCGATTTTTTATGACCCCATGATTGCCAAACTTATCACCTATGGGGCCAATCGCCAAGAAGCCATTGACAAAATGGTGCGGGCTATTGACGAATACCAGCTCACGGGCGTAGCCACTACTTTGCCTTTTTGCAAGTTTGTGATGCGGCACGAAGCGTTCTTGTCGGGGCAATTTGACACTCGTTTTATCAGCCTGTACTACACGCCTGATATGCTCGACAACCCGCTTGATGCCGACGAAGCCATTGTGGCGGCCATGTTGGCCGTGCAAATGCTTTCAAGCAAAAAATCAACGCCAAGCAATACTGTTTCCAGCACTGCATCGGCGAGTAAATGGAAACAAAACCGATTACGGGCGTAGTGCTGAGTACTGGCGCAAGTCTAAGACTTGTGCCACACTACTTCATGACTTACGACTTCTCGACTTATGACTTTATGACTTACGACTTCATGACTACGACTCCTTGACTTCTCGACTTACTTGACTCACTCGACTATTTCGCTAAGGCTTCCCACAAAATTTCAATCGGATGATAAGCTATCCGACTGGTGCCATCTTTGATTTGATGCCGGCACGACGTACCCGGTGCGGCAATCAACACCTCATTGGGTTGTTTGCGGACGGTCGGAAAAAGTACCAATTCGCCCACGGCCATCGAAACATCGTAGTGTTCTTTTTCATAACCAAACGAACCTGCCATGCCACAGCACCCCGAAGGGATAAGCTGCACTTCGTAATTGACTGGTAATGAGAGGGCTTTCTTGGTAGGTGTTAGCGACGACAAGGCTTTTTGGTAGCAATGACCATGTAGTTTAATGAGGCGTTTTTCGGTGGTAAACTGGTCTTTTTTGATGTTCTTTTTGTCTAATTCTTGGGCAAAAAACTCATCGAAAACATACACATTCTCTGCTACTTTTTCGGCATTGGGGCGCAGCAATTCAGGTACTAAATCAAGGTATTCGTCTCGTAAAGTCAGTATTGCCGACGGCTCTATACCAATAATGGGCGTACCATCTTGTACTACTTCATACAGTTTTTTTACGTTTTGAATGGCCAACTGACGGGCTTCTCGCACCAAGCCTTTTGATAAATAGGTACGGCCACTTTCGAGGTGGTCCGTCATCGCTACTTCGTAGCCTAAGTGTTCAAATAATTCAACACACTTGATGCCAATTTCAACATCGTTGTAGTTGGTAAACTCATCACAAAACAGCAAAATCTTTCGGATTTTCTTGGTAGGTCTATGGGCTTTCCGTTTTTCAAACCACTTTCGTAAAGTAGTTTGATGCAAAAGAGGAATAGAGCGTTTTTGGGCAAATCCAACCATGCCCTTGGCGAGACTTGCAGTAAAAGGATTGCTAAATATAAAGTTGTAAGCCCACGGTACTTTAGATGCTAATTCACTCATTTTGGTGAAATTAGCAATCATTTTGGTGCGAAATGGCATCCCATTGGCATCGTAATAATGCTGCAAAAACTCGGCTTTCATTTTGGCAACATCTACACTCGACGGACATTCTGTTTTGCAGCCTTTGCAACTGAGGCACAAATCCATGATTTCCTTAATCTCAGGGTGATTGAACCTCGTTGTCGGATTCTGGTTGGGCAGGAGAGGGGTAGTTAAGAATTGACGCAGGATATTGGCCCTTGCTCGGGTGGTGTCTTTTTCTTGGCGAGTTGCCATAAAACTCGGGCACATCGTGCCACCCGTCAGTTCAGTTTTGCGGCAATCGCCAGAGCCCTCACATTTTTCGGTAAGCCCTACAATTCCGTTTGTTTTTGAAAAATCAAAAATGGTTTCTACTTCCACATGAGTAGTTTCGGGGCTGTATCGCAAAAACTCGTTCATGGGGGGGGTATCCACAATTTTGCCTGCATTGAAAAGATGCTCGGGGTCAAAAATCTCTTTGATTTCTTTGAACAAATGATAGACCTCTTTGCCCATCATGTAAGAAATAAACTCGCCCCGAAGCCGCCCGTCGCCATGCTCACCCGATAGCGAACCACCGTACTTTTTGACCAAAACCGCAGTGTCGGCCAGCACCTGTCGGAACAATTCTTTGCCGCCTACTTTTTTGAGGTTAATCATTGGCTCCACGTGCAGCTCGCCTGCCCCCGCATGAGCATAATACGAAGCCTGCAAGCCGTGTTGGGCTAATAGTTTTTGTAAATCGTTGATATACAGCGGCAAATCTTCAATGGTTACGGCGCAGTCTTCAATCAAATTGACAGGCTTGGCATCGCCAGGTTGGTTGCGGAGCAGGCTCAATCCCGCTTTCCGGATATCCCAAGCCTTCTTAGTTTCGTCGCCATAGAGCAACGGATATGCAAACCCCAACTCGTTGGCTCGTAGTTCTTCTACCAATTTGGCCACTTTTTGTTCCACTTCGGTGCGGGTTTCGCCAAAAAACTCAACCATCAAAATCGCTTTTGGGTCGCCCTCAATAAAGAACCGATTTTTGCGATATTCCGGGTGAGTTTTGGTAAAATCCATGATGAATTTATCTACCAGTTCCGAAGCGTAAGGTTGATGCCGCATGGCCACTATGTTGGCTTTGGTGGACTCTACAATGGTTTTGCAATGAATACACAGCAAACCAACCTCTTTGGGTGGCAAGTCTAACAGGTTGAGTTTCACCTCTGTTATGATGCCCAGTGTACCTTCGGAGCCAGCTAACAACTTACAAAAATTAAAGGGCTTACCATTTTCGCTAAAAGGTGACATCTCCAACAGGGTATCAAGTGCATAGCCTGTGTTGCGGCGAGTAATGGATTTTTTGGGAAATTCTCGGCGAATATTTTCTTGGTTACGATTGTTGAAAAGTAGGTTATATACTTGGCTATAAATCTGATTTTCAAGGGCGTTTTTATTGGAATTATTCAGGCATTTTTGTTCAAATTGAGCAGTGCTTAGTTCCTTAAAAACCACTTCGGAGGCATCGCTCAACAGCACTTTGGCTTCGAGGAGGTGGTCACGAGTGCTGCCCCATACAATGCTGTGCAGTCCACATGAGTTGTTACCCACCATGCCGCCAATCATGGCTCGGCTCGAAGTTGAAGTTTCTGGACCAAACATCAGGCCATAGGGGCGAAGGTGCACATTCAAATCGTCTCGAATCATGCCAGGCTGCACACGTACCCATTTTTCGGCCTGATTAACTTCTATCAGTTGATTGAAGTGTTTTGAAATATCTACCACAATGCCGTTGCCCACCACTTGACCAGCCAGCGATGTGCCTGCCGCCCGTGGAATAAGCGTAATATGGTGCTTGTGGGCAAAACGAATTAGGTTTTTGAGGTCGTCTTCTGATTTGGGAATGGCTACCGCAATGGGTTTTTCTTGATAAACAGACGCATCGGTAGCATACACCATTCGCAAAGCGTTGTGTTCGTCATTATCTTCAAAATATAATTCACCGCTTAGTTTGGTTTTAAGTCGTTCAAAATCAGCAAGTAATGTGGGCATTTTATAAAATACAGTTTTTCAAAAAAAATCTTTTTAAATCATTGTCAAAACAACTAATTTTGGTTCGACACATCATCAACTAAAAAGTTATGCCAATTTACCACCGTCTGGGACAAATTCCCCCGAAACGCCATACAATTTTTGAAAAACCTGCTGGCGGCTACTACTACGAACAGCTTTTTGGCACCATCGGTTTTGACGGTATGTCGTCGCTGATGTACCACCTTCATCGGCCTACGCAAGTGAAAGAAGTGCTTGGTAGCCATGATATTAACCCTAAAATAGCTGTCGAAAAAAACATCGCTTCTCGTAAATTGATTGGCTTTAATGTAGCTCCACAAGACGATTTTTTAGAAAGTCGCACGCCACTGTTGGTAAATGCTGAGGCTATTGTGGGCTTGGCTGCCCCTCGGCAGTCGCTCACTACGTATTTCTATAAGAATGCCGATGCCGACGAACTGTTGTTTGTGCATAGAGGTTCAGGCAAATTGCGTACCATTTTGGGGACAATTCCGTTTGAATACGGTGATTATTTGGTGATTCCGAGAGGAATGATTTATCAAATTGACTTTGACAGTGCCGAAAACCGCCTCTTATATGTAGAATCAAAGCATCCAATTTATACGCCCAAGCGGTACCGAAATTATTTTGGGCAATTGCAAGAACACTCGCCTTACTGTGAGCGTGACTACAAACTACCGCAAGCTCTTGAAACACACGACCAACAAGGCGATTTTATCATAAAAATTAAGAAGCAAGGTACGCTGCACGAAGTGGTATATGCTTCGCACCCTTTTGATGTAGTGGGCTGGGACGGTTACAATTTTCCGTGGGGCTTGTCTATTCACAATTTTGAGCCTATCACAGGGCGAGTCCATCAGCCACCGCCTGTGCATCAGACCTTCCATACCGACGGATTTGTGGTGTGTTCGTTTGTGCCTCGCCTGTATGACTACCACCCGCAGGCGATACCTGCGCCATACAACCACAGCAATATAGATTCTGACGAAGTAATTTATTATGTGGACGGCGATTTTATGAGCCGCAATGACATTGCTCCGGGGCATATTACACTGCATCCGGGCGGCATTCCTCATGGCCCGCATCCGGGAGCGATGGAGCGGAGCATTGGCAAAAAAGAAACGGTTGAATTGGCCGTAATGGTTGATACCTTTCGCCCCTTGATGCTAACCCAACAAGCCCTACTGCTCAACGACGGCAAGTATTATCAGTCGTGGTTGTAATAAAAGATTACAGATCAGCGGTTTATAGTGGGTTTCTATCCTTTTATTATCGGAATAGGCTGTCATGGTGTACTTCACTTCATAAATTGGGATAAGTACTTGGGTATAATTACCTTTATTAGGACTTACGCAAAAAATCCCGTAAGTGAGTGATTCTGAGGAATAACGTCGGCGAGCAGTTCCACTGCGGGCTTAGCCTCGCCGACGTTGATAATCTGTATATTAGCAACATTTTAGTTGAAAAAAACAATTAACCGATAACCAATTTCCAGTAACCACTTCACCCAGCAGGTAGATTTTAAGAAGTACGGATTTTTCAAGGATTCAACTCCTGCAAAAACTCATAAAACTCCTGCTTGCTTTTGAAGTTGAGTTTTTGGTTGATGTTTTTGCGGTGGGTTTCTACTGTGTATTGGCTCAAATGCAATGCCTCCGCTATCTGCTCGCTGGTGTAATCTTTACGTACCAGTTTGAGTATCTCCGTTTCACGTTTGGTGAGTTGATTCGCTTTGTCAAAGCTATCGTTTCCTATTGATTCTTTGTTGAAGTTGTTGGTCACATACACCTTTTCACCAGCCAGTATTTTTTTGAGCGATTCCACCAAAAGCTTAGCAGGTGTGGTTTTGGTTATGTAGCCATCTACCCCAACCGCCTCAAACATGGATAGTTCTTTCTTGTCGGCGTACATGCTCACAATCACTACCTTCTTATCGTATTGAAGGCTTTTGAGTTGCTTGACCACTTCGAGTCCGTTGAGGTAGGGCATGTTATAGTCCACTATGATGAGGGCAGGCATAAGCGTAAAACACTTATGATGGGCCTGACGGCTGTCATAAATCTGCTCAATTACCTCAAAAGCCTTTGATTCTTTCAGAATTAGGCGCAGGCCATCGTTAAAAAGCGAATGGTCATCTACGATAATCGTTTTTATTTTCATGAATTTCGATAATAAGGTTAGTTCCCGTTGAGTTGGAGTCAAGGGTTATTTTGAAGGCCGACAATTCGGCCCTTTTGTAAATATTTTGCAGGCCGATGCCTTTGTGATTACTGCCTGGAACGATGCCTATGCCGTCGTCTTCAATGCTCACCTGAAACGACCCATCATTATCAAAAATCTGGATGTAGGCTACAGTGGCTTTGGAATGTTTGACCACATTGGTCAGGGCTTCCTGAACAATCATGTAAAGATTGTTCTGCCGTAGTGCTTCAATTTTATTGATCTTGCCAAGGGAGTAGTCGTTGAAAAACAGCCTAATGGGAGAGAAATCATTGAAGCGACTGACGAGCATTTCGAGTTTGTCGGTAATGGGCAGGTTGTCTTGTTTGACCAAGGTGTGACTCAAAAAACGCACCTCGTTGATGGAGTCTTCGAGGAGATTTTTGACTATTTCGGGGTTTTGATTTTTGAGGTTGAGGTAGCCCAGCACCGAGGCCAGCATGTTGCCCACGTTGTCGTGCAGGTTGCGACCGATGGTCTCCACCTCGTTTTTGCGTATATCTTCTAACGATACTTTCAGTTGGGTAAGGTTTGCTTCCAGTTTTTTGCGGGTTACGAGCTGCTCTCTGAGTAAATAGACACCAACAATGGCCAGTCCTATCGTTATACATGAAATGATTAAATTATCTGATTTGAGAATAATAAAAGAACTATTTTTAAATAAGGCTGTTTGGCTCAATACAAATGGGGCGTAAGCTATGATCAAACTAATGAATAGGTAATAGACTTTTGCTCGAATCCAGGCCAAAAATGAATAGTAAAAGATCCAAACGATACTCAAAAAGATAAGAACTATCATCATCAATGACAAGTTTACTGTATTCTGTATGAGGTTAAATAGGGGTTTGGGAAATAAATAACAAACCGTAAAAAACAAACTTGCTCCGAGTAATGAATACGAAATGAATTTAAAAACTTTTTCATTTTTGGGTATGGGTTTCATCCATTCAATCATAAAAAACTGAGGTGATACACAACCCATCATCATTCCAAATACACTCACGTTGCTACCTGATAGCCCGATATAAGAAAAATTGGTGATGGAATCGGTAAATCCCCAAGTGGTAATATATATACAAAGAATTGCCAAAATATACAACCCCCAGTACATCATGCTTTTGTACCGAAATACTCGTCCGAGTATGAGCATGATGGCTGCTAAAATCAAAAAAATAGCGATTTGAAACACCCTCGTTAAGAAAATAGCAAAATGCGTACTCAGGTAGTTTTCAGGCGTTGCAACATTCAAGTTTACTTCATGAACCCCGAAGCGTCGCTGCGTATGAATCACCAGATGCAGGGTGTCCTTGGGCTGAATCGTCAGGGGGATGGCATACGTAAAAAAAGGAAGGGGGTAAGTAGAAAAGGGCGTGCTTCGGTCAAGACTTCCGCATTTGTTAATTTTTCCATTTTTGACCGTAAAAACCTCAAAGCCATCGCAACGGAGGCGGTTGTACTCATATACGATCAACTGCTTGCTTACCTTGTCATGATTGATGAGTTGCGTACAAAACCACGCCTCGGGGTATTGCCGGAAGGAGCCTAACAAGATAACCTCCTTTTTTTGGCTCACTTTGACTGAGTTTTTATGCATCCATGCGTGGAGGTCTTTTCTGGTCAAGTCTTTTTCGGTGAGCTTGGTACTCACCACCACCCGATCGTTGATCGACTCATAAGTCAACTTGCTGTCAAGCCCCACCACTGCCGAGGGCAAGGGGGGCTGTGTTTTCTTGGGTGTGCAGCCTTGCCCAAGCCACAGGCTTATCATGCCCAAGCATAGGAGTACTGTCCTTTTTGAAGTATTCATGGTAACGGTACGTTAGAGAAAGTGTAAAATGGCTAAAATCCTGCCGCAAAGAACTTACAAAAATTTGGGCAAAAAAATACCTACCAGTAGGTATTTTTTAGGTTTTTTTAATTTTTTTTGAAAGGAGATGTTGATGCGCCAAACAAACGGTTAGTTGCTGATTTTCAGTTGCTTACTCGCCTTAGGCAATAAAATGTAGGCCGAACCAACCCAAAACTCACTCAAACAAAACCCCCATCTCCAAATTATCATGTACCGCCCCTGCGTGAGTTACCGAGGCCAAGCCGTAGGTCGTCAGCATCACGAGCCACAGGGCTTTATTGGTTTTATAGGATTTGAGCCGTTGTTGGTGTTATCACCAACAACCCAACGGCAGGGAAAGAGTAGCAGAGATGTTGGTGAAAAACAATGAGGCCCGTCTATAATTTTCTGTAAGTCAGGAGAAAGAGTAGCAGAGATGTTGGTGAAAAACACCGCACGGACGACCCCGCAACAACGGCAAAACTACTTAGTGTGTTTTGAGCCATTGTTGGTGTTATCACCAACAACCCAACGGCAGGGAAAGAGTAGCAGAGATGTTAGTGAAAAACACCGCACGGACGACCCCGCAACAACGGCAAAATGAATCAGGTCAGACGGCAGTCAGACCAAATACAGTTCTTGTGGGTCTGACTATGGTCTGACCTTACCTTCTTTATACTTACAAGTTCCGACAACTCTTGAATCTCTGTGTCGTTAGGTGTTTGCCCCTGACGTGTGGTTCTAAGACTGTCGGGTGGAAACACCCAACAGCACCCCAAAAAGTTTACCCCAAAAAACACCATTTTTAAAGAAAAAAGAAGAAAAATGGCTTAACTAATTGATTATCAGCAAAATAAGCGGAAAAATATTTTTTCAAAAAAAACCAAAAAATACCTACCAGTAGGTATTTTTTTATCAAAATTTTGCTATGTTCTTTGTGGTTGATTTTACGGTACTATTATCCATCATTTTAACCAACACGTACAGCCCACATGATTACACTCCTTAGCAAGCCTCCGGGTACGCCCGAGCAAGGCAACTATTTAACCCAATCACGCTTTCAATTTTACTTTACGAAAAAAACACTACTACTCTTCTCGCTCCTGTGCTGCCTGTTGGCAGGGGGAGCGGCCCTGGGGCAGACAGCCCAAAAAGAGGCTACGCCAAGCTTTCCGGCGGGCAATGCCTACGCCAAAGCCAACATCACTACCAAAATCATCCCAGCCGAAGGCAATACCTGGGGCTATGATATTTTGATAGAAGGTGAGCGGTTTGTTCACCAAAGCTCCAAACCGGGGCTACCCGGCAACCGAGGCTTTGCCACCAAAGCAAAAGCCCAAAAAGTAGCCGACTTGGTGGTGGCTAAAATCAAAAAAGGCCAAATGCCACCCAGTGTGAGCATAGAAGAAATGAAACAATTGAAAAGCATTTAACCAAAATAACATGAAGCACAACAATACAATGACTCGATTTTACGGCATAATGAGCTTGGTGCTAAGCTTTTTGCTGGTAGAGGGGAGATGGGGCACCCTCTACGCCCAAGGCGCCAATACCTGGGCGCAGAAAACCGATTTCGAAGGTTCGGCACGGTATGGGGCCGTTGGTTTTAGCATTGGCAGCAAGGGCTACATCGGCACGGGGTTGGATGAATCATTGACCCTTACCAAAGATTTTTGGGAATATGACCCTACTGCCAATACTTGGACGCAGAAAGCCGATTTCGGTGGTTCGGCACGGCAGAATGCCGTTGGTTTTAGCATTGGCAGCAAGGGCTATATCGGCACGGGGGCTGATGCGAATGGCCGTACAAAAGATTTTTGGGAATACAACCCTACTGCCAACAGTTGGACGAAGAAAGCCGATTTCGGTGGTTTGGCACGGGGGGAAGCCGTTGGTTTTAGCATGGACAGCAAGGGCTACATCGGCACGGGAGGAGGTGCGAGTAGCATTCCCAAAGATTTTTGGGAATATGACCCTACTGCCAACAGTTGGACGAAGAAAGCCGATTTCGGTGGTTCGGCACGGTTTGGCGCCGTTGGTTTTAGCATTGGCAGCAAGGGCTATATTGGCACGGGGTTTGATCAGTCATTCGCCCATACCAAAGATTTTTGGGCTTACACGGCAGCACTTTCTACTACCCTCACCGCCACAGGTACTTTCAACCCCTTCACCGCCTGTGCGGGTACGGCCTCAGCCGAGCAGAGTTTTACGGTGAGTGGTAGTGATTTAACAGGCGATATCACCGTAACAGCCCCTACGGGTTTTGAGGTCAGCGAAACCCCTGGGTCGGGTTTTGTGGCTTCGGTAACTTTAACCCAAAGCGGGGGTAGTGTGGCTACTACCACTATTTATGTTCGTATGAAAAGCACAGCCACAGGTACACCAAGCGGCGATGTAACGGTAGCTTCTGCGGGAGCAACCAACAAAACCGTGGCGGTGAGTGGTACGGTCAATGCCCTGCCTACGGTCACGGGCATCACACTAAGCAATTTCGGCACTTGTAATAACCAAGGTACGCCCTGCGGCGATGACGACACCTTTACTGCGGATGTCACCGTGAACTTTGGATGCCACGGCAACACAGGTACTTTGGTTTTGACTTCAGGAACAAGAACGCTTACGACCATCTATCGAAATGCCTTGGCAAGCAATGCTACCTCTCACCAAGTTACGAATATCACGCTTCCTGCCAATGGCACAGCTATTGAGGTAATTGCCAAGTTTTTTGATGCCAGCAATGTACAAGAAGGCACTACTTTTACCAACTCTAATGCAGGAACTGCCCCAGCGTCTTGTTCATCAGGATTAGCGGTATTTGCCGTGACAGGTACTGGCACTATTTGCGACCCAGGCATAGGCAAGACAGTAGGACTTTCTGGTTCTGAAAATGGAATCGAGTATGAACTGTATCGAGATGGTATGTTGGTCAACAGTGCTACTGGAGATGGTTCAGCAATTAACTTTGATGTTTTCGAACCGGGCACTTACACGATAAAGGCCAAAAGTGGTATCTGTACGGCTGATATGACTGGCAGTGCGGTGGTGACGATGGCGACCTCCATCACCACGAGCACAATACCTGATATTTGTGCAGGGGCAATGTCGTTTACGATTCCTTATACGGCTACTACAGGCACACCTACGAGCTATACGATTTCGGGGGTGGGCATCGTTCCCGCCACGGATGCACCCATGCCAAGCAGTAGCCCCATCATGGTCAGTTTGAGTGCAGCAGCGATAGCAGACACCCCTATTGACTTTGAGTTAACAGTGAAAAATGCAGCGGGTTGTGTATCGGTGATTAATTATGGAACTGCGCCGGTCAATGTATGTACGAGCTGCCCCAGTGGCAGCACCCTCCACGTCAATGCCTCAGTATCGGGTGGCACGGGCGATGGCTCAACTTGGGCCAATGCCTACGCAAGCCTCGGCGATGCCTTGGCAAAAGCACATGCTTGTAGCAATGTTACGCTTATCAAAGTAGCCGCAGGTACGTACAAGCCCAGCAAAAAGCCTTTTAATGCGGGCATAGAAATCACCACCACGGACGCAAGAGATGTGACTTTCCATATCCCCGATGGAGTAACGATAGAAGGCGGCTACAACGCCAGCACTAATACACGAGACATCACCGCAAATGTGACGACCCTAAGTGGCGATATTGGAACAGCAAATGACAATGCCGATAACTGCTATCATGTTGTCTTGACCGCAACCGCATCATCAGATAACACCTCAACGATAACAATTAATGGTTTTTCCATTACGGGTGGCAATGCAAATGTTTCAAGTAGCTTAACTGTTAATGGTATTGACATGAATAGGAACTTCGGCGGCGGTATTATTATTTTTACCATCTCTGGCACCAATACTTTGACGAATAACACGATTTACAGCAATTCGGCACTCGCAGGTGGCGGTATTTTGACCTTTGGTGGCACGAATACTTTGACGAATAACACGATTTACAGCAATTCGGCACGCTTAGGCGGCGGTATTTTGACCATCTCTGGCACGAATACTTTGACCAATAACACGATTTACAGTAATTCGGCAGGCGGTGGTGGCAGCGGCGGTGGTATTTTGACCAAATCTGGCACGAATACTTTGACGAATAACACAATTTACAGCAATTCGGCAGGCAACGCAGGTGGCGGTATTGCTATTGATGGCAGCTCTGGTACGAATACTTTGACCAATAACACGATTTACAGCAATTCGGCAGGCGAGAAAGGCGGCGGCGGGATTTATACCTACAATAGCACGAATACCTTGACGAATAATATTTTTTGGGGAAATAAAAAAGGAACAGATGCAACAGTAGCGCAAGCGGATTATTTTAATGAAGAAGCAACCAACACCTTTACCAATAACCTGTTGCAGTTGCCAAGTGGCGGTTATACCAGTGCCAACAGTAATGAATTAGGCTCAGGCGCAAGCGGTAATATCTTTGCCCAAGACCCTTTGTTTGTATCTACTACTGCACCGATTAACTTGGCTTTGCAAGCGTGTAGCCCCGCCGTGAACACGGGTTTGAACAGCGCAGTAAGCAGCATTGCTACGGATATCACAGGCGCAACCCGTGTGCAACAAACCACGGTGGACATGGGGGCTTACGTAAGTAGCCACGCTATCCCTACGCTCACCTTAGGTACCATTCCAGCGATATGTGCAGGGGCAATGTCGTTTACGATTCCTTTCACGGGGTCAACAGGCACACCAACGACTTATTCAGTCTCAGGGACGGGCATCACGGCCG
>JBGAVQ010000458.1:0-2009 GCA_044228045.1 Spirosomataceae bacterium
CGTTTTGTAGTAATAGTTCACCATCTGTTTCAACGATGTCAGGTTATTGGGTTGCTCTTTGGTATCACGTTCAATCATGATATAGCCGTTATAGTTTTGGTGTTTCAATTCATCGAAAACTGCTGGAAAATCAATGACACCCGTCCCTACTGGCACGTCTTGGATTTTGTTATTGTTGTATTCGGCAATGTCTTTGAGGTGAATTCCAATGATTTTGCCTTGCAATTTTTTCAACGCCAACACTGGATTAATTCCCGATTTTGGATAGTGACCCAAATCAGGACACGCCCCAAAATTGGGATGGCCTTCTAAAGCCGCCAACAACGAATCGGGATGCCAATAAATACTATTTCCCTTCCAATGGTTATGCAAAGCCACTTTAATCCCATAAACACCTGCCAAGCTATCCACGCTATTCCACAAATTTCGTGGGGGTTCGCCCGTTACGTATTTTACCCCAAACGCCTTCGCAATCTCAAAATCCCGTTTCCAATCAGCTACTGTTTTACCGCCAATAATATAAATAGACTCCATTTTAAGCCCTTGATCTGCCACTTTTTTCTTCAACTGTTGAATCCCCGAAGAGGAGAGTTTCATTAAAACCGAATCTTTGAGTTCTTTTCCCGCTTTGGCAAAAACAAAGCCCTCTACATATTTCAAGGAAGCACTATCTGCATACGCCAGCTGTTCGGGAAACGACACCGTACTGAAAGTGTATAGGGCCACGCCCAATTTCCAGTTTTTGGCGACAGAAGTGTTTTTAGGCTTTGACTGCGCATGTAGCCCTAACGAAAATAGCGTAGCTACTACGACAGCGAGTATGATGGTTATTAGCTTTTTACTTTTCATTGATTAGCGATTTTATTGAAATTCAAAAAATTAAGTGTTTTTCGATTAACATTTAGAGTTGATAATCAATCTCTAAAAAATCCTCTACATTTTGCATCCACCAATTTTCCACAAAGGCAACGTGTTGAGGATGGTTTGAATAGGTATCGTATTGGTCTTGCGTTTCAAATTCCATCGAAATACCGTACTCAAATTTGTTTTTGGGGCTGATTTGCTTCAACACTTCAAATTTTTGCACGTGAGGAATGTTGGCGAGGTCATCAACGGCCTCGAAAAACGCTTGTTTTTCGTCTTCGGTAAGCGAAGACTTTAATTTCAAAATCACTGAGTGTCGAAGCATAATTTTAGGTAAGTAGTGTTGGGATTGTATAAAAAAGGAGCATTTCCACTTTCATTAGTACAAAAAAATACTCTTTTTGTACAGAAGTTATCCTGTACCTGCCTGCTATTGTCTTTTAATTAGACAATAATTTATTTAGGTTTAAAGAGATTTCCTATGTGTCATTTTTAGATTGCTGCTACAACTTCCCGATTGAGCGCCACATTTCAATTTCTTGCTCAAATCGCTTATTGACTACTTCCAATTTGGTGTCAATACGCATCGTTGGCCGGTCTTGTAAATTATACGCTTTCCATTCTGGGGCACCTTTTGCAAAAGGTTTTCCTGTCTTGGCAAAGTTGGTCCATAATTCAGCAAAATTATGTGATGCGGTCACTCGTTCGGGTTTGTTGCCACCAAAGAAACTGGGCTTATCGGCTGATTCATTGAAGAACTTAAAGCTAATATCCATGGCGTGTGGCGTGCCCATCGCATACTCCGTTCCTGGGATTTTCACCTCTGATTTATACCCAAAATTATAGAGATAAACAGGTGCTCCGCCCTGTTTTGTTTTTTTCTCAGCAATATCAACCGAACCTAAACCCATCAATGTGATGGACGAAATGGCCATATAAATATCTGCTGCGGAGGCGTTTGGACGAGAGGTGCGATAGGTATCAATGATTTTTTTGGTGTTATCACCGTATGTTGGCTCAAATTTTTTGTGTAGAGCCTCAAAATCGTATTTGGCAAATTCGGTTTCTTTTCGCTCCCAAGCAAAAAACGCATGTTCGTCTTCGTTCCAACCAACTAAAAGGGGCTTGTTTTTAGAAATACTGGG
>JBGAVQ010000116.1:0-16677 GCA_044228045.1 Spirosomataceae bacterium
GGGCCAATAAACTTTTTTGTTCGTACTCATCATTGAGGGCAGCTAATTTTTTTTCCCAGGTTTCTTTCTTGTAAAATTGCTCCCCGAAGCGATACAATGTCAAGTAGGGCATAATGGGCGTTCGCAGAATCCTTCGGTTGGGTTTTTGAGGAATGAGGGCTTCTAATTGTTCGGCTTCGAGTTGCTTAGTACCTTTGACCGACTGATTATACAATAAGTAACTTCCTTTTTCAACAGACCTCACGCAACTATTAAGTATAAACAATAAACAGACAGTAATCCAACTGACCATTTTGTTGTTAAAATCAACATTATTATGATTTCTAAAAACCAGCAGAAGTACCTTCATTCGCTTCAGCAAAAAAAATATAGAATTGAGTATCAAGCTTTTATTGTAGAAGGTGCAAAAAACGTGCAAGAGTTGCTTCGATCCGATTTTCAAATCGAAATGTTATTTGTAACCGCATCTTTTTACAAAGAAAACGAGTCAGCACTTACCAAGCAACCTTTTTTGGTTGAATTAGCAACTGCCGACGAATTGGCAAAAGCTGGAACTTTTGCAAGCAATGAAGCAGCATTGGCTACTGTAAAAACGAAAAAAAATGAGTATTTGTGTGCCAATGCCTCAGAAATAGTCTTGGTTTTGGATGATATTCGTGATCCAGGCAATTTAGGAACCATTGTTCGGATAGCAGATTGGTACGGGGTAAGCAAGATTGTTTGCTCCGAAAGTACTGTTGATTGCTATAACCCCAAAGTAATTGCCGCAACGATGGGGTCATTTACCAGGGTGCAACTATTTTATACCAACTTAGAAAACTATTTTTCTCGATTACGTGATGCACAATTGTTTGGTACTTTTTTGAATGGACAAAATGTACACCTTATTGATTTTCCAACGTCGGGTTATTTACTCATTGGTAATGAGTCGAATGGAATTAGTGAAGCTGTGGAAGCTTTTGTTAATCAGCGAGTTACTATCCCCAGGTTCGGCGAAGCTGAGTCACTTAATGCCAGTATTGCAACTGCTATAGTGCTGGACAATTGGAGGAAATCTATATCGTAGTCGGCATATCATTCACTGCTTCGGCGGTCATTTGTAGTGCTGTTTCTTTACCCAAATAGCGGTCAATGAGGTTGTGGGCAAGGTAAATAACTGGAGTCATCAAGATTGCAATGATACATTTGTATGTATAATTGTTGATGCCAATGTTTATGACCTGGTCTATGGTCCAGTTACCAAATATATAAAACGCAACAAAAAGCACCACAAAACTATCTACCAGTTGCGAAACGAGCGTGCTGCCTGTTGCACGCAGCCAAATCTTTTTATTTCCTGTCATCTTGCGAAGCCGATGAAAGACAGTAGCATCCAGCAATTGAGCAATCAAAAATGCCGAAATAGAGCCGATAATAATACCTAAACCTTGTCTGAAAATCATGGAGAAGGCGTAGTCAATGTTAAAATTATTGTCGCCCTTATTGACATCAATCCAAAACTGAGCAGGTGACATTTTGGTAGCAGCAAAAATAATAATAAAGCTATAAGCGATAAAAAATGCCCCCAAGTATGAAATTTTGCGAACGCCTTGCTTGCCAAAGTATTCGTTAATGATATCAGAAGTGACAAATACTAAAGGCCAAGGCAAAGCCCCAGCCGCCAGATTGTAGCCAAAAATAGAACCCAGCGGCATCAAAAATGTAGCCACTCCACTGCCGAGGGTATCTTCTACCGAAAAAATCTTGGTACCGATAATCTCAGCAACAATGGCATTAGTCAAGAATAATCCAGCTAATACCAAGAACAATGTTTGTTTCTTTTGGGCGTATATAGTTGATTGGGCAGGCATCGTGAAAGTTTGTTTTACACGGTTTAACTAACCAGCATTCCATTTAGTTCTGCTTTTTCACGGTTTTTCAATGTTGCACCATCCAAAAACGTGCTTATTCTATTCATGGCAACTGCCAGTTCTTCTACTGTGGGTAAAAACACAATTCTGAAGTGATCGTCCTTAATGTAATTGAAGCCCGTACCCGGTACTAATAGCACTCGTTGTTCGGCCAATAAATCATAGACAAAATCTTCATCATTCTTAAAGTAAAACTTTTTGAGGTCAATTTTAGGAAATAAATAAAGCGCACCTTTGGGGCGAACACAGGTTATACCCGGAATGCTCGTAATTAAGTTGTATGATAACTCCATTTGTTTGTAAAGCCTGCCCGTAGGTATTACTAAGTCTTGAATACTTTGATACCCACCTAAAGCGGTTTGAATAGCATATTGGGCAGGCACATTGCCACACAAACGTAGCGTAGCTAACAAATTTAATCCCTCAATATATGACTTAGCACGATGTTTTGCTCCACTCAAAATAGCCCAACCCCCTCTGAATCCCGCTGCACGGTAGTTTTTAGATAACCCGCCAAAGGTTACACATAAAGTTTTTTCGGTGAGTGTTCCCATTGGATAATGCACCGCTCCATCGTACAGGATTTTATCATAAATTTCATCCGAAAAAATAATAAGGTTATTCTTTTCAGCAATTTCGGCAATTGACTGGAGAATATCTTTTGCATAAACCGCTCCCGTTGGGTTGTTTGGATTGATGATTATAATCCCTTTGGTACGTTTGGTAATCTTGCTTTTAAGGTCTTCTACATCAGGATTCCAGTCCGACTGTTCGTCGCAGATATAGTGAACGGGTTTGCCACCAGCAAGCGCAATGGCAGTAGTCCAGAGTGGATAATCAGGTGAAGGAACAAGCACTTCGTCTCCATCGTTGATGAGGGCTTGCATCGTTAGTAAAATTAACTCACTTACGCCATTGCCAATATAAACGTCTTCTAAATCAACGCCTTTGATACCAATGCTTTGCGAATAGTGCATAACGGCCTTCCGTGCCGAAAACAGCCCACGTGAGTCAGCATAACCTTGGGCTTCACGCAGATTTACAATCATATCGTGAATTATTTCATCGGGCGCATCAAACCCAAACGGCGCTGGATTACCAATATTGAGTTTGATGATTTTGTAGCCTTGGTTATATAATTCGAGGGATTTGTCGTAAGTAGCCCCTCTAATCTCGTAGCGGAGTTTATCTAAACGACTTGATTTTAGGAATGTCATGACTGTAATCGTAATGGTTTGAAAACCCAAATGTAAAAAAAACTATGGTCAAGCAAGTAGATTTACCTTAATGATTGTTTACTTCTGATAACGTGATTTTGTATTTTTCTACGATTGTTCCAAAAGAAAAATTATTTTCTGCCACAGCTCTAATCTGTTTTGAATCAAAAGATTGAATATTGTCTTCTAATGTATCAATAGCCGTGAGGATTTGAATTGTATCATATCCAACGGCCATGCCAACATGGTGCTGTTCAACCATTTGTGCAATTTCGGACTCTTTTTCGCCCACATACAAAATTGGTTTGCCTACTGCTAATATGTTATATGATTTGCTTGGTACACCCAATCCAAACATTCCTTTTGAAAGTGAAACAAGCCCCACATCACAGGCATTCAAAAAAATATTTTGTTCACTTCGGGGTAGCGAATCAAGTAGAGTGACATTTGATAAAGCATTGTCTTGAACTTTTTGTGCCAACTGTTTTTTATACGCACCGTTGCCAATAAATAGAAAATGAATTTTGTCATTTTGGCATTTGGCCGCACAGTCAATCCAATAGTCCAAAGCTTGTAAACGGCCTAAATTGCCTGCAAAAAGCAAGACAAATTTATTTTGTAAACCAAGTTTTTGTATCAGTGGATTATTAGACTTAGGGGTAGGAGCAATGCTATCAAGGTCTGCCCAATTGGTAATAATGACCGATTTTTTGTTGGGATGTAAGTGGCTGTCTATGAGCCTTTTCATGTCTCTACCAATCACAATTATCCTTGTTGCTTTGGAGTAAGCCCATCGAAAAATAGCGTTAATTACTTGGTAAGCAGTTGATTTTTCTGATAAAATACCAGCGGCTGCTAAATTATTTGGAAAAACATCGTGTACCAACACAACTAACTTTTGTTTTCTGAAATAAGCCAAACCCGAAAGTAATACAAGAAGAAACGGGGGATTAGTGACTACAAAAAGTATTTCATCTTTGCTGGTTTGGCGAAGTGTTTGCCAGAAAAGCCTTATGGAAACCAGCACTTGCCGTATCAAACGTTGGTACAAGTTATCCTTGTTCAAGGGGGTGTTGGCTATTCGATAAATAGAAATTCCTTGCCAAATTTCATTTTTGAATTCACTGTCATCAATCCCTTTGGAGCCATAAGAGGTGGTGGTACAAATCACCGAAATGTCAAAACTATCAGATAACCCACAGGCTAATGTGCTAATAATGTGCGCTGTAGCATCGGTGGATGGGTAAAATAGTTCAGAAACGATGCAGACTTTTGGTTTCATCACGCCATTAAAATTGGTAAACTTTTCGCATCCAATCCACAGTTTTTCTGATACCATCTTCCAGCGAAACGGTTGTTTGATGGTTCAAATCAGTGATTGCTTTGGAAATATCTACCTTTTTGTGGCGAGTGGTTAGCACTTCGTCGCCTTTATAAATCACCAAAGAAGGGTCTGCACCTGTTACTTTAATTACCAAGTCAGAGAATTCCTCTACAGTGTGGTATTGGTCGCCACCTACGTTGTAAACTTCACCCGGTTTGAAGTTATTGATGATGTTGCATAGGGTAGTGACAGAGTCTTGTAGATAAGTAGATGTACGAGTATAGCCTTGAAAAACTACCCAGGGTAAACCACGGAGTGCACAATAAATAAACCGACAATTGACCGAACGATAGGGGCTATAATACTCACCTGGGCCATAAGTATTAAAGATACGAACAACAACAGATTCTGTTTGGTGCTGAATTCGAGCGTTGTTGATCTGCATTTCGTTCACCCATTTGGTCATGGCATAATCGTTCATTTGCCTGATTTCGTAGTTGTCCATCACCGACTCTACCATGACGTTTGGGTAGTCGCCATAGACTTCAGACGACGAAAAATGGATTAGCCTAAATTTGTACTTTTCTTGGAGTCTGATGAGATTTTTTGTGCCGATTACATTGGTTTTCCAAAGTTGTTCATAAAAATCTTCGCCGTTCCAACGTCCAAATTCGGCAGCGCAATGATATACATAATCAAATGGCCCCCAAGTTTCAAAAATACGCTCTACCTGACGGTACTCCCCCACATCGCAGCGGGCATAAGTTGGCTTTTTGACATCTGTACGTAACGAAAATCCAATTTCTTCTTGTCCATGCGAAATATCTATCGAATATACTTGATGTCCTCTGGCGGTTAATTCGTCAATCAACCCACTGCCTATTGTGCCTTTTCCGCCAGTTATTAATATTTTTTTCATAACGATTATTTAATGACTTCTTTTTAAGAACGTCTTAGAGCTTGTAAAATTACGGATTCGAGTTCACTTATGACTATAAACTGTATTAGATTGTTGGTTTCAATCAGTTTGTCAACCAGGATAGTCAAGTGTTTATAATGGAATCGTTAGTTTTTTGGCTTGTAGCACCGATACACATCTTCCAAAAACTGGAAGGTTTGATTAGCGCATCTTTTCCACGAATAAGTTAATGCTTTTTGATGTGCTAAGTCAGCTATTTTTTCTCTCAAGGCTGGGTTTGTTAAAAGTAATTCAAGTACATTTTCAATGCTTGTTACTTCACTCGGGTCAAAATAAACACCTGCTTCACCGAGTGTTTCGGGCAAGGAACTACGGTTAGAGCATGCAATTGGTTTGCCCATTGCCATGGCTTCCAACAAAATCATGCCGAAGGTTTCACAGCCTGATGCAAACACAACAATGTCAGAATCTTGGTAGTATTGCTGCATTTCTTCAAAACCAACTTCACCTCGATAATGAATAGTTTCGGGTGCACTTGATAAGAAAGGTTTTAGCAGCTGCAATGCTTTTTGATTCAACACTGCACCTACTAATTCTAAGGTGATGTTGAACCCTTTGGTTTTTAGATTCAGAACCGCCTCTGCTACATTCCATTGATATTTGTATAAATCAATTGAGGATGGATACAGAATTTTGAAGTTTGCAACTTCTTGATTGATAGGTTTATGGATGAAAATTGGATTGATGCCATGAGGAATGACTTGGGCTTTTCCAGATAGTTGCCCTGCCGATTGTTTAGAAAATTCAGTCAAAAAAATGGTTCCATCAGCACTCCGAAACGATTTTCTTTGTAAAAATGTGAGCAGCTCAATGCGAAGCCTACTCCAAGAGAACCCGTATCTTTTTCGTTCGACTGTGTCGAATACCAATTGGTTTTGACACATAGAAACATATGGATGAAAACGTGACAAGCCGGCAGTTGGGGAGAACAGAATATCGCATTGACGATGAGCAATCGAGGGCAAATGCCAATAACGCCACCAGTATTTGTGAAAGAGTGAGTGATTGAGTGCCTTGACAGGTATTTTTAGTAGCCAAGGTTTGTTTGGCAAGGAATTAAGTACTCTATGGCTTCCCCAGATGATGACACTATTCACACCAACTTGTGTAGGATTGGCTACCGAGAGCAATTCAATCAGGTGATGTAGGCCACCACCAATACCGATAGTTGAGGCATCAATACCTACTCTCATTTGGCAAAAAGGAAGATGATAACTATAAAAAAACACGAGCCAACACTCAGTTGACTCGTGTTTTCAAAGGTAATTATTTTTAAATAACCGCAAACATTGAAGCAGCTTTTGCTTCGAGTTTAGATGCACCCATAAGCCAAGCATCGGCTGCACGGGCGGCTTCTCGACCTTCTGAAATGGCCCACACTACCAGCGACTGTCCTCTACGCATATCGCCAGCCGCAAAAACATTTTCAACGTCGGTTTGGTAGTTCTTGGTTTTAACATTGCCTCTATCATCAAACTGTAGCCCCTGTTTTTTCAAACCATTCAACAAACCATCATGCTGTGGATGTAGAAAACCCGCTGCAATTAATGCCAAATCGCACGGGACAATTCGCTCATTCTTATCAGCACGTTCCATTTTGCCATTTTTAAGTTCATAGGCGATATCTGAAATAGCCAAATGAGTTAACTTGGTACCGTCGCCAATAAATTCTTTTACATTGACAGACCAATGCCGCTCGCAGCCTTCTTCGTGAGAAGTAGAGGTTCGCTTAGTCAATGGCCAATTGGGCCAAGGGGTAGAGGCATGGCGTTTTTTGAAATAAGGGTCTTTTTTGTCGTCAATCTCAGGCATAGGCAATACCTCTACTTGGGTAATCGAAGCTGCCTTGTGGCGGTTAGATGTACCCACACAGTCAGAACCGGTATCGCCACCACCAATTACCACCACATGCTTGTCGGTTGCCCAAATGTCTCCGTTCTGATAGGCATCACCCTGATGGTCGTGGGTTAGGCTAATACCTGCAACTCGTTTGTTTTGTTGACTCAAAAACTCCATCGCTGGATAAAGACCTTTACCCAAATACTCGTTCCAACCTTTTATTTGAATGGGCCGAGGTACAGTTGAGCCTCCACAAAGCACCACCAAATCAAAATTTTCGGTTAGTTCATCGGCAGTGATGGTTACACCTACATTTACATTAGTCAAAAAAGAAATACCTTCTGCTTTCATAATATTTATTCGCCTGTCTATCACTGACTTGTCTAATTTGAAGTCAGGGATTCCATAACGAAGCAACCCACCAATTTGGTCGGCACGCTCAAAAACCGTTACCGTATGCCCCGCTTTATTTAGCTGATCGGCAGCGGCCAAACCTGCCGGACCAGAGCCAACAATCGCTACGGTTTTGCCTGTTCTATTTTTGATTTCTTTGGGTTTCACCCAACCATTTTTGTAGGCTTGTTCTATAATTGATTTCTCAATGTATTCAATCGTAACAGGCGGTTTGTTGATACCAAGCACACAAGACGACTCGCAAGGTGCAGGACATATACGACCTGTAAACTCTGGAAAGTTATTGGTTGAAGTCAATATTTCGTAAGCTTGTAGCCAGTTTGATTCCCATACTGCATCGTTAAATTCCGGAATGATATTGCCAAGTGGACAGCCATTGTGGCAAAAAGGTGTGCCACAGTCCATACATCGAGCTGCTTGTAGCTGGGTTTTGTCTGGGCTTATCTCTACTTCTATTTCTTTGTAGTCTTGAACCCGCAACTTTGCATCACGCTTTGAAGGTAATTCTCTGTTATATTCTAAAAATCCTGTTGGTTTTCCCATTTTTTTGCTCGTTTTGCTGTACCAGATTAGTTAATTAACACCAACTTCTACATGAACTTGAATATCACGATAAACTACATTCTTGTCTGCCAGTTGTTCCGAGAAGGTGAGACCACGCTTTGCGAGGGCGTTTTTGAAATCGGTTGGTATTACTTTGACAAATTGAGTTATTACTTCCTCCCAATTTTCTAAAATACGTTTGGCAACGCCTGAATTTGTCTTTTCAAGATGGTTTTCTACATATATCCGAAGGATATTTTCATCTTCTGGACTTAGCTTTTCGAGGCCAACCATTTCCATATTCACTTTTGTACTAAAATCCCCATCTTTATCATACACATAGGCAACACCACCAGACATACCTGCCCCAAAGTTTCGCCCTGTTTCGCCTAAAATGATGGTAAGCCCACCTGTCATGTATTCACAGCCATGATCACCAATGCCCTCTACTACTACTTTTGCACCTGAATTTCTGACACAGAATCGCTCACCCGCCATGCCTCTGAGGTAAGCCTCGCCCGAAGTAGCTCCATAGAACGAAACGTTGCCTATAATGCTATTTTTAGAAGGTATAAATTTGGCTTTTCGGTCGGGGTACACTATTATTTCAGCTCCACATAAGCCTTTACCCACATAGTCGTTGGCATCACCTTCGAGCTCGAGTGTTATACCATTACAAGCAAATGCCCCAAAACTCTGCCCTGCTGTTCCTCTGAAATTGTAGTGTATCGTATCTTTAGGCAAGCCTTTACTTCCATATACTTTGGTGACTTCATTAGAAAGCATTGTGCCGATGGTTCTGTTTACGTTGATTACCTCAAATTCGCCACTTACTTTTTCACCGTATGCAATGGCGGCTTGGGCTTTGTCAATCAACTGCCAGTCGAGTTGTGCTTCGAGGCCATGATCTTGCTCTTCTTGCTTATACAATGCCACATCCAATGAAATTGGCTCTTTGTACAAAACTGTTGAAAGATTCAAGTTTTTATATTTCCAGAACGAAATGTCATCTCTCATTTCTAAACGGTCAGACTGCCCTACCATATCATTTATGGTTCGGAAGCCCAACTCTGCCATTAATTCACGGACTTCTTGCCCCATAAATTTGAACATATTGACAACATGGTCGGCGTTACCTGTAAACAAAGCCCTTAACTCTGGATTTTGTGTTGCAACGCCTACCGGACAAGTGTTGAGGTGGCACTTGCGCATCATAATACAGCCCATCGTTACTAAGGCTGCTGTGGCAACGCCCCATTCTTCGGCACCCAGCAAGGTGGCAATTACAATATCACGACCTGTTCTGATTTGCCCGTCGGCTTGAATAGTAACACGTCCACGCAATTTATTGCGAACAAGAGTTTGGTGCGTTTCGGCCAATCCAAGCTCCCACGGTAGCCCAGCATGGCGGATAGATGAAAGCGGCGATGCCCCTGTGCCACCGTCATGGCCGGCAATCAAAATATGATCAGCGTGGGCTTTGGCTACCCCAGCAGCTACTGTACCTACACCAGCTTCTGATACTAATTTGACAGAGATACGAGCTTCACGGTTCGCATTTTTGAGGTCAAATATCAATTGTGCCAAGTCCTCAATCGAATAAATATCGTGGTGCGGTGGCGGAGATATTAAACCTACGCCTGGCGTAGAGTGGCGTGTGCGACCAATCCAGTCATCTACTTTATGCCCAGGAAGCTGACCACCTTCGCCAGGTTTTGCACCTTGGGCCATTTTTATTTGTAATTCAGTAGCGTTGGTTAGATATTCGGCTGTTACACCAAAGCGGCCTGATGCTACTTGCTTGATTGCAGAATTGAGGCTATCGCCGTTGGCAAGTGGAATATAGCGAATGGGGTCTTCACCACCTTCGCCTGTGTTGGACTTACCACCAATGCGGTTCATCGCAATGGCAAGCGTGCTGTGTGCTTCATAACTGATAGATCCAAAAGACATCGCTCCTGTGGCAAAGCGCTTTAGGATGTTTTCAAGTGGCTCTACTTCGTCAATTGAAATGGCCTTCGACTTCTTGAATTTAAGCAAACTCCGTATTGTAATAGACTTGTCTTGTTGGTCATCTATGGCTTTTGAGTATTTCTTAAACTGCTCATAATTACCCGTTTGGGTAGAGTGTTGTAAGGCATGAATAGTAACTGGATTAAACAAGTGGAGTTCGCCCCGTTGTTTCCATTGATAAATTCCTCCAACTTCAAGCCTTGAGTTTAATACACTGGTATCGGGGAATGCAATGCGGTGACGCACCAACACTTCTCGCTGAACACCTTCTAAACTTAAGCCATTAATGCGTGAAACAGTACCCGTAAAATACCGATCAATCACTTCTTTGTTGATGCCAACTGCTTCAAAAATCTGTGCACCTTGGTAAGACTGAAGCGTAGAGATACCCATTTTCGAGAAAATCTTCAACAGTTCACCATTGACAGCTTTGATATAGTTTTGGTGGAGTTTTTGAACTGGATACGGCACATCTAACATGTGCTTTTCGTGCATTGACATGATGGTTTCAAATGCCATGTACGGATTCACCGCTGCTGCCCCAAAGCCAATCAACGAAGCAAAATGGTGTGTTTCCCAAACATCACCTGCCTCTACTATTAGTCCTACTTTGGCTCTTAAACCTTTTCTAATCAAGTAATGATGTACTGCCGAAGTGGCTAACAAAGATGGTATAGGGGCATGGTTGCTGTCCACGCCACGATCTGAGAGTAGGATGATTTGGTAATCGTCTTCTACTGCATCCTGAGAATAGCGACAAATACGCTCAATGGCTTTTTCTAATGAATCACTTTCACCGTTGGCTCTAAATGTGATATGGATGGTTTTGGTTGTAAAATGCTTGGTATCAATATGACGGATTTTCTCTAATTCTTTATTGGTCAAAACCGGCTGCTGAAGCTCCAATACCTTACAATGCTGAGGCGACTCACTCAATAAGTTAGAAAAACCACCCACATAGCTAATCAAAGACATAATGGCACGTTCACGAATGGGGTCAATAGGTGGGTTGGTTACTTGGGCAAACAGTTGCTTGAAATAGTGACTCAAATGTTGACTGTGCTGTGAAAGCACCGCCAAAGGCGTATCAACACCCATAGAGCCAATGGCTTCCTTGCCGTTTTCGACCATTTGCTTAAGCACCATTCTGATGTCTTCGCTTGTTAAGCCAAATTCTTGTTGGCGGGTCAGCAAGGCTTGTTCGTAAGGATGCTTCCATTCTCCCAACGGGTCGGGTAGGTCACTTAATTTGATTTTGTATTGCTTGAGCCATTCAGCATAAGGTTTTTCAGAGCAAATCTTGTTTTTAAGTTCATCATCTGGAATAATACGTCCTTCCTCCATATCCACGATGAACATTTTGCCAGGTTGTAAACGCCCTTTCGATACAACTTTAGACTGATCTACATCTAATACCCCAGCTTCGGAAGCCATAATAACGGTGTCATCGTCGAGTACCCAAAAACGGCTTGGTCTGAGGCCATTACGGTCTAAGGTTGCACCAATCATTTTGCCGTCAGTAAACGAAATAGAAGCTGGGCCGTCCCAAGGCTCCATCAAAGCTGCATGATATTCATAAAAGGCTTTACGTTCGGCAGTCATTTGGTCATTGCCATCCCAAGCTTCAGGCACGAGCATCATCATGACGTGTGGCAACGAACGGCCAGCCATGTAGAGTAATTCGATGGCGTTGTCCAGCATGGCCGAATCAGACTGACCCGGTTGACAAATTGGTAACACCATTTCTAATTCTTCTTTGGTGAATTTATTAGATTCAAACAAAGCAGCTTGTGCTTGCATCCAAATTACATTGCCTTTTACGGTGTTAATTTCGCCGTTGTGGGCAATAAAACGGAAGGGTTGCGCCAACTTCCATTCGGGAAAAGTATTGGTCGAAAAACGACTGTGTACAATGGCAAAAGCCGAAGTAACAGAGTCGTTAGAAAGGTCAGGAAAATAAGGTGTCACCTGCATAGTGGTGAGCATCCCTTTATAAATTATAGTACGGCAAGACAGCGAAGCAAAATAAAACTTCTGATTAACTCCTTTTACGGTTTCGTTTACAAGCCGAGAAGTAAACTGACGGAAGACATAGAGTTTACGTTCAAAATCCATGTCGTTGTTGATGGTGGCAGGGCGTTTAATGAACAACTGCTCCATTTGTGGCTCATTGTCGGCGGAGTCTTTTCCTAAGTCTCCATTCATAACGGGGACTATCCTATAGTCAATGATTTCAAGCCCCAGCTTTTTAGCCTTTCTTGCTAAAATCTCTTTACATTCTTCTCTTACGATTGTATCTTTTGGGAAATAAACCATACCTACACCATATTCGCCTGCGGGTGGAAGGGCAAAGCCGAGTCGAGATGACTCTTCCAAAAAGAATTCATGTGGAATTTGAAGTAAAATACCAGCACCATCTCCCGTGTTGGGGTCACAACCACAGGCACCTCGATGATCCATCCGCTCGAGCATGGTAATGGCATCACTTACAATTTTATGAGAACGTCGTCCCTTTAAATGTGCACGAAACCCGATGCCGCACGCATCATGTTCAAATTCGGGACGGTATAAACCTTGGTTTTGTTGGTTAGGCATAGCAGTATGAAAAAACCGGTGAGTGCTAATTACAATTGAACGAATGAGATAATAAATAACCACTGCTACAAAATTCTACCATTGGGAGTGTATAGCAAGTTTTTCTCATTGGCAACGCAAGTTAATAAATAAAAAATTTTGAAAAAACATACTTTTTCAAAATAAAATGCGGTTTTGATGACATTTGCAATTTTGCAATAATTTATCTACGAATTATCATATTTGTAAAAAAATCAATAAATCATTCAAATATTTAAAAAAATGATACTTCAACCTTTTAAAATATATGAATTTTAAAAAGTTGCTTTAAAAATAACCTTGTTTTGCTAAAAAAGTGGGATTTTTATAATATATTAGTTTAAAAGTAAGAGCTGATTTTTATGAAAAGGTCACTTATTGAAAAAATAGGATTTTTTCTTGTTTAATAACTTGAAAAATGATTTTTAAGCTAAAAAACAAAAAAGCTAATGCACTATTTAGGTTGCATTAGCTTTTTGATGTGAATGAAAAATTAAAACGTGATGCTTTTATGATATCACAAAAATGCATTTACATTAGCTGCTATGCGTTGCTCGATATCGTCTGCAGTAGCTCGCACAAATTGTTTGCCAGTTACTTGTTCATACAATTCTATGTATCTTTCACTAATTTGAGTTACCCATTCATCGTTCATTTCAGGAACAACTTGGCCCTCTTTGCCTTGAAAACCATTGGCGATGAGCCATTCTCGAACAAACTCTTTGGAAAGTTGTTTTTGTGGAAGTCGTTGAAACTGTCGTTCGGCGTAGCCTTCTGCATAAAAATACCTTGAGGAGTCTGGCGTATGTATTTCGTCAATCAATACAATTTTATCAGAAATTTTGCCAAACTCATACTTTGTATCCACCAAAATGAGTCCTTGTTGAGCTGCCATTTGAGTGCCTCTTTCAAATAGGAGCAAGGCATATTTTTCAAGTTGGGCATAGTCTTCTTCCAAAACTAAACCACGGGCAATTATTTCTTCACGTGATATGTCCTCATCATGGCCTTCGTGGGCTTTGGTGGTAGGTGTAATAATGGGGTGAGGGAGTTTGTCATTTTCGTGCAAGCCTTCGGGCAGTGTAACTCCACAAAGTGTACGTAAGCCAGACTTATAGGTGCGCCATGCATGACCTGCCAGATACCCTCGTACCACCATTTCAACTGGCAAAGCATCACAAGCTACACCAAAGCTCACGTTTGGGTCAGGTGCAGCCTCAAACCAGTTGGGGACAATATCTTTTGTTGCCATCAAGAAATGAGCAGCCAGTTGGTTCAATACTTGACCTTTGTAAGGGATTGCTCGTGGCAATACTACGTCAAATGCCGAAATTCGGTCAGTTGCTACCATGAGTAAGCGATTGTGTTCCAAATAATAAACATCTCGTACTTTTCCTTTGTAAGTACCTATTTGGCCAGCAAAATTAAAGTGGGTCGCAGATAATGCGTTCATAGCGAATATAACTAAATTAAAAATATTGAGTTGTTTGGAAACATGAGACACTTTGAGTGCTGACTTATGAATTTCTCACCTTATGACTTCTACCAATTCTGTTTCATTTTTTTGTCTGGCGAAACCTTAATTTGCCTTTCCTGTATGTATTGAATTTCTCCTGATTTCATGGCATCCAGAATCATCTTTGCTCGCTCTTCTGTCAAATCAAACTTTTTCAAGGTATTTAAGATATCCTGTTTTTTGTCTGATTTTTCTAATTCAGCCTGTTGAGGAGGTGTTTTTGATTTAGACGATGTACTTGGCGATTGTTGATTTTTAACAGTTGGCGGGGGCATCTGTTGCGGATGACGCTTCTTTAATAACTCATAATTGTACCGAGCTATTTCATTATTTGGATTCACTGAAAGGGCTTTCTTAAAATGCTCTAACGCTTGCTGATGGTTCGATTTTTGTTCCAACAAAATGCCCATTTGAGTCAGCGAAGACGTGGCAATTTGTGGGTCATTTATCTGCAAAAGCCGTTGATATTGGCGAGTAGCGCCTTCATAGTCTTTGAGTTGGTAATAACAATGCCCTAAGTCTAAGCGAATTTCGGGTTCTACAAACAAGGTGTAGTTCAACACTTGTCTAAAGTAAGTACTTGCCAACAAGTAATCATTTTTTTGATAGGCTTGTTCGGCATTTGCTTTTGCCTTATTGCGTAGCGTAATAGTGTTGAACGAACCAAAATTAAGTACCCACAACACTATCTGGAAGTAAATCGAACTCATGTGGCTTCGTTTTCAGGCCAAAGGTAATTAACTAAGGTTGTTAATCTGAGCAGTTCAACAAAAAGTTTGCTATAACTTCAAGACTCTTACCACAACGAGTATGTCAAAAATAATGAGAAGTAAAGCAGCAATAATGAAATAATTGTACTTGTTGGCCTGAATAATCACCTTTCGTTGGTCAACCAATGTACCTCTCGACTCTAAAATAGCGTGAGTTAGCTCTTTGAAGTCATTTCGCAGGTTAGATGTTTCAAAATAGGAGCCGTTAGCCTTTTTGGCCAAGCTTTGTAGTCCATCTCGGTCTAATTTTGAAATCACCAAATTAGCATCTTCATCAAGCAAATAGCCTGTCGGAATCCGAATTTTAGAGCCGTTGGTTGTGCCTACTCCCACCACAAAAAGTTTCATTTCATAGGCTCTTATCTTTCGCAGTACATCATTGTTTGTGCTACCAAAATCTTCACCATCTGTTACCAATACAATGATTTTAGCAGTATTGCGGCGGTTTTGATTACTGTTGTGCTTTTCAAAAGCCAGTTCAAGCGCTGGAAACAGCGCTGTGCCTGATTCAGAAAACATCTTGGTATTGATTGACTTCAAAAACAAATCTTTAAGTGCCGTTTTGTCAAACGAAAGAGGAGCTTGTGCATACGCATCGGCAGCAAACACAATCATACCAAAGCGATCATTAGGGAAGTCATCAATAAGCTTTAATAGTTCAAATTTCATTTTTTCAAGCCTTGATGGTTGAATATCAGTGCCATCCATTGATTTTGATACATCAACTAATAGCATAATATCACGACCAACTGCTTTGGTCTCACTTTGGGTTTCGCCAAAGGATGGATCAAGCAAAGCCATAATGAGTAAAGTAAAGTACGAAAGCCGTAAAATAAATTTTAATACTACTGCACGAGCGGTTGACCCAAGTTGGTAAGCAATCCATAATGTTCGACCCAAAAAAATAAGGTACAAGAGGAAAAAGCTCCCGATAAAAAAATATTCAATATTACTCAGATTGCGATACCAGTTCATGGCATTAAAATTATCATCTTTGATTCAGCAATAGTCCGCTAAGAAATTTATAAAAGAGGGGTAAAATACTTAGGTTTGTTTTGCGAACCAACCAAAAGTTTTACCCCCATGAATATCGAAATACTCATAGAGCAAATATTGCGAAAAATGTCGAAAATAGGCAAAGTACAAGAGCGGTTTTTTATCAATTTGGCCAAGCAATGGCTCCGCCAAAGAGGTCGCTATTGTTTTGATAACTTGGTACGTCAAGGCTTTATGAATGCGATGAGTTATCGTTTAAATTTTGATAAAGGCTTTAATTTCAAGGACTTCAATAAGATTTTGATTGAATTATATGCTTCTTCAGAACGTATCATTTGCTTTGATGCCAGCTTTATTTCCAAGTCAGGTAAACATACCTACGGTTTAGGCCATTTTTGGAGTGGTTGTGCCCAATCAGTCAAAAAAGGGCTTGAAATAGGGTCATTAGCCATTGGGGACGCTGTCAATAATACGGCCTTTCATCGCACGGGCGACCCCGTATTACGCTGCCCAGACGGTTTTGAAAGAAGGGCAGTCGTTAAT
>JBGAVQ010000117.1:0-16330 GCA_044228045.1 Spirosomataceae bacterium
AAAAGATTCTTTCAAAATATTGTTAAAGACTTCTCTTTGAAGTGTAATATCTCTTTTAAATTGTACCTGCCAAAACTGCATACCACTATAATGATCAGCCCCATACTTGATCCTTAGAACAGCATTGATGTTATCATGTAGCTCTTTATGTACTTCATAGGTAAGTTTAGCATAATCTTGTCCATGTATATGACCACCAAAGACAACAGGAAGTGGATGGTGTCCAAAAAGTTTTTTAGCTTTACCAAGCAATCTAATTTCAGAAACAAAAGGAACAATACCAGCCGCTCGCCATCCCCATCCAATTTGTTCATTTGTAACGAAATCTTTGCCAGTAATGGCTGAATAAACATCAAAACCAGTTCCAAGTGGGGTAAATCCCATACCTAACCCAGTAATTGTCTCGGCATCTTCATTGGTATTTGACTTTGAAATAGAGAAGGTTTCATACCCATATTTACTTTTTTTAATTGACTGGCCTTCTTGAAGGATAGACATTCCACGATTACTAAGCTGAGGTTTTAGGTTAATCGCCGCCCCTTGCACCAAAGGTCTTGGCGTGGGGGTAGGCTGCATTAGGCTATTGCTAATGATATTTAAGGCGATGTTTAAGCCAAAACCCAAAATGCCGCCCCATCCACCACCGCCGCCACTGCTACCGCCAGTATATGAGATTAGCCCTGTGGGGTCTTGGAAACTAAGCGGATTATTTCCTCCGTTGTTGGTCTTGTGACCAACAACCTTACTCGGAAACAAACACAAGTTATGTCTCATCAAAATAATGGGTCAAAATGCCAAAATCATCAATCCCTATCTCATAATACTTGGCGGATGACCAATAGTATTCTTCTGGTCGGGTCGCTAAATTCCATTTCTCTTGTAAAGGATTCAAATGTATGTACCCCCTCTGGTCGTAGGTTTTCCTACGACTTTGCTTGTGTAGAGCGTCACGCTCGTTTTAGATTTGCTTCCAAATATATCAATTCAATTCTCAAATTACGAGTGCGGCAGAATAGTTACTCGGTCTGCACGGAACGTCCGACCGCTTGCATCCTCAAAAAACAAAAATCCCCACCAATTGGTGGGGATTTTTAGCATTCATCTTGGTTAAGGATATATCTTTGAAGTAACCGGAATCTGTAATCCAATCACTTTTATACTGCCACTTCCTTCTCAGTCTCCACGGTAAGTAGCTCTGTATCAAGCAAACGAGCCTCCAAGCCGAGGGTTTTGGGAACTTCATAATGGAAGAAAAACTTCATTGTATGCAACTTCGATTCGTAGAATGTCACATCCTCAGCACTTAAACTGCTTTGGGTTACTAAGGCTTGTTTGGCCACTGTTGCTTGTTTGAGCCATTGCCAAGCGATAGACACAATGCCAAAGAAATCCATATAGAGCTTGGAATCAGCCAAAAATACCTCATAATCGCCCTTCATGGCCAAGCCCAACAGGTGCATGGTTACTTTTTGCATCCGCTTCATTTCGGCGGCCAATTTGTCGGCATAAGGTTTCAGTTCATCAAAAGTGTTGGCAGCTTCGATGCTTTGCATCACTTCGGCGGCCAACAATTGCATTGATTTACCGCTCTTGGCTGTTACTTTACGTCCCAACAAATCCAGCGACTGAATGGCCGTAGTACCTTCGTAGATGCTGGTAATGCGAATGTCACGGTACATTTGCTCCAACGGGAAGTCTTCGGTGTAGCCGTAACCTCCAAATACTTGTAGGCCATCGCTTACCGAACGGATGCCTTCTTCGGCAGGGTAAGTTTTGGCAACAGGCGTAAGCAAGTCGAGCAGTAAATCGTATTTTTCTTTGTCGTCGGGGTCAGTCGAAACCTTCAAGAGGTCGGCGTAACGAGCGCATTCCATAATGAGCGCCAACGAGCCTTCCATGATGGCTTTTTGCGAAAGCAACAAACGCTTTACGTCTGGGTGGTTAATAATAAGCGTTGGGCCTTCTTCGGGATTCTTGTTGTTCAAGCGGCGGCCTTGCGGACGCTCCTTAGCATATTGCAACGAAGCATAATAAGCTGCCGAAGCAATATACGCCCCGCACATACCCACGCCCAGCCGTGACTCGTTCATCATCTGGAACATATAGCTCAACCCTTTGTGCGGTTCGCCAACCAAATAACCAATGCAATCGTCTTTTTCACCAAAAGTCAAGTGCATGGCTGGGGTGGCTTTCTGACCCATTTTGTGGTAGATGCCCGTTGGGGTTACGTCGTTATCAACGTCAAAAGCGCCGTTAGCTCCTTGTCGTTTTTTTGGCACAACCATCAGCGAAATGCCCTTTGTACCTTTGGGGGCTCCTTCAATACGAGCCAATACCAAGTGTATGATGTTGTCACGTTGGTCATGCTCGCCAGCCGAAATAAATACTTTCTGGCCTTTTATTCTGTAACTACCGTCGGCTTGTGGATACGCCATTGTTTGCACGTCGGCAAGCGCACTACCTGCTTGTGGTTCGGTAAGGCACATGGTGCCAGTCCACTCGCAGTTGAGCATTTTTTCTACATAAGTGGCTTGTAATTCGGCTGAACCAAAGGCCATAATCAAGTGTGCCGAACCAGCCGTAAGGCCAGTAAACATCACCGCACTGTTGTGTGCCGAACCCAAGATGAACGCCTTAGCAGCATCTACTACTTCGGGCAACTGTTGGCCGCCAAACTCATACTTAAACGGAGCAGCCATCAAACCTGATGGGCCAACGGCCTCTAAGTATTTGCCAATGTTTGGATGAACATTCACAATACCATTTTTTAACTCGGGCTGATTGCGGTCTGAATCCACGAACATTGGCTGCAGAATTTTTTCGGCAACATCAGTAGCAGCATCCAAAACCATGTCAAAGGTTTCGGTGCTATGGTCTTGAAAATAAGGGTATTGTGTGAGTTCTTCGGCCTTCAATACTTCATGAATCATGAAATTGAGGTTGCGGCGACTGAATGTTTTCATAATAAATTTCAAGATGTCTTTTTGTAAAAAATGACAGATAAAGTGGTATGCAAGCATACTACTTTATGGATGACAAAGCTATTGATAAAAAAAATAGTATGCAAGCATACTATTTAAAAATTTTCATTTCATTACGATAAACTCAAAGTTGATACTTTTGGTTATGTTAGTGTCACAAAAACATAGCTATTCAACCAGACTGATGCAAGACATTGAACCCTATTACGGTTGGGAAAACCTGTACTCCGCCGCCGATGACAAGCGTTCGCCGTTTTATGGACGGCACTACAACTTGCAGCAATATGAGAATGCCATTTATGGGTATTACATCCATCCACTTTGGGACGAAATTGATTCTGAAACGCTGTATTGTAAAATCTTGTTTACGGATTATGACCGTCGCATGACCATTCTTGAGCTTTTTGGCGAATGGAACGATACGCTTCACAACGACATCATGCATCTCAAACGCAATGTGATTGACCATTTGCTCTCCAAAGGTATCAATCGGTTTGTACTCATTGGTGAGAACTTACTCAATTTTCATGGCTCACGAGACGACGATTACTACGCCGAATGGTTTGAGGAAGTAGAAGACGGTTGGATTGCAGCGGTGAATTTTCGTGACTTTGTACAAGACGAATGGAAAAAGTACAAGCTGGATTATTACCTTAATTTTGGCGGTACGCTTGACGTAATCAACTGGCGAACCATGAAGCCATTGAAGTTTTATGAGTTGATTAGTAGTTTGCTAATCAGAAGGTTAGGATAACAGAAACGGTTTCCGATGACAGGAAACCGTTTTGTAATGGTAGAAAAGTAGGGTATTTGTTCTTTAAAATTGACTGATAAATAAGACAACACCAGCCGAAATTCTGAACGTAGTTAAATCTGCTTTGTCCCCACTGTTGATGCTATTCAAAAAAACATCGCCTTTTCCCCCTGGATTGAGTGAGCCTTTAAGAGAAATGGCTACTGGTAACGATACAAAGTAGTTTAGTCCTCCACCGAGGTATAGACTTCCGCCTTTGGTATCAAGCGATCCGTAGTTGTTTACACTAATAAATACCTTACTTAGTGACATTTGACGTGAAGAATAACCAGCCTCTACAAACGGACGCAAGGGGCGAGTGGTAGAGCCAAAGTTAAACCGAAGACCAGCATCAATATGCTGATAACCAAACGATTGGGCATCAATGTTGTCGGTATTCATAAAACTTTTGTCAAATTGAACAAATACTTCATAGAGCTGGGTAATGCCATAGCCAGCCCGAAGACCAACACCATAGCCGCTGCCTGCGTTTTCGTCTAACACGCTAAAATAATCAGAAGACCAGCCGAGGGTATTGCCTTGTAGCCCTATGTTGAAACCTTCGGTAGATGAGCGCATTTTAACGGCTTTTTTTTGGGCAAAACTGTGTTGAATTGTAAAAAGGAAGAACACACTGAGGATGATGTATTTCATGTTTTTAGTTTTTATGGGTTTATGATTATTGTTTAACAGTGAATCCTTCGGCGGTACTGACCTCAAACGACTGTCCCGAGCCATACTCAGCCGTGCCGTCTTTGCTGGTGGCAACTTCTTTGAAGGTGGCGTTTCGTAAGGCAACTCGGTGGCCATCAATGGTTTCTACGGAGCGAATGCGTATTTCAAAAAATGGTTTTCGCATGAAACCTGTCCCTTTCATGTCGGTAATTTCGCCATAAGCAGTGGCGCCTGCTGCAATCACCACTTCGCCATTGTAGCTTACTGCCCGTTTGACTTTGAACGAAACCCGAGTACCTGCGGCTCGAAGTTGAGCAGTAGAAACATTTTCTTGTAAAACAATTTCAAGATTTAATCCAGTTGGCACACTAATTTGTCGGCCTGTTTTCTTAGAGGCTGGTGGTTCTGTAACAGGCGTTGGCGGGGTTGGCGTAGGTTCTTGATTTTCTACGGGATTTTGCCGGACAGGCTGGTCAGCTGGTTTTTTTTGAGGTTTTTCTTCTACGGGTTGTGGGTCTTTTTGTTTGGGCTGTGTGTCTTTGGGCTTAGTTTGTTTGGTAGTAGTGGTTGGCATTGGGTTAGCCGTAGTAGCAGTACTGATGGGGCTATTTTTGAGTTCTTCTTTCTGTGGATTATTTGTAAGTGGTTCAATAGGAGGATTGTTGGTAGCAATTGACTGACTGGTAGTTGGAATCACTTTTTGCGTAGTATCTGCATTATTATCCGAAGATTGAGGGATTTTGGGTTTCCACAAAATACCGCCTACCACCAAGAAAAAAGCAATAATGCCACAAATGGTCAAAATGCGGTATTCTTTACTAAAGACCACTTGCAACCATGCTGCCTTGGGCGACTTTTCATGCTTTGCGGGTGCAACAGTCTCTTGTTCACGGGTTTCGAGCGGTTGATTTTTGATATTTTGCTCCACTATTCGGGTTGCAGGAACAGGTGTTTTGCGAGTAAGCAAATTCAAATTAACCGACTGCGATGGCGAAATAGCAGCCAGTGATTCGTTGAACTCGTGGGCATCGTTATAGCGGTTAGATGGCTTTTTTTCGAGTGCTTTTGATACTGATGCTTCTAAACTTTTAGAAATTGTACTGTCTAATTTACGGATAGGAGTTGGTTTGTCTTGCACAATGCTTTTCATCAAGTCGTAGTCGGTAGAGGCTTGAAAAGGCACTTTGCCTGTAAGTAATTCATACAACAAAATACCCATGGCATACAAATCGGACTGTTGCGAAGGGTCTTGACCTTGCAGCTGCTCTGGCGACAGGTATTCGAGCGTGCCTACCACTCGGTTAACTTGGGTCATTTTTTGTCCACCCGCTATCTTGGCAATGCCAAAGTCCATGAGCTTGACTACGCCATCGGGTGTAAGCATCAAGTTGGCGGGTTTAATGTCTCGGTGCAATACGCCTTTACGGTGCGCATGAGCAAGTCCTTCGAGTGCCTGGCGGACAATCGGCGTAGCCAAGGCAGGTGGAAGAACCCCTTGTTTGTGCATGAGGGCTTCAAGCGTTTGGCCTTCTACATACTCCATTGCCATATAAAATTCCTCACCTTGCTGCACAAGGTTGTAAAGAACGGCAATGTTGGGGTGGTTGAGCCGTGCTAATACCTGAGCTTCGGTTTTGAAACGGTCAAGAAACTGCCCTTGTTTGAGCAAATGCGGATGGAGTACTTTTAGGGCTACGTCTCGCCCCAGCACGGTATCAACCGCCCGATATACAGTTCCCATGCCACCTTCGCCGAGGAGTTCTTCGATGCGATAATTTTGGATGACGCTACCAATCATAAGAATAGAATTTTCGGGTGGGTGTAGGTCATACGCCCGTACTGGATGTTATTGAAAGGTCTCGAAGTCAGACGTGGGGCGAAGTTCGGAATTTTGCGGCAAATCTATATCAGTAGTAACTCGCTCGGGCAAATTAGATAGCACCGTTTGCCATTCTACTACTACTACCGTGATGTTGTCGTGTCCTCCACGCAATTTGGCCGTATTAACCAACGAATAGGCTGACTCTTTGAGCGGCTGAATCATCAAAAAATTAGAGATTTCTTCCTGTTGAAAATAATCATAAAGTCCATCGCTACACAAAAGTAGGCGATCTTCGGTATCAAAAGGAAAGGAAGCTTGTCCTGTTTCAACTTTGAGCGTGGGTTTTGTACCGAGTGCATTAGAAAGCACATTTCGGTTTGGATGCCGCTCGGCTTCTTCGGGACTAAGTGTGCCTTGCCGCACCATTTCTTGCACAACGGTTTGGTCTTGGGTGAGTTGGTAGAGTTTGCCGTCATGCAGGTGATAAAGGCGGCTGTCACCTACTTGGGCGTAATAAATTTTTTGTCCTTTCACCACCGCCACTGTGCAGGTAGTTCCCATGCCTTTGCGTTGGGTATTGCGTTGGGCTTCGGCAAAAATCACCCGATTGGCTTCTTCGATGGCTTTTTTGAGACAGCTTTCAATATCGCCTGTTAGTTTAAAATACTGTTGTGCAATAATTTCTACCGCCCATTGGCTGGCTATTTCGCCTGCGGCGTGCCCACCCATGCCATCTGCTACAATAGCCAAGTAGCCTTTTTCGGGACGGCCTTTTTCTTCCGACACTCGCACGAAGCGGCCCGCATCTTCGTTGTTGGTGCGAATATTGCCCAAGTCTGTTACTACAATTGCCCTAATGTCGGTGTCGGCTGCATCATCTACGCTTTGTGAGGTAGGAGGCTGTGGGGGCTTGCTTACGCCAAAAATCTTTTTTAAGAAACTTATCATGATGGTTGAGTATGTTAAAAGTAAGTGTGTGTGGGGTGAGAAACATATCAAAGTTTTAAAATCCAAACCATTCTCTTTTCTCGCCTCTCACAATCTCTTGTCTCCTTCAAAAATCCATATCACAAATAAACGTAGAGTCTTGGTAATCGGCTTTGATGGTAAACGATTTAACAAAGTCTCCTTCTCGAAGTGTAAATGTGAGCGGTTTGTTTTCTTCTCGTTCAACCACAAAAGGACCATTTCGTAAAATTTTACCGTCAGGCAATATCAACTCTGCCCGGTTTGTGTTGCCTACTTGTATGCTGATAGTTTGCTTTTTTTGTGTCGGCTCTGTGTTGTCTGGTTGTTTGAGCCAAACTATCGCCAACACCAGCACTATTACCCCAGCTACCACCCATTTGGCCCATTGATGCTCGATAAATCCCTGAAAATAATCAGCAATAAATACCTGATTATGAATTGGTTTATTCGCAGAAAGCGCAGTGGCGAGTTGACTTGCCGAAGGGCGTTTAGAGGCTGTATGCTTCAAACAATTCGTTATCAATTCACTTAACTGTTTCGACAAATTAGGATTCAGAATACGAGGATTAGTGAAATGCACTTGTTCTATTTTTTGCCGAAGGGTCAACGGATTCGGGTCTTCAAAGGGCAAAAATCCAGTTGTAAGGTTGTAGAGCAAAATCCCTAACGCCCATACATCTGATTTGAGTTCGGGCCGATGTCTGAACTGCTCAGGTGCCATAAACTCCGACGTACCAATTATAAATCCTTCTTGGGTGAGTTTAGGTGTATAAGAAGCTTTTGAAATCCCAAAGTCCAAGAGTTTGACTGTTCCATCGGGCATCACTTTTATGTTACTGGGCTTGATGTCCCGATGTAAAATATTTTTTTCGTGTAAATGAGCAATAGCCTCTACTACTTGTTGAAAAATCCGTTGGGCTTCTTCGTTGTTGAGTTTACCTTTTTTGTGTAGGTATTGGTCAATGGTTAAGCCTGGTACAAATTCCATGATGATACAAGGCTTGTCGTCGAGGGTAGTGAACTCATACAGCGAGGCGATATTCGGATGACGGATAGAGGACTGAATGTAGGCTTCGTTCTGGAAGCGGGCGGCTTGTTCTCGTTGGAAGAGTAATTTAATGGCTGCCGTTCTGCTAAGTGTTTGGTGTTCGGCTTTGTAAACCTCTCCCATTCCACCCGCTCCCAAGAACTCGGTGATTCGGTATCCTCGCACTATTTTTCCGATGAATGACATGGCTTTGTTCGTTGTCGGGTTATTCGTTATTTATTGAAATTGTTTGATTATCAGAACTATAGAGCAACAAACCTAATAACGGATAACCTTTTTTAATCAATTGCCTGCATTGATGAGTTTTATACCGTACTTGATGGGTACTGAGTAGGTTACTCGTGCGTCGCCTTGCTTATTCTTGCTGGCGAAGAATATTCCAACTACTTTGCCGTCTTTATTGAACATCGGCCCACCGCTGTTGCCTCCTCCTGTTTCGCTGATTTGCAGCTGGTAAGCATCACCAAATTCGCTTCCAGACATTTTTTCGTTGCCCATCATGGCAGTACCTTTCAAGATATTTCCAACCGTACCCGATGTAGTAGTGGGCTTGGCAACCTCACGCACTTGTGGGGCTGAGTTAAATATGTTTTTAGAGGAAACCACCGAGAAAGTCTGAGGCGTAACGCCTGGATAACCCATTACTACTACTGGCGCACCTATTTTTACTTCGCTGTTTTCGTCTAATTCTACGTAAGGCAATTGGCCTGGCACTGTCACTTTGATTAAGGCCACATCATGCTCTGGCGAAGGAATTGGCTCGCCTACTGTCGGAATCGGCATGTCTTTGTCGGCAAAGGTTACTTCAAGCTTAGTGTTTTCGCCTTTTACTGCTTTTGAAGTAGGATTATAACCAAACTGCTTGGTTTCTTGTGGTACCCAGCCAAACACATCGCCTGGTTGAACCTCACGGCTATTGGGTACAACTTTGCCATTACCATCTACCAAAAGCCCAGGGAAACAAAAATCTGGCAGGCTATAACTGGTGTTCCAGTTGGTGGCTACGTGACTATTGGTCAAAATAAAACCATCTGCTGTTACCACAAAACCCGATCCAGAAGCTCCGTCTATGCCAATAGGTACTCTTGGTACATTGAGGTTGGTGGTGAGTTTGGGTTCAATTTTACCGTCTTGGGTTTGTACATAAAGTGCTACTGGTATCTCTTGACCTTGTTGATTTTTGACATAAGTGAACTCATGCCACAATGCTTCTTTGGTATTGGTGAGGTACAAACGCCACGAGAATGAGATTTTTACGACTTTCTTGCGTTGTTCTGAGGCGATTTTTTCTACATCTAACAAGCCACTCAAATCTTGTGCTGGTGGTGGTGGCGGCGGCGGCGGGGTAGGAGGAACTATTTTATCCCAAAATGCAAAAGCCAATGCCCCTAACACTACCAATACCCCTATAATGCTGAATAACGTGGTGCGTGTGCTGCGTTTGCGTTCGTCCACAATGATGCGTTCCATGGTTTGCTTGCCGATACCTGTTTTTTGTGGTGGCTCTTGCATAGTAGGAACAATTTCTGCCAAAGGTACTTCGCTGGTTGGCTTGATGGTGGTTGGTATTTCGACCACCCGAGTTTGCATCATTAGTTCTTGTGGGCGAGGGCTAATATCAAACACAAAGGTTGGCCCGTTTTGTCCTAATTGTACTTCGTCGCCTACGTGCAACGTTGCGCTGCCTTTGATACGGACTTTATTCACAAAAATACCGTTGCGGGCGTTGTTGTCCACAATACTAAAAACAAGTGGATTCATGGGGTCTTTTACGATTTTGCCATGCTCACGGCTTACAAGAGTATCTACTTCGGGATCAAACTGGATGTCGTTGGTAGATGAGCGTCCCATGGAAAGTTCGCTACGGTGAAAATCAAATTCTTCGACTTGATTGGCTTTTGAGCCAGTAAGGTGACGGATGACGTAACGTTCGACGATAGGTGTCATTTTGTTGAATTTTTATGAGTTTGAATCAATTATTTTTCGTTGCGATTAACGATACAAAGGTATAGCCATTACCCCTACCAGGTCAATCCAGAAACACCTACATTTGCCCTATATGAAAACCTATATTTTGCAGGTATAGGAAAACCTGTATTTTTTAAAAAGCCTTGATAATTAGTGGTTTATTTGTCATTTTTCGGTTCGGTAAACCAACTTTCTTATGCGATTACTTTTGGGATTACTATTGGTGAGTACCACTTTGTTGGCTCAAAACCCCCGTTTAGACTCGCTCCGCAAGGTGCTGAGTAGCCAAGGTGCTACACCAATTAAGATTAGTACGTTGTATCAAATGGGGTTATCATATTGGATAGCTGGCGAAGAAGCGTTAGCAACTAAAACCTTTGGGCAGGCACTTGCCTTAGCCCAACAGCTTCGCTCGCCCAAAGATGAAGCCCGTGTGCGCTTATTTATTGCACGTATGGAAGGCGACCGCATGGTTCATTACGATAGTGCCTATGCTCAGTTGGATCGGGTAGAGAAAATTGCGAAACAGCTCAACGACAAATCGTTGCTGGCACAGGCCTATCAACGGAGAGCTTCTATTTATGAAAATATTTTTGAACATCATCAAGAAGTTAAGCCACTGCTGACAAAAGCGATGCAGTTGTTTGAGGAAGCGAAAGACTCTTTGGGTATGACCTTAGTGTGGAATTTGTACGGAAACATTGCCGCCGACGAAGGCAAATACGCCGAAACCATTGACTGGTTACTAAAATGTCGAAAAGTACAAGAAGCACATGGAGATTGGTTTGGGCTACGGTCTTCTATTTCTAACTTAGGCTACCTTTACAAAGAGCTACACCAAGACGACCTGGCACTCAAATATCTCAAAGAAGCCCTTGCGCACGTAAATCGCTACTACGACTACAGAGCTAAGGCCATGATTTTGAGCAACATGAGTGCCTTAGAAAAATCGAATGGACAATTGAATGAGGCACTTGTTCATGCAAAGGAAGCCGCCAAAGTATATGAAAAACCTGGCTATGAAACCATGCTTTCACGCTATTATGGTACAATTGGTGAAGTGTACTACGAAATGAAAGATTACAAAAAAGCCCTCTATTACATAACACTATGCGATAAACTGTACCGAGAACACATAGATTCAAAAGAATCGCTTACGCACATTGCACAAATCAACTTCGGGAAAATTTATTTGGCTACCAAGCAGTATAATAAAGCGATTCAGTCAGCTAAAAAAGGGTTAGAATGGGCCACCACGTCGAACCCACCGCTTGTTAAGGAACGGTCAGAGTATTACCGCCAACTTGCCGAAGCGTATGAAAAAACTGGACAGCCAGCCAAAGCATATCCGTATTTTAAACTCTTCAAAACTGATTCGGATAGCCTATTGAGTACCGAACGTGTTCAGCGATCGGCCATTGCTAACATGAATTACGAATACGAAAAAAAGCAGCAGCAACAACAGCTACACATTAAAGCCCTTGAAAACAAAAATCTATTGCAACAAACTGAAAAACAGAGACTTATTCAGTATTTTCTGGTATTTGGGCTATTGGCTGGACTCGGTGGGCTGGGCTATGTATGGTGGACTAACCACAAACTAAAAACTCAAAATGATGCCTTGCTGACCAAAACCCGTGAGATTGAAGAAGCACTATTACATGGGCAAACTACTGAGCGTAAGCGAGTTGCGTCTGAATTGCACGACAATGTTTCGACAAAACTATCGGCTTTGCGCTGGAAGTTAGAAACCATACAGACTGCTTCGTTGAGCGAAAAAGAGCAGCGTTTGTTTGAAGATGTACTCAACATGGCCGAAGAAGCCTACGGCGACATTCGGTTGATTTCACATAATTTGTTGCCTGTTGAACTCGAAACACAGGGACTCTCCGCTGCCATTCAGAAACTAACCAACAAGCTAAATGAGTCGGGGCGGATTCGTTTTGATTTTATAGAAAACAGCAATTTGTCGGCTTTGGGTCGCCAAAAAAGCTATGAGTTGTACACCATTACGCTCGAATTGATAAACAATGTGCTCAAACACGCCCAAGCCACCGAAGTAAGCATAGACTTGTCTGAGCAAAATGACCAGATTTTACTTAGGGTATCTGACAACGGTGTAGGAATGCCCGAAATTGAAAAAACAGAGATAGGCATGGGCCTTCGCAATATTCAGAATCGGCTCGACACGCTCAGGGGAAAATGGATCGTCAATAGCGAAATCGGCAAAGGTACGAGTATTGAAGTGCTGGTGCCGGTGTGAGCGTGTAGAGGTTAAGAAAAGCCTCCATCAAATAATCTTATACAGCATGGCATATTTAATGATGCCGATAACATTTTTTACACCTAATTTTCGTAAAATATTGTGTCTGTGGGTTTCTACCGTACCTACACTGATAAAGAGTTTGTCCGCAATTGCACTGGTCGAAAGCTCTTGGGCAATCAGCCGTATCACTTCTATCTCTCGGTCGGTGAGAGCAACGGGTTCTATGACAGGAGTTTCGTCTCTGAAGGCTGGTTCTTCGGCGGGCATGGCCATCAGTTGTAGCATCACTGCTTCACTAAAGTATTTATTGCCCTCTGCCACGCTTTTCAGCGCTTTTGCAAGTTCTGCTTTACCAGCTTTTTTCATGACATAGCCGGAAATCCCCGCTCGAAAAGCGGCTCTAATCTCGTCGGCATTTTCAGAAACAGTGAGCATGAGTACTTTTACTTGTGGAAAATGCTGGCGCACTTGCAGTGTGAGGTCAATGCCACTCAGGTGAGGCATATTAAGATCCGACAACAACACATCTACGGCATTATTCGCCAAAAAATCATACACTTTACGGCTATCACTTAGCGTACCAACCACCTCTATATCATCAATCATTGAAATCAGAAGCGACAGGCTATCGAGTACGATTTCGTGGTCGTCGGTCAATAGTACTTTAATTGTGGCCATTAGTTCGGTTTTTGAGATAACTAAATTAGCGAATAATTGTGACTAATGCGTGCTTTCTTCGTTAAAATTTTGAATATTTGTGAGTTATCAACCCAAACTGATTTGTACATCATGGCAAACGACCCAAAAGACCCTATCGAAAACAAAGCTGAGGAAACAAAAGAAACTGTTGCTGCCGAAACAAAGGAAAACGTTGTGGACAAGGTTACAGATAAAATAGAAGACCTCAAAGACCAAGCCGTAGAGAAAGTTGAAGAACTTGCAGACAAGGTGTCGGCAAAAGTAAGTGAACTCACAGGCGGTGACGTGTCGGCAAAAGTAGAAGAGCTTAAAGATCAAGCTGCTGAGAAATTAGAAGTTTTGCGTGATCAAGCCGAAGAAAAAATCACAGAACTCAAAGAGCAGGCCACTGAAAAGATTGCTGATTTAAAAGTGCAAGCTACCGAAAAACTCAACGAGATAATGGGCGGCGATGCTTCGACAAAAATAGAAGAACTCAAAGCCGAAATGAGTGAAAAAGCTACTGAACTGCGTGACAAAGCCGAGGAGGTTTTGGCCGAAGCCAAAGAGAAAGCCTCAGAACTGGCAGACCAAGCAGAAGAGACTGTTCAAGAAGTAAAAGTAAAAACCAAAGGCTTTTGGGCCAAGTTATTTGGCGGGAAATAAGTCGGGAATAAACCGTATCACAAGATTGAGGCTATGGTCAGGTTGGTTGAAAAGTCCCTGATATAGCCTCAATTTTCATTTATTAAACCCATCAAGAATTCAATCAAGACGGGTTTAGGCAGGATGCTTACTCTTCAATTAGTTGACCGTTCCGCCATTCCAAACACCAAATGACGGTTGCACAAAGGCCAGCTTGCCATCTTTGTCTTCGGCCATCAAAATCATACCTTGGCTTTCCATTCCCATCATTTTGCGTGGGGCTAAGTTTGCTAACAGACATACTTGCTTGCCCAACACTTCTGTTGGCGAATAATGCTCGGCAATACCACTCAGAACCGTACGGATATCCAAGCCTGTGTCAAGGGTAAGTTTTAAGAGTTTTTTACTTTTGGGTACGGCTTCGGCAGCGACAACAGTTGCTATGCGTATGTCCATTTTGGCAAAGTCATCATATTGAATGAGGTCTTTGGCGGCAGGTACTTGTTTGGTGGCTAACTCATTCATTTTTTTTGCATCATGTAACTTCTGAACCTGTTGTTGAATAACCGAATCTTCAATTTTTTCAAACAAAAGCCCTTGGTTTTCAATGTCTTGTCCATCAGAGAGCAGGTTAAAGTTACCAGCGTTTTGCCAGTTAGCCTCAACCTCGGACAAATGGAGCATGGCCCGCAATTTTTGAGCTGTAAAAGGCAAGAATGGTTCTGCCAATATGCTCAGGTTAGCTGTAATTTGTAAGACTACATTCAGGATTGTCGCTGTTCGGTCTGTATCTGTTTTGATAACCTTCCACGGTTCAGTTTCGGTTAGGTATTTGTTGCCCAAGCGAGCTGCATCCATTAGCAAACCCAGCCCTTCTCTAAAACGATAGTTTTCAATGGCTTCACCAATTTGAGCAGGAAATTCGGCTAAGGTCGCCAGTGTTTCCTTATCAAAATCGGTCAAATTGCCTTGTTTAGGCACATTCAGACCAAAATTCTTTTCGGTAAGAATGATAGCTCTGTTAACAAAATTGCCCAGAATGGCTACCAGTTCATTGTTGTTGCGAGCCTGAAAATCACCCCATGTAAAGTCACTGTCCTTGTTTTCGGGTGCAGCTGCCGTGAGTGCGTAGCGCAGTACGTCTTGCTTATTGGGAAATTCCTCTAAGTATTCATGTAGCCAAACTGCCCAGTTGCGTGAAGTAGATATTTTGTCGCCTTCGAGGTTCATAAACTCATTGGCAGGCACATTATCAGCCCAAATATATCGCCCATCAGCCATGAGCATAGCCGGAAAAATAAGGCAATGGAACACGATGTTATCTTTACCAATAAAATGCACCAGTTTGGTGTCATCGCCTTGCCAGTAGCGTTCCCATCCTTCGCCAACAAGTTCTTTGGTGAAAGTTACGTAACCAATGGGCGCATCAAACCACACATATAGTACCTTACCTTCGGCATCAGGAAGCGGCACTTTAATGCCCCAATCTAAGTCTCGGGTCATGGCACGGGGTTTTAGACCGTCGTTGAGCCACGATTTTACTTGCCCCATTACATTGGTTTTCCATTCGGGATGGGCGTTTACATATGCCTCCAACATCGGTTGCATTTTGTCCAGCGGCAAGTACCAGTTTTTGGTCGCTTTCATAATGGGTGGCTCTCCACTGAGCATCGAGCGGGGATTCTTCAACTCCGTCGGACTCAGCGTACTACCACACCGTTCGCATTGGTCACCGTAGGCGTTTTCGTTGCCACAAACAGGGCAAGTGCCCACTATGTATCGGTCAGCCAGAAACTGCTGGGCTTTTTCGTCGTAGTATTGCTCCGTTATTTCTTCTACAAACTGTCCTTTTTCATACAGATTCAAGAACATCTCTTGCGAAACATCGTGGTGAATTTGCTTGCTGGTGCGTGAATAAATATCGAAACTAATCCCAAAGTCTTCAAACGATTTTTTGATTTGGGTGTAGTATTTGTCCACTACTTGCTGGGGGGTAATGCCTTCTTTTTGTGCTCTGATGGTAATGGGTACACCGTGTTCGTCGGTACCCGAAATAAACTTTACATCGGCTCCTTTTGCCCGCAAGTAGCGTACGTAAATGTCTGCCGGTATGTAGCAACCCGCCAAGTGCCCAATATGAATGGGGCCATTGGCATAAATTAAAGCGGCAGTAACGGTGTATCGCATGGTTAAATAGTGATGAACGATGAGTTTTATTAATTATAAGGCGTAAAATTAGGTTTTCGGCGGTGAAAACCCAAAAATTCCACCCCCATCCTGTACCGTTTAATAATTTTAGTACAACATCTAATACAAGTTGTAAATCTTTTTTTTATATTTGAAATAATACATTTCTTCTAAACTATCACCCCAATCCAATGAGAAAACTAACTACCCTTTTGGGCTTGCTTGCCCTTGTGTATTTTGGTGCTTCATGTTCTGATTCGCCTATTAATGAGTTTGATAATACCTCCAATTTGCCCCC
>JBGAVQ010000118.1:0-16007 GCA_044228045.1 Spirosomataceae bacterium
CCCTAACAAGAAAAACGAGCCAATAGGTTGCCCTGCCTTAATTAGCCCCGAGCGAGATTCTAAGATGGCTTCGCAAAGTGCTTTTACGCCGTATTCTTGCCCTACTACTCGTTTTTGTAGAATTTCGTCCATTTTGAGTAGCTTATCCTTCTCGCTACTTTGGAGCTTGCCCAACGGAATGCCCGTTTTGCCTGAAACAATGGCGGCAATGTCTGCTTTTTCAACCACATCTCGCTTGGTTTCAGCCAAAATCAACAATCCGTTGATAGTGGACAGGATGTATTCTTGCAAAGGTTCGGCTGTTTCGAGCGTTTCTGGTTGTGTTTCAGAGTCTAACTGATTGAGCAAGATATGACTCACTTTACTCTTGACCATGTACCAAAACCAACGCAGTTCTTTTAGGTAAGAGGCTTCGTCGTGGTTAGCAATTTCAGCAATGAGGGCATCTGCTTCGGTTTTTAGTATTTCCAGCTCCTTTTTGGAGGTATCGTCCATCATTCTGATAGCGGCCATGGTGCGGTCAATCAAGTCCACGGCGGCATCGGGTAGGCGGCGGTCTTTTACATAACGTTTGGCCAGCCTCACCGCCTCATCCACAGTGCCTTCTCCAACTTTTATGGTGTGGTGTTTTTCGTAGAAAGGCACAAGCGTTTTAATCATCCGAGCGGCGGTTATTAAATCGGGTTCTTCTACTCGTAATACCTCAAAGCGGCGGCTGAAGGCCTCGTCGGCTTCTATGTACTTTCGGTATTCGTCTTGGGTGGTTGCCCCAATGACGGTTATTTCGCCACGAGCCAGTTCGGGTTTGAGCAATTGTGCTACCCCTGAGCCCATAGAGCCTTTGGGGTCGAGCAGTATGTGTATTTCGTCAATAAATAGGATGGCTTTATCAAACTGTTTGATTTCTTTCAAAATGCTTTTGATACGGTCTTCTACCTCGCCTTTGTAAGCGGCCCCTGCCACCAATGTACCTAAGTCAAGTTCAAATACATCTGAGTTTTGGAGGTATGCTGGCACTTTGCCTGCCACTACATCAAGGGCAAAGCCATCTACTAAGGCTGTTTTACCAACGCCAGGCTCGCCCACCAAAATAACGTTGGGTTTGGTGCGCCGCCCCAAAATTTCGGCAATCATGCGTACTTCACGCTCTCGCCCAATGATGGGGTCAAGTTTGTTTTCTTTAGCAATGTGGGTTTTGTTGCTACAATATTTTTGTAGGGCATTGGTTTTGGCAGCAGGGGCTTGTTTGTCGGCCTCGCCACCTTGGGTAGTTAAGTTGCCGAGTGCGTTTTCAATGGCTTGCTGCTCTAAGTCGGTTTGCATGACCTCTTTGTCGGTCAGGGGCAAGGTTTTGAGTTGATCGGGAGTAAAACCCAACCCCGGCTTGAGTACTGCAACCAATACACTGAGCGGATCCATGAGTGACTGGCTGCGCTGCATGGCTACGAGCTCGGCCATCTCAATAATTTTACGAACTTGGGCATCAGCTGACGGTTCTTCAACAGCCTTAGTGTAACGGGGAAGTGATTCGAGGCGCACTTCGGCCCATTCTTTTATATAGTTTACGTCTTTGCCTACCGATACCAGCAACGAGGCGATGCCGATGTCGTTGTGCATGAGGGCAAACAGCAAGTGAGCTGGCGTGAATTGGTCGTGAGAATATTCTTTGGCTACAGATTGCGAAATCTGAATGGTGCGTTTGAGTTCTTCGGTATAAAGCATATCGGTTTGGGGGTTGAGGGGTATTAACTACAATGATAGAATTAGTGAATGAAATAATGACTGGATATTATTGATAACCTCAATATTCAGCCTTATTAAATATTCATGCAAATGTAAATGCCGTCTTCAAAAAGCAGTAATTCATTGGTTTTCAATACAATAAACATCCACTTAAAACCCAACACATGCCACTACTTGTTCTTACTTAATTCAATCTTTGTGGTTTAGTCAGGCGAATATTCTACTTTTAACATGGTATTTCCGATGGCAATAATGTCGTCAGGATAAAAAGGTAATCCCAGATAATCGGCTCGTGTACCATTGACAATTACGCCGTTTTTGGATAATTGCCAAGTATATTCACCATCATGGTTGGGTCGCCATTGGCCATCTCGTACAAACCATTGGCCCATTTTTTCTGACTTTTCAATGGTAGCATGATACCTCGACACCGTTTTCATGTCTTCAATGTCTTCGAGAACGATGTCATTTTGCACCTCGTGTTCGTCCAATAGTCGGCCAAGTGTAATGGCATTGTGGTGCTGCTGAATCAAGGATAAGTTCACATAATGTCCTTGTCGTTTTCCCATTACAATTCGTAAGCCCATGGTGCCATTAGTCAGTAAATAGTTGCGGCAATCAGGGCATTGGGTCATTCGTCGGTGTTGAAGCGGGTAGTCGCAAGTGGGGCAGTGGTTGTCGGGCTGAGGGTTTCCCAGCAAACTAATAATTTCTGACACTTGCTGAAACCGCTTTTCGGGCGAAACAAACAAACACTTTTGAATAAGACTTGCCCAAAAGTCTGAAATCTTGCCTGCCTCGTAGTACGCAATTAGGTTCTGATACCGATTATGTTGAACATTGTCGTAATAGGCTTTAAGTTTTTCGTCATAAGCGTCTCTCTTATCATTAGAATCAGGCACTGAGCTATATGGGTTAGACCCGCCCGTAATTACCTCAAACATAAGCAAGCCAAAACTATAAATATCAATGGTTGGTAGCCGAGAAAACACCTCTTTTTGCTCGGCATTGAACCATTCGGGAGCCAAATATACATCGGTACCCAGCACTTGGGCGTGTTGTGTCATTTTTACATTTTTACGCCCCGACACACCACAATCAATCAGTTTGGGCTTGCCGTCTTTGTAAATAATATTTTGCGGATTCAAGTCTCGGTGTACCACGCCCTGCTGGTGTAATACCTGCAAACCCATCAGAATGTCTTGTGCTAACTTGCGGAGGCGGGTATCTGTCCATTTTTGACCAATGCGGTCACCTAATACCCCACCTTCGCAACATTCCATGATGTAAAATGGGTTGCCACCAACGTCGCCATGCTCAGTAGCTTTTACCAAATAGGGCGAGTCGGTGAGTGCCATTCGGTATTCAAACCAAAACCGGGTTTCTACCTCTTCACGAGCACGCTGTACAATCTCCCAAAAGCGCAATAACTTAATGGCTACTTTTTCGTTGGTTTGCTGGTTGCGCCCAATATAAACGTCACAATACCCACCTCTACCTAACAAACCTCCTACATCGTAATGTACGCCTTCGGCAGACAGAATAACCTGATTACTAAGGTCTTTTATCTTATCTATCTGTTTGTCGGGAGCTGCAGGTGTTTTTTTTGATGTTGGAAAAAGTTGCGTAAACTTTGTAAGCCATTTTTGCCCGACGTTTGTATGAAAGGGCTTGTTGCATTTCACGCAAACTTCTAAATTGGCTGGGTTATTAAATCCACAATGACGGCATTGAATTTTTGACATCCGTCGGTTACGAGTTTGATGGTTAGTTGAGTTACTCTGGTCTAAAAATAAACATGCGGTCTCCAAGCAAAATCACGTCACCTTCTTTGATTTCGGTTGGAGAATTAACTTGTATATAGGTAGTTTTCAGACTACTGCGATTATTGATATACCAACGTCCGTTGATGTTTTCTACCACGGCGTGCTCTTGACCCGATATGGTATAGTTCTCTCGGTCTAAGGTATTTCGGTTCAATATCACTGACTCGCCCTCAAATTCAACAGTATTGCTACTTACTTCGTTATGACGGGGCACCGACGTGAGACGAAACTTGGGGGTTTCAACTTCTTGTTGCAAATACGGGTTGAATGTTCCCTTTGGTGGATTTTTGGTCAACCGTGGGGGTTCTGGTGGAGGCGGTGGGGGCACTTGTTTTTGCGGATAAACCGGAGAAACAGGTGGTTCCTGATATTGAGGATACTGGGGATAGGTTTTCTCCATCACAGGAGGTGGCGGTGGTGGCGGTGGCTCTTGATAAACGGGCTTTTCGGGTTGTTTTTTCTGGGAATCGCCGCCCCAATCAAACAAAAACGAAAAAGCGGATTTATTCTGATCTTGTTGAGATTTCAGAAAAGGGCAAGTCGGGCAGAAATCTTCATCCATCCGACGGGGATATCTGCAATCAGGGCAGGGGTGTTCTCGGCTGTTCATGGTTTTTAGTTGTTCATTGCTGATCTTGGCATTCTTTAATCAATCGGTTCACATCTGAAGTATTTCTGAAAATTTTGGCTGCCTCAAAGTAAATTAGGGCTTTTTTGTAATTTTTTGTGCTTTGTTGTTCGTATTTCCCAATTTCTAAATAACGACCGTAAAGGTCTTCTGGCAAAACAATACCCGATTTGTTCACGAGGTCTAAAGCAGTTCTGAAAAAATTCAACGCTGCCTCTGGGTTAGAGCCTATTTTATTTTTACCTTCATTGATGGCTCCTTTTACATCATTTCTAATCTTCTGCTCTGCTTCGTCTTTTTTCGAGCAATCTGGAAACTGCTTTTTGCCACACAACTGTTTGTAGATGAGATAAGCTTCCATGTATTCTCGGTTCTCAAAGTGGCCATTAGCTGATTGGAGCAGTTTCTGTATCTTCTTTTCCTCTTCTATTTTCTTCCCTTCTGCTACATTTTTAGCTTCTTCTACTTTAACATCTTTATTCTCAACTGTTGGGGTTTGCTCATTTTTTGCAATTGAGTTCTCGTTGGCTTTGTTAAAAATAGCTTGTGCTTCTTTTTTCTGCGCATCATCCGACGAATCATGCTTAACAATGGCCAGGGCTGAGGCTTTGGCACCTTCAAAGTCTTTGGCCTCTATTTGCTGGCGAGCTATCTTCAACAGCGAATCAGGCTGTGGGGTGCTTTGTGTTTCTGTTTGGACGATAGGATCTGGTTTAGAACTAAAATCAATATTGGTAAGTGCAAAATATCCAACCAATACCACTACCAAACCACCCAATGCGTACAAAATCGTTTTACTATGCTTTGCCCAAATTTCGGATACACTGGGTTTTACATTTTCAAGTGTATGCGACGTAGTATTTGATAGTTTATGCCCAAGGTTACTGGCTCCGGTAGAGATTTTACTTAATAACGACTCGGTTTCAACAGGCTCGTCATCAAGTATTTTTTTAGAGCGTTTTTTAATACTCTTGGTCTCAACCACAGGCCATTTGCCTGTTTTGAGGTATTCTTGTGCCCACTGCTCTATTTCGGCGGCTGTTGGGCGATCAACGCCGTCTTTGGCCATACATTTACGCACCAGTGCGTTTAGTGCTGGCGAAAAGCGTTCGGGCAAGTTTGGTAAACTTCCACCCATCAACAATACCGTGCCACCGTTTCCTTCAAAGGGGAGTTCTTCGGTCAAGAGCTCGTAGAAAGTCACGCCCAGCGAGAAAATGTCTTTTTTGGCATCGTAGTCGCCTGTTAATATTTCTGGCGGGGCATAAGGCCGAGTAAACGAAATGGCTTGAGTACTGGAAGTAGCCTTAGACAACGAACTCTTCGCTTTTTTGCTAATGCCAAAATCTGTCAATAAAAACTCACCAGAGTCAGCCACTAATACATTGTCGGGTTTAATGTCACGATGCAGGATGTCGTTGGCATGAAGGTACGCCAATGCTCCGCCAATTTGCGACATGAAAATAGCAATATCTTTTTCAGAAAACGAACTGTAATACTCGTGGCCTTCTTCAATTCGGTTAGAAACAGCACCTCTGCTGCAATATTTCAAAATTAAGTAGGGCCTGCGGTCACATACATCTACGTGAGAAGGTTTGAGGATATACGGATGGTTTAATGCCTCGGTTAAGGTAAAGTCTTTGATGAATTGCTTGATGCCCGCATCTCCAACTCGAACATAGATTTTTAAGGCGACGATGATTCCAGCCAATTCGTCATAGACTTTCCAGACTTCAGAAAGCTCGCCGCCACCTATATATTGCAACAACTTATAGCGGTTATGAAAAACATCGCCTTCACTAAAATTGCTCATGGTGTATTCCTTATAAAATTGATTACTGTATGATTAGGTTGACAGTATTTTGTTTACAGTGGGCAACAGGACTGCCCTTTAACCACTGACTATCAAAACATTACTACTAAAAAAGCATAAACTAAACGATTCGCTCGTAGCTTTATGATTTTGTTCAATAGAAGATTTACTTATTGAACATATTGGCTACTTTACGCCAGAAACCCTTCTTCTTATGTGGCTTTGAATCGAAAAGCTCCAACACCTCAAGTAATGCTACGGTGATGTTGTCTTCGCCGCCAGCTCTGTTAGCTGCATAAATCAAGTGCTCAGCTATAGCATTTAGGTCAGAGTCTCGGCCTATTATTTCTGCTATTTCGGGGTCATCAATCATGGTATTGAGGCCGTCTGAGCAGAGCAAAATTTTATCGCCTTTCTCAAGCGAAAACGTAACAAAGTCCACAACAGGTGCTATTTTAGAATCACCGATGCAGCGAGTAATAATGTTGCGGTTTTCGTGTTGATTGGCCTCTTGTGGCGTTATCTGTCCACTTTTTACCATCTCCCATACCCACGAGTGGTCGTCGGTTTTTTGGGTCATTCCTTTTTTCTTTCGGTAGAGGTAGCATCGGCTGTCGCCTACCCACCCTACATACGCTACTTTGCCAATAACCCAAGCCGTTACAAGGGTAGTGCCCATGCCTCGGTATTCGAGGTTTTCTTCTACAATTTTTAGGATATTTTCATAGCTCTTCTGCACTAAGAATCGTACGAATGGAATGATGTCTTCTTCGTCGTACTTGGGTAGGCGATTGGCAATCACGTATTTTTTAATCAACTGGGTAGTAGATTGTGACGCTACTTCACCAGCTTCTGCTCCTCCCATGCCATCGGCTACTACGAGCAGGCATCCTGCGTTGCCCAAAACAAACGACTTGCTGCTTGGGCTTAGGCCTTCGGTTGTTACTACATCCGGAATAATCACAAAATCATCTTCGTTGTGGCTACGCACCCTACCTTCGTCGGTTGATGCAGCCAAACTTACCACTATCTTTAATTGGTTCGACATACGATTGAATGCCTAAGTAGTTATTGAATTACAATTTCGACTCTACGATTCTTTTGTTTGTTTTCCTCTGTATCATTTGGGGCAACAGGGGTAGTGCTGCCTTTGGGTGTCCACTTGATGCGGTCTTCGTGAATGCCTTTTTCGAGCAAATAACTTTTGGTAATTTTGGCTCGGTATTCTGACAATGCCATGTTTAAATCAAATTTACCTACATTGTCGGTATGGCCCGTGAGTTCTATTTTTAAATCTTTATTGACTAACAACGAAACTGCTATTTGATCGAGTACAATTTTGGCATCGGGGCGCAAATCGGGTAAACTTTGCTCAAAATAGATCGTTATTTTGCCAGATGCACTGGATAGATTTAATGATTCGGTTAGGGGTGGATTTTGTAAACCTGTAATCTTAAGATAATGGGTATTGAGACCCTTCTTTGCTACATAGTTTTCTTGATGAACCAGTTCATTCCCCAAAAATACATGGACTTGATAGGTCATCTTATCTTTTATAACACATGAAAACCGATCTTTTTCGATTTGTTTGAGTTGGATTTTTTTTTGCGATGTAGGGTCTATCAGCTCACAGCGCATTCTGTCTTTGTCTTTATCGTCAACTCCCGTAACAATCAAATTGAGTGCGCTCTCGGCTTTTACCAAGCGAACGATATTCTTTTTTGGCTCGGTATTTAGCACATCTATAATAAGGTTGCCTCGGTATTTCTGATAGTTCTCGGCTTCAACTTCTACAGCGACGATGTCCCTCCGTGTAAAAATCACGTCAAAGCTATTCTTTTTTTTGGTAGTTGAGTAATTTGTATGTGTTCCAGTTGCAGTAGAAATCAATAAGAATTCAGCAGAAAGTGCCTCATTGGTTAGTGCATCAACTGCCTGAAAGACAAACACCTGCTCTCCTTTGTCTTTGGACTTGGTGTTGAGTACGGTATGCTGCTGCTCTGACTGCTGATAAACTTGGTTGTTTTTTTGTTTGTCTTTCGGAACAAGCCGAATGTCTAATTGGAGATTTTCGCTGGTTAATGATTGTTGGTTAATCAAAATCCCAAACGTGCGATACCCCGTTTGTTCCACAATCATCGAATCACTATTCTCGGGCAATGATACGTTATATTGTCCATTGGTTTTGCTTTGAAAAATAGTGGATGGATTTCCCTTACTTTTGAACACAATAGACGCACTAAGTGGTTGATTAGTAATGGCATCGGTAATGCTCCCAAAAATACGGGACTGTGCCATCACTTGAAAAGTGTAGCTACAAAGCATCAACAAGCACAGCCACCTTTTCATCGGCTCAGGTTATTTTATGTATTTTTTCTTAAAGTCTTTGGAGTCAGCATAGCCAGGTCTTGCCGTTTGCAGGAGTTTATCTAATTTTTCTTTTTTGAGAATAGCCTTAAGTTCCGTTACTTGAAATGCCTTATCAAAAAACGCAACCGCTTCGGTATCAGCAGATTTTTGCAGATATGCACAGGCTAATGAATATTGTATTTTGGCTTGTTCGAGCGGGTTTTGTTCTTTGGCTTGTGCTTTTTGTAAATATGATATGGCGGCATCGCTCTGTGTTTGATAAATGCTGGCTACTCCTACTTTGGCCCAACTACTGGCTGACATTGCCAACGAATCGCTGCGGATAAGCGACTCAAAATCTTTGGAGGCTAAGTCATACTTTTCGGCCAAAAAGTAGGCTGTTCCTCGCTTTTGGAGCAATGTTGCTACTTGGTTGCTTGGGGGTTCTAACTGCATTGCCTCGGTATAGGCAATACTTGCTTCGTTATATTTTTTGAGCAACTCATTGGCCTCTGCCATGTTGAGATACACCTCTATTTTTTGGTCATATTTGACCGTTGCCTTAGGTATCTTTATGCAATTGTTGTACTCTTCTATGGCTTTTTCGACTTTGTTGGTAGCAAAATAGGCTTTTCCTAAGTAATGGTAGGCTTGGGGGTTGTCGTAGGCATTGTATTCAATAGACTTTTTGTAGGCTGCAATGGCTGCTTCGTAATGGGTGTTATCATTTTTGCCTATTTCATATTCGCATCTACCCAAGTTATCATACAATACGGCAAAGAAATCCATGTTATAGTCTGGATTTTTGAGTATGTCTTTTTCTACTTCTTTAATCAACAAAAGGGCACTGCGAGCATCTACATACTGCTTGAGTGCTATTTGGGTGACTCCTTTGTAGGCGAGTGCAAAGTAGTATTTGTCGTTTACGCCATAGGCATAATTAAAGTCTTCGAGTGCCAATAGATAGGCTCCAAGATTATACCGGGCAATGCCTCTTCTGTAAAAAAACATGGCTTGCCGAGGGTTAAACTCTACTGCTTTGTCATAGCCGTCTTCAATGGCTTTTCTGAATAGTTTCTGAACATCGTAAGCTTGCCCTTTCATAAACCAGGATTCGGCGTTGTTGGGCTTGATAAAAATACTATTGTTAAATGTTTGAATAGCATCTGCTAATAACTTTTGTGATTTGGCGAGTTCTTCCTTGGGTTTACCATCAATAAGTCCATAGGCAGCTTGCTTAATGAGGTCTTTGCCTTGCTCATAAAGTGCCATACTGATGCTATCCATCCTTGTTAGCGCAATAGGGTCTTTCAGGTTGAGCGATCGGGCTTTGGTAAAATCTGCACCTGCTTCTTTGTATCTTTTTAGTTTGGTCAAAGCAAATCCTCGGTGGTAAAGGGCTTCAGGTAAGAGAACTTTGCCATTGCGGATAACAATTGAGAAATCCTCACGGGCATAATCAACTCTTCCAGTAAGTTCGTAGAACATTCCTCTGTTGAATACAATATCCGGATCGTCAGGTGCTAAAGCTACTGCTTTGTTGAAGTGTTCTTCTGCTCGCTTGGCATTGCCAGCCTGAAAACGGAGTTTACCCAGCTCCGATAATTGTTGGGCGTTTTTGGGTTGCAGGGCCACAAATTTGTCTAAGTCGGCAATGGCACTGGGCAAGTCATTTTTTAGTTTAAAAAGTTCGACCCTTGTCAGGATGGCATCTTCAAATGTTCTATCAAGTTCAAGCGCTTTTTTGAGGTTGTTTTCGGCAGCTTTTAAGTCGTTCATTGCCATGTAACTTCTGGCTAAACCAAAGTACCAGTCAGGGTTATTTTCGTCTTGTTTGAGAAGGCGGTTATATTCACCAATTAGTTTTTTGTGGTCGTCTGGATTTTTACAGAGTAAGAATTTTTCATTTAGGTTATCATGAACGGCTTTTTTATCTGTAATTTCAGCTATTAAGCGCAGGGCGTTGGCATCGTTGGGGTTTAGGACAATAGCTTCCTGTCCTTTACTAAGTGCTTCGGAGTATTTTCGGCGAGCATAGAAGTTTTCCATCTCGGTGACGAGGTTCTTGGCAAATAGCAGGTCATCGTTTTTCTTATTAGCAAGAATCCCTCGTGCTTTGGATAGTCCCTGTTCGGCTCGCTTTTCACCAAGTGCATTTTTGGCTTGGGCTAAGGTAAATTTATCAATCGCTTCTTCATATTTTCCTTGGTCAATTAGCCTTTCGCCTTCAATGCACAATTGCCTGTATTCTTGCATCTTACGTGCAATTTCTTGATTGGCTTTTTCGGCTTCTTCATCTGCTTGATTTCTAATTTGAGCGGTTTGTTTTATTTCTACGTCGTTCTGATTCCAACTCAGAGAGTCTCGTGGGCTGGCAAAGGCTACACGAGCGATGTAAACTTTCCAGCGGCGATCAACTTTCTGAACCCGAAGGTCTGCCACACGAACTACTTGCTTGTAAGGCGGGTCATTGGGTTCATTGATGCGTTTATCAAGAAATTGTGACTTAAAAAAAACCTTCACATATAGCGAATCTGTCATTTTTAAATTAGAGACCCGTATGTCTGTAAACTTAACCGTTCCTTCACCTTCGCTCTTGTTATACAATTGATCAAAGCGACTGAGGTATTCTTCTACTTTTTTGTTATCACCTCGTTTGAGATACGACACGTTGCGGGGGTCAATGTCGTCTTCAATCAGTATTTGGGGTGTCAAAAAAAGCTGATTAGGATTATTAGCAGCATAGCTGTTGGTTATCGAAAACTTTATTTGAGAGTCTTCTTGCTCATTAGAGCGAATTAGATTGAGTAGCGAGGCGAACCCGTTAATTCGGTTAAGGGCGAGTTTCCTGATGGTTACGGTATCTTGAACTGTAACGGTGTCAGGCACAACGACTTGTGCATTTATGCCTGAAAAAAAATGGAAGATAATAAGGGTAAAAAAGTATTTTCTCATCTATTTTTCAAGTTATGGCGTATTAGGTGAACGTCAAAAAGCAAAGATACCAAGTTGTTCTACGTAAGCAAGAACCGTTTGCTAAAAAATAACAAAGGGGTAAGTAGTTATGCCCAACCACTTACCCCCTTTTTGGTAAGGTGTTTATTTTTTACATGTTTCTACTAATTGCTTGATGGTTACCGCTACTTTTTTGGCATCTTCTAATGAGTCCATGATAATGGGCAACTCATTAGTAAACCCAGGTTTGCCTTCCTTAAAGTTTTTGATAAATTTTTCTTTGTTCAGAGTTCCGCTATTTACATAAATAAGTTTGCCAGATACATCGAGTGTAATTGCTTTGGGTTCGATATCATACAGATTAAACTCAAATACGGTTTCTGTTGTTTTTTTAGAGGATGCCTCTGAAACTGTAAATTTCCATTTACACTTACTACCATCTTCTTGATAAACAAGTTCTTGTGAATAACCTTGTAAGTTGGCATTTTTGATTTTTTGGGCCATCCAATCAAAAGTTTCGGCCTTGGGTGCTTGCTTACATCCTTGCGAAATAACGGGCAAAATAGCCATTAAATACCTTGCTTTTTCTATGTCTTCTACATAAAAATCTACACTGTTGTCATAGTTTTGTGCAATGCCGTTGGTGCTTAGGCTCACAAACTTTTTGTTGTCAATGGTGCTGGCACTAATTTTTATAAACTCCCGAGAAATGTTCAGTTTATAAGTACCTAAGTCGCCAAAATTAAACCCGTAGGTTTCTTCTTTGCTTTTGCCTTTTATAGTGCTATTTACCATATAATTGGTTATGCAAGTGGCATCTATTTTTTGCTTAAAATCACTGGTATTAACCGAAAAATCGCCAACCAAGTCTTTCAACTGCTTGAATCCATCAACGGAAGAGTTGGGCTTTGGGGTGCGGGCTTGGAGTTCTTTGCGAGCCAATGGAATCATTTTTTGGATAGCCATAGCCAACACCTTTGCCTCGGATGGCGTAGGGGCAAAAAAACGAATCTCTTTGTCGTATTCTTTGATACTTCCGTTTTCGGATATCCGAACAAACTCATTTTTGTTTTGAGTTTGGGCAACTACACTGATTTCTTTGCCACTAATGTTTACGGCCAAGTTGTTCTCTATCAAATCACCCCAGCTCCACTCGTACTGGTTTTCTGTCGTTTTTTTTCCTTCTGTCTTTTCTATTGTCAAAACAGCTCTGTCTTTGGCATTCGCTGCTTTTTTGATTGACTGTTTCACGGTACCAAACTCTGTAATATGTTGCTCAAACCATGTGCTTAGTTGCACAAGGTCGTCTTTGGGAAGTTTGACACTGGCCTCCCATGCTGTTTTGGCAGCGGGGATGGCATCTTTCAAGAACTTCTCTAACTCACGAGCATCGTCAATGTTGTTGGCCAATAAGGTAATTTCGCTATCATAGTTTTGCTTTTCACCGTTTTTGGTATGCTCAACCACTTTTAAGTTTTGCGCCGCTTGCATCTCAATTTTCATCATTTTGTCGGAGGCGGTGCGCTTCACAAAGTTTTTGTCAAAAAAGCCGAGATTAAACACAAATATTTCTTCTGCCGACTTGCCCTTTGAGTCGGTGGTAGTAACGGTCAGTTTGACATCATACGGTGTAGCAGCCTCATACGAAAACTGTTGATTGACCGACGATTTATCCAACTGAATTTCTTTTACATAAGATTTTATTTTGTCTAACGATTCTTTCAGATTTTGTGCCTGCAAGCTACCTACAAACACAATTAGGCCAAGGGTGATTAAAAATTTCATTTTTCGAGTTGATTCGTTATTCCTTTTTTTGAGTGGCTACTACCTTGATGCTTCCCAAAAACACGTCCCATTCTTTTTGTATTTTGCCGTCAACGTAGTTATTATTACGTTCAACTTTTACTTTGCCTCGTTTACGGGTCAAGTCAGAGTAGGCTTCTTTTCCATTTTTTTCACCCGAAAACTCTTGTTCAAACTCAATTTCACCTTCATAAGTACCATCGGGTTGTTCGGTGAGGTCACGTACATAAGCCATGCTCCCCACGCTAATAGTTACTTGGTCGTAGGCTGTCATTTTTAGTTCGCTTAGGTAGGTGCGTATGGACTTTTTAATGGTTTTTGGTCGGTTAACAGAACTAACCTCCATAGTTGCACTTTTCAAAAACAGTTTGCAAGCCAAATCTATGGCATTGTCTCTGGCATCTCCATCTCTATTTTTGTCAACAATTACATTCAAATAATCAATGAATTGACGCATTTTCAACTCTCCTTTGGTTTGAAAACTGGCCACTTGCTCTGGTGTAAGTGTAACCGAAGTAATGGCATTGGTGGGTTGTGATACGGGTGCGAGTTTCTCTGTTTTGGCTTTATCAAGAGCCATTCTAATTTCTGGAATGTAGTTGGCAATCATTTCTGCCTCAGATATGAGTTTGTGAGAGCCATCTCGATAAAAAATTCCTAACAATTCATTCTTAGGAGTAGAGGCCACATCTCCTTTGTCGGTAAGGTAATTGATAACCTCTTCGTTATCTACCTGAATGGTATCTACTTTGATTACCGTGAGGGGAGTAGGGGTGTCCACCGAGAATTTTTTAATCAAGAAGTGTGTTTTGTTTTCGGTATTGGGTACTTCGATACCCGCCAAAAACTTCTGAATGGTTTCGGCTCTTGGGCCAGCATTCATCATATTTAACTCACTGATTACCAGCAGATCACCTCTTTTATTGATGACCATGATAATCTTGTCGCTATCAATAGAGCGAGTAACACCACGAGAGTCTTTGTACTTTACTTTCTCGCCTATTTCAACAATAGGGCCTTCTTGTACCTCTCCTCCCATGAAATAAATCATGTTTTGAGCCTTGGATAGATTAACTACCGAGAGAAATAAGAAAATAGTGAGGGTGAACAGTTTCATTTTCATAAAAGCAAATGAGTGAATAAATAGCTTGTGGCAATGGTTAGTTAGAATTAGCAAAGATGGAGAGTGCATTTTATATTACAATAACTCCAACTTTACACTGACAGATAATGTACATTAGAATTTTAGGTTGACAGGGCTTGTGAAAACATCTTTGGATGAATTTCATAGCTCTGGTTCTTTCACTTTTGGTTTTTTGGGTTCTTGTACTTTTTTGCCCCATTTGAATAAGCCTTTCTTTTTGGTTTCAACTTCTTCCTCCACTTTTACAGGAGCATCTGGTGCTTTCACATCCTTTGCAACTTTATCAGAAGCCTTGGCATCTTTTGCTGGTTTATCTGAAGACTTCGCATCTTTCTTACTTAGTTTTTTGCCGTCCATGCTTTCGGTTGTGCCATCTGCATAAGTAATTTTAGACACTAACTTACGCTCTATTTCTCGAAGTGGACTCGCTTCGGAAGCATTCATGCGGTATTCAATAATTTTTTCTGTAATTCTGAGAATCTTACATTCTACGACTGATTTATCTTTTTTGTAGATTAAGTCTTTGGTTGGTTTTACTTCTTCGGCTGGCTCGTTGATGAGTTCTTCGGCTCCATCAAAAAAAACAATTTTCCAGAGTGTTTTTTTGGGTAGCATCTGACGTTTCTTAGTTGGGTCGTCCAGCATCATAAAATAGACATCAGTTTCTGAGATTTCATCTACTTTACACTTAAATGCCGAGCGATCCACCTTAAATATCTGGTCAATCTTAGTTTGCGCCTTAATTCCTTGTAGAGCCCCAGTCAATACAATTAACAGAAGTGTGATGTATTTTTTCATAATGAAATGGGTAATTAAGCGTTCGCTTTACAGTGGTTACTTAGTAATTGGCTTAGTGGTGTCTCTGGTTTGCCACTTAAAGTTAGAAAAAAAATGACATAATCTCTTACCATTTCACTATTTTTTTAGTGATTGTGTGTAAACCTGCATTCAGTTTGATAACATACAATCCAGTTGGCAAGGTCTCACCTGACACCAATACCTCATGCCGTCGGCTACCTTCCAACTCCCAGCGTTCTATCTCACGACCCTGACCGTCATAGAGTTGCATGGTAGCTTTGGGTTCTTGCAAAGGTAATGTGGTTTCTATTAAACACTGACTCACAAACGGATTTGGGCTTACCCGCAGGTCGAGTTCGTTGGTAGCTTGTGGTGTACTTGTAATGATAGTTGGTGTGCCGTCAATGATGGACTCTATCTCGTTGGAGGTGTTGCTACATCCATCTGACCCACCAAATAATACTTGTAATTTGATGAGGTAATATCCTACACTGGTTAATGTTAGTGTAGGGCTGGTTGCTGTGCTAATAACTGACCCATTGTTGTACCACTTATAGCTAACAGGCAAGCCCGAAGGCAATATTGTTTCTGAAATGAAGCTAATCGTAAGCGGTGTTTTGACATAGGGACTCGCCGAACTGACCTTAATAATGACCGCAGGCGATGCCCGCAACTCCACAACACTGGCCTTGGAGGTATAAAAACATTGATTAGCGTCTTGTATCTCTAAGGTATAGCTGCCACCTTTTGTAACACTAAGACTACTGCCTGTTCCTTCTTGGCTTCCGCCCAATTTCCAACTATAGGTATAGCTTCCGGCTGGATTTACAGAAGCATTCAGCTTAATTTCTGAACCAGAGCAAACAAAGGTAGGGCCACTGATTTCGGGGGTAATGACCGAGCGAATGCTTACTCTTTTTGTTGCAAATCCAGGGCATTTGCTACCTT
>JBGAVQ010000119.1:0-15968 GCA_044228045.1 Spirosomataceae bacterium
TATTGTTGACATCTTCGCTTTCTCTTTGATGCCTTCCCCTCTTTTGGGACTGCAAAGATGCAGGCTTTTTTTTCATTTGTCAAGTGCTTACTCCAAAATATGTTGAGAAATATTAAATGTATTTTTGCAATATGCAGAAATACAGGAAGTTAGGTTATAAATTTTTTTTGATGTTTTTTGTGAAGTCTATTATTGTTTTGGGCAATACTACGTCATTTGACTGATTTATAGCTTTAATGAATGCACTACCGATGATAGCACCATTAGCATATTGACAGGCATGGAGAAATGTTTCGGGGGTGGAAATACCGAAACCAATTAATTGTGGATTTTTTAATTTCAGATTATTTATTCTTTTAAAGTAGATTTCTTGATCGGAACTAATACCAGATTTGGCTCCTGTGACACTGGCAGACGATACCATGTAGATGAAGCCCTCGGAAAGCGTATCAATTTGACGGATGCGGGTTTCGGAAGTTTGAGGAGTGATGAGAAAGATGTTTAATAAGCCATATTGATCAAAGATGGGTTTGAATTCTTCTTGATATACTTCGAGTGGGATGTCTGGTAGGATGAGCCCATCAATGCCAATTTCTTGACATTTTTGACAAAATGTTTCAACACCAAATTGTAAAATAGGGTTAATGTAACCCATTAAAAGAATGGGGGTATGGATAGTTGGGCGTATGCCTTGTAATTGTTCAAAAAGTAATGAGAGGGTCATGCCATTTTCTAAGGCAGTTTGATTGCTTTGTTGAATGGTTTCGCCATCGGCTATGGGGTCTGAGTAAGGGATGCCGATTTCTACTAAATCTGCGCCACCGTCTTGCAAGGCTTGTAAGATAGTACGAGTGTCGTTGAGTTGTGGGAACCCTGCTGTAAAATAGATATTAAGGACGTTTTTTGATTTGTTTTTAAAAAGTTGAGTGATACGATTTTGCATTGTTTTGATGTTTTTGCTACAAACTGGGTTTGTAACGATTGTACACGTAGTTTGAGATAGTAAGTGGTGTTTGTGCTTACCAGATGTATTATGACAAGTTGGTAATTAGTACTAACAAGGAATTTTTTAGTGTTCTTTTTACTGAATAGGGTTTGATTCGACCCACCATTCTTCTATTTCCCAGTAGTTGTCCCAACCTAAATGACGGTATTTGGGGTTAATTTCGACATCACGCTCACCAATACTGAAATTTTTGAGTATGTTGTTGGCGAACATGAAAAGGTCTTTTGCCCAGATAACAGGTTTTTGAGTAGCTGTTTTGTTGCTGGTCCACTGGCCTTCAAACTTGAATCCACTTCCTTGGGCTGGTGTGGTTGGTGTAAAAAACCATGGTTGTACTTGATTTTCATTATTTATGGAAAAATCCATTTGAACATTTCCTTCAAACACACCAGAACCTTGCCGAGTGGAGTCTTCTTTTAGCGTAAAAACACCTTTGAGGGAGTATGTTTGTTTTATGTCCATGTCTTCTTTTGAAATATTGGGGTCATTAAAAGCTGATACAGACTCTATGCGAATTTGCCCATCAAAAGGGGTTATGTTTTTTTTGTACCGGCTTTTGCCTTTGACATGGAAAATATGTGGCAATGCTACGTCTTGATTTACTTCTGAGAAGTATATTTCGATACGATAGTGGTCGTTGCCATAGAAACCGTCGAAGCGGTTTTCGGAGGCGAGGATAGTGTCAGGATTACACCAAAGACTGGAGAGGTTGTATTGCTGTAATATACGAAGACTGGAATCGGGTAGTATTGGGGTATGTTCAACTGGCTTGGTTGGGGTGTTTTCGTTGGCACGTAGCGTGTCTATTGCCTCTTTGTGGGTTTGGAGTTTGAGCGATTTTGCTTTGGCCTGCGACGATTTGTAGAAGTAATAGCCTCCTGCTACAACAATTAACAGGGTGATTGTTAGAATAATAGGGGCTTTTTTCATGATTATGTTGGGATTTTAGGTTCAACTGTACGTATGCAATATGCTGTTATGCTGAATGGAAATGCTTTTTCATGTCTATGAACCAACTTTTGCATTGGTAAGTAACATTTTGGCGAATCCGATTTGGATTAACAATTCGGCAATGAGTAGGTTGCCTGTCCATGAAAGCCATGTAACGGTGAGGTAGGTTTCGATGGGTTTTGTACCTAAATAATAAATCATCACATAACTACCTATCCGTAGGCTCATGGCGGCCAGGGTTACGGCATAGCTTCTGACCATGAGTTGTGTGTGCAAAAGCCATTTTTTTTGTTTGATAGCTCGCCACGCTAAAAAAGTAATACTCCACCAAACAAGACATTGCATGGAAAACCCCACTTTGGCTGGCAATCCACCATTGGCATAGAAGGCTAAAATTAGCCCGGATGGTGCGGCTAATGCTAAAATAGAGAACGCATAAATTTTACCAGACAACCGATGCCAGTGTGGTTTGGCACGAACAATACTTGGAATAAACTGAATTAACCCTGTGAGCATTACCCACCAACTGCTGGTGATATGCATATAAAATGCCCATTTAAAAGGCTGCTTGGCAAGGATTTGGTCAGTTTTGGTTGTTAAGAACTCAATTGGTTGATAGGTTGGGAAATAAGGGGTAATTTTTGTGAGCATTAGTAACGAAAATAGTGCTACTATTGCCCCAAAAGCAAATAACCCGATTGTTTTCATACTATTCACAAATACTTCATGTACGTTGCTAAATCTTTATCACCTCTACCTGAGAGGTTTATGACTACCACATCGTTGGGTGAAAACGCTCTATTATGGAGATATGCAAGCGCATGAGCAGATTCAAGAGCTGGAATAATGCCTTCTAATTTAGATAATTCAAAAGCAGCTTTAAGGGCTTCGTCGTCGGTGATGGGGCAGAATTCGGCTCTTCCTGTCTCAAATAAATGGGCGTGCATGGGGCCGATGCCTGGGTAGTCGAGTCCTGCTGAGATAGAGTAAGGTTCTATTACCTGTCCGTCTGTATCTTGCATCAGGATAGATCGACTGCCGTGTAACACGCCTGGTTTGCCAAGTGCAGTAGTAGCTGCAGAATGGCCCGAATTGACCCCCATGCCAGCAGCTTCAAGGGCTATTAACTTAACGGAAGGTTCGTCTAAGAAGTGATAGAAGGCTCCCGCTGCATTGGAACCTCCTCCTACGCAAGCAAGTACATAGTCGGGAGTTTCTCGACCTGTTTTTTGTAAGAGTTGAGAACGGATTTCTTGAGAGATAACGGACTGAAAACGAGCTACCATGTCTGGGTATGGATGTGGTCCAACTACACTACCTATTATATAGTGTGTATCAACGGGGTTATTGATCCAATGACGCATGGCTTCGTTGGTGGCATCTTTGAGTGTTTTGGAGCCACAAGTTGCCGCCCGAACTTCGGCACCAAGCATTTTCATACGAGCTACGTTTGGTGCTTGTCGCTGAATGTCAAGCTCACCCATATAGACAATACACTCTAAGCCCATAAGTGCACAAACCGTAGCAGTAGCTACACCGTGCTGACCTGCGCCAGTTTCGGCAACGATACGATGTTTGCCGAGCCGTTTGGCAATGAGAATTTGCCCTATGGTGTTATTGACTTTGTGTGCACCAGTATGACAAAGGTCTTCTCTCTTTAAATATATAGTAGTATGGTACTTTTCGGAAAGGCGTTCGGCCAAAAATAGAGGTGTTGGGCGGCCAGCAAAATCTCTTAGAAGACTGTCAAATTCTTCTTGAAAGGCAGGTTCAGCCATGATGTTAAGGTAGTTTTCACGTAGTTCTTCTACGTTTGGATAGAGCATTTCGGGAATAAAAGCTCCGCCGAACTTACCGTAATAGCCTCGGGGATTGACCTGATAGGGTGATTGAAGTTGCGTTGTTGTCATTGCATTTATTGATTTTGGCGGCTTTTATATCTTTTCTATATAGGAAGGCTTTACACTTCTACTTCAACAGGATTGAGTTTTTGAAGGAAATAGTTGATTTTCTCGACATCTTTTAGCGCTGGTGCTATCTCAAATTGGCTATTGATGTCAATGGCGTGGATTTTGAGACCAGTCAGGTTTTGTAATGATTTGGCGTGGTCTGCAGAAATGCCGCCAGCCAGAAAAAATGGCTTTTCGTTGTCGTAACGATTTAATACTGACCAGTCGAATGTGGTGCCATTGCCACCTCGGTTTTGCCCTTTAGCATCAAAAAGGAAAAAGTCGCAAACAGGTTTGTAATTGTTTAATTTATTGAAGTTGAACGTTTCGTCCACGGCAAAAGCCTTGATGATGTTCACCCCTTTGAATTTTATACTTCGGCAAAAATCGGGGGTTTCGTCTCCATGAAGTTGCACAAAGTCAAGTGCGTAACGTTTGACGTTTTTGAGGATAGTGTCCACAGTAGCATTTACGAAAACACCTACTTTTTTGGTAGAGCGAGGGAAGGATTTAAGTAGATTTTCATCTAACGAGTCGCCAACAAAACGGGGGGATTTTTCGTAAAAAATAAAACCGATGTAATCGGGTTGAACGGCCAACAATGCTTGGATGTTGTTGGTTTCTCTCATGCCACAAACTTTAACTTTCATAGGGTTACTGGTTATTTGGGGTTGTGAAATTAAACACTTTGCAGGTTTTTCATCTTTTCAACAAACTCACGAATCGCTAATGCTGGGTTAGTCGTTTTCATAAAATTTTCGCCAATCAAAAAGCCTTTATAACCTACTTCTCTGAGCTGCTCAATGGTTTCGGGCTGGCTGATACAACTTTCCGAAATTTTCACAAACTCTGCTGGAATTAGTTCAGCAAGTTCCAAAGAAGCGTTTACGTTTTGTTCGGCAAAGTTTTTTAAGTTACGGTTATTTACGCCGACAATGTCCACATATTGGCACAAGTGAGAGCTAAGTTCTTGATTGTCATGTACTTCAAGTAGGACTTCTAAGCCAAGGTTCTGGGCAAATTTCCCAAACTGATTCACTTCAGCTGGCGTTAAGTTGGCCGCAATGAGCAAGATAACATCGGCCCCCCACGACTTGGCTTCGAGGATTTGGTACTCGTCCACCATGAAATCTTTACGGAGTAGGGGTGTTTGCCGATTGGCCTCACGGGCATTATGTAAATCGGTGGACGAACCACCAAAGAACTGGTAATCGGTCAATACCGAAAGCCCTGAAACCCCAGCATTGACATATCCATTAGTTACGTCTTTAACACTCACTTGGTCGTTTATGATGCCTTTGGATGGGGATTTACGCTTGAATTCGGCAATGATGCCCGTAGCGTGAGAAGTGAGCAGTGCGCTTTTGAGTGACACACACGTTTTACCAAAGTAGCCAGACGTTTCGAGTTCAGAGACAGAAACTTGTTGCTTTTGGGCAGCTACTTCAATCCGTTTGTGAGCGATAATTTTATCTAAAATGTTCATGGTAAATACAATAATCCTGTTATTTCTTCTTTCAATATGGGCAAATGATTATGTAAAATAGCCCATATAATTGTATCATCAATGCTATCGTAGGCATGAACAAGCCGATTTCGTAGTTGAATGATTTGCTTTGCACTGGTGAGTAAAACAGGTTCAACTTTTTGTACTTTGGTCATTGCTTCCCCAATAATACCCAACTGTCTCTCAACGGCACTTTTGGTCTTCAAATCAGTCTGATAAATGGTAAAACTTTTCACATCTTCAGTAAAAGATTCAATGCTTTTGATTGCTTGTTCAATGTCAATAAGCCATTTCCTTACTTGTTCGTTCATAAATCATGCACTTGGTTTTTTCGATATTTTGTTTCAAGACCTGGTTTTTTATGGGTTGATCCGTCAATAAATCTATTTTTCGACCTAATAATTGCTCTAATTCTTCCCAAAGGGACAATAGAGTCTCTCCTTTTTCAAGAGGAGTCATTGGCTCCAACTCAACCAACAAATCAATATCGCTTTTCGAGTGAAACCGTTGAGTATACTTTCTTAAATCGAAATTTAGGCGTTTTTACCCTTAAAATTAACTTTCGACTTTTAGATACACTATTATTCTTGCACTAATTTTTTCAATGCCTCATACGCTCGCCCACTTTGGAGCGATTCGGTTGCTTTTTGTAAGGCATCCGAAAGACTCAACGAGGTGTCGGCAGCACGAAGGGCTATGGCCGCATTTGCCAACACAACGTTTGTTTGGGCAGGTGTGCCTTCGTTAGCTAATACCTTTGTTAAAATTTGAGCGGCCTCTTCAAGCGAGTCACCACCATATAAATCTTTTTCGTTAATAGACTGAAAACCAAAGTCTTGTGCATTTAGTAGTTCTTCTCCCTTTTCGGTAATAATCTTGCACGTACCCGTGAGGGAGATTTCGTCGTAACCGTCTAAGTTATACAAAACGGCAAAGGATGACCTTGTTTTTTGTAGAATACCCGTATATAGGGCGGCAACATTGGCGCTGTAAACACCGGTAAGCTGCTTTTGGATAAATGCGGCATTGAGCAGAGGACCAAGTATATTGAAAAATGTTTTGAAGCCCAACTCTTTGCGAATAGGGGCAACGTACTTCATGGCTGGATGAAACAGTGGTGCATGGAGGTAACAGATTCCTGCAGTTTCGATTTTGTGTCGAAGGTAGTCGGGGTCGTTACTGAATTTTACGCCGAGGTATTCTAAAACAGTGGAAGAACCAACGGAAGACGAAACGCCATGATTGCCATTTTTGGCAACGGATTGTCCCGCACCCGCTACCACAAAAGCAGCAGTAGTTGAGATGTTGAAGGTGTCTTTACCATCGCCACCAGTACCACACACGTCCATCGGATCAAAGGCCGAGAGGTCAATGCCTATGCAAAGTTCGAGCATAGCTGCCCTAAAACCGTCTAACTCGTCCACCGTAATGGGGCGCATCGCTAACGCTGTGAGAAAAGCGGCTGTTTGTGCGGCATTTACCTCGCCTCGCCCAATACTCAATAGGGCCTGCTGGGCTTGGCTATTGCTGAGGCTTTGTTGTGCCAACAATAGATTTAGGTATTCTTTCATCATTACTTTGTTTTCAACCAGTTAGTTATCAATTCTTTGCCGTATTCGGTTAAATACGCTTCGGGGTGAAACTGCACGCCTCGCACATCGTAACGGGTGTGGGCTTCGGCCATCACAAAACCGTCTTCGTCCACTGCGGTTATTTTCAAATCGTCAGGCATGGTTTCAGGTACCACTGTCCATGAATGGTAGCGACAGACGTTGATTTCGGGGGGAATACCCTGAAAAAGCCTTTCTGTTGGGTCGGTAATGATACATTTAGTTGTAACGCCGTGGAGTACATCGCCCATGTTGTGAAGCGACGCACCGAAGGCTTCGCCAATGGCTTGGTGGCCTAAGCAAACACCCAAGATACTTTTTGTGGGGGCGTATTCACGGATAACGTCGAGCAAGATACCTGCTTCTTCGGGGATGCCTGGCCCTGGCGACAGGAGGATTTTGTCGTAGTTGGCTACGGCTTCAAGAGAGATTTTGTCGTTACGATGCACCGATACCTCTTGCTCCAGTTCTTTGAGCATATAGACAAGGTTGTAGGTAAACGAGTCGTAGTTGTCGAGGACGAGGATTTTCATTATCTAATCTAAATTATTTTTTGCCGAAATTATACTTTTCTTGACAAACAGCTTACAAACGCTCCGCCTCACTCATTGCTTTGCGTAAAGCACCGAGTTTATTACCGACTTCTGCCATTTCGTTTTCGATGACCGATTTTGCCACAACACCCATGCCTGCCTGATAAAAAAGCGTGTTATTTTTGCTCAAAAAAGTACGGATAGCGATAGCATGGTTAAAATTGCCATCAAAATCCATGAAGCCAATGGCTCCACCGTAGATACTCCGATTGGTAGTTTCATAGCGATTGATGAGTGTCATGGCGTTGTGCTTGGGCGCACCAGAGAGTGTGCCAGCCGGAAAAGTGTCTGCCACCAACTGCAAGGGATTGGTTCCCGCAGTCATTCTGCCTGTTACTTTTGAGACCAAATGGATGACATGGCTATAAAACTGTACTTCTTTGAATGTTTCCACTTTTACTTGGTCGCTACTGCGGCTGAGGTCGTTGCGAGCTAAGTCCACCAGCATGACGTGTTCGGCAGACTCTTTGGGGTCGGCATGAAGTTGGCGGGCGAGTTCGGCATCTTTTTCGTCGTCGCCGGTTCTTCTGAATGTACCTGCAATGGGGTGTATTTCGGCTTGCCCGTTCTTGATATAAATCTGTTTTTCGGGCGATGAACCAAAAATGTGGTAGCCGCCAAAATCAAAGTAAAACAGGTATGGCGACGGGTTGATAGAACGCAAGGCACGATAAACCTGAAAATCGTCTCCTTCAAATTGACTACTGTATCGCCGAGACGGCACAATCTGAAACACATCGCCTCGCAAGCAGTGGTTGATGCACTTCTGAATGGTCTCTCGCATTTGGTCGTCGGTTACGTTTGAGGTTTCTTCCGAAACTACTCTGAACTTACCCGACGAGGTCTTTTTAGGCATTTGCACCATCATTTCGAGTGCATCCAACGACAAACCTAATTTACTATTGGTTGGGATAGCATTTTTAGAATCTTGATTAAGATATTGATGCTCAAAGATATATACTTCGTTTTTGTAATGATTAAACACCATTACGTACCGATAAATGTAATAAACCAGTTGAGGGATGGCGTTCTCGGGGCTTTTGGGCTGAATCTCGATGTCTTCAAAATACTCCACCGAATCGTAGGTCATGTAGCCAAACAATCCGTTGGTCGGAAACGAAAACCCCGACTTTGGTTGCTGAAATGTTCCTGCAAAATTTCGTAGCAATTGAACGGCATCTTTTCGGCTTTTGAGGTGAATTTGCTCGGAAGTGCCGTCTGGAAAGGTCTGTGTGGCAATGTCTTCGTCCAGTACAAAGCTTGCAACAGGGTCGCAACCGATGAAGCTAAAACTGTTGTGCATGGCGTGATAATCAGCACTTTCGAGCAAAACAGTGTTGGGTACTTTATCTCGGAGTTGCAGATACACGCCAACGGGCGTAATCATATCTGCTAAGAGTCGTTTGTGTGTGCTTGAGACCTTGAAGGTTTTCATGTTTTTTGAGTTGAGGACAAATAAAAACGCCTGCTATTCAGTTGAACAGCAGGCGTTAGCGATATATCTCGTTACGTCTAAATCAAAATGATGCTGTTCAACTGAGATTTGTCAGTTGCCACCACCAATTTTTTGAGATTTGAACGTTTTGTGTCATTGTTTGTGCTTTAACAGCCGCAAACTTAGTTACAATTTTTTATTTCCAAAAAATTACAGCACTTTTTTTGAGCGAATCACATTTTTGCCTTAACATTGGTCTTTTGTTGTGGGGAGTGGCTGCCACAACAAAAGCTAATAAATGATTGATTATCAGACAAACATCTTATAAATGACTACCGACGAAACATCACTTCCTTTTGAATCACGTATTGATTTGGGTGAACTGCACGATGCAGTTAGCAGAATTCGTATCGAAATCGGGAAGGTTATTGTGGGGCAACCCCAACTGATAGACCTATTATTAACGGCAATTTTTGCTGATGGACATGTGCTGATTGAAGGAGTGCCAGGGGTGGCTAAGACCCTCATTGCCAAGTTGTTGGCAAAAACGATTTCGGTGGACTTTAGCCGTATTCAGTTCACGCCCGACATGATGCCGTCGGATGTGCTGGGTACTTCAATATTTAACCCCAAGAAAGCGGATTTTGAGTTTAAGAAAGGGCCAATTTTTACGAACATCGTACTGATTGATGAAATTAACCGCTCGCCTGCCAAAACCCAAGCGGCACTGTTTGAGGTGATGGAAGAACGCCAAATTACCAACGATGGCATAACTTACGTGATGTCGGCTCCGTTTGTGGTGTTAGCTACCCAAAACCCTATCGAACAAGAAGGTACGTACCGCCTTCCCGAAGCCCAGTTAGACCGATTTTTATTTAAAGTGGTAGTCAAATATCCTTCTCTTGACGAAGAAGTGCAGATTTTGCAAGGACACCACGCAAGGCGAGACATGGGGGATGCCATCAACAACATCCAACCGATTTTGACAGCAGAGCAGGTAGCGAGCCTTCGAGACAAAGTGAAACAGGTGATTGTGGAACAAAAAGTATTGGAATACATTGCTCAGATTGTTCATCAAAGCCGCAATAGCAAATTTCTGTATCTGGGAGCATCGCCACGGGCTTCGGTAGCCTTACTAAATGCCTCCAAAGCATTGGCTGCGATTAGAGGTCGTGATTTTGTAACGCCTGAAGACGTGCAAGAACTCGTGCCATCGGTATTAAGGCATCGAATTTTGCTCACACCCGAAAAAGAAATGGAAGGTGCATCTCCTGATGATGTTATTCAGCAAATTATTCAGAAAATAGAAGTGCCGAGATAATGTTGAAATTTCTCCGAAGTTTATATTTCAATCGCCTCTTGTTCATCATCGTCATTGCGATGGTTGTTGGGTTTTGTTTGGCGTTTGTATTTCCAGCTTTGTTTACGCTGATGAAAACCCTATTGATGGCGTTTGGGCTATTATTTTTGGTGGACTTATTGTTGTTATATCGCCCCAAAGAAGGAGTTTTTGCTCGTCGAGAAACGCCCGAAAAGCTTTCAAATGGAGATAAAAACCCTATTAGCATTTACGTAGAAAACCGCTATGGTTTTTTAATTTCACTTGAAATCATAGACGAAATCCCGTTTCAATTCCAGAAGCGGGATTTGTTGTTTGAAACTAACCTCAAAGCAAACGAAACACAACTACTTCGGTATGAGCTGCGCCCTACCAAGCGGGGCGAGTATTCGTTTGGGGCGGTGAATGTGTATGTGCTGAGTCCGTTGCGGTTAGTGAAGCGGCGTTTCCAGTTCTCGCAAGACAAAATGGTGCCTGTTTATCCGTCGTTTTTACAAATGCGAGAGTACGAACTGATGGCGATTTCAAACCGACTGACAGACTTAGGTATCAAGAAAATCCGTCGAATTGGACATAGTATGGAGTTTGAACAAATACGTCCCTACGTGTATGGTGACGACGTGCGCACCCTTAATTGGAAAGCCACCGCTCGCCGCAATGACCTGATGATCAATGCGTTTCAAGAAGAAAAATCGCAGTCTATTTATTGCCTTATAGACAAAGGGCGGGTGATGAAAATGCCTTTTGAGGGCCTAAGTTTGTTAGACTATGCCATCAATGCCACCTTGGTATTGAGCAATATTGCGCTTTACAAACAAGATAAAGCAGGCGTGCTGACTTTCTCAGACAAATTCGGACAAATGCTCTTGGCGGATCGTCGTCCGGGACAAATGCAGAAGATTTTGGACTTGCTCTACCGCCAAAAAACTCGATATCTCGAAACAGACTACGAACTCCTCTACGTAAAAACAAAGCATTTTATAAAACAGCGAAGTTTATTGCTATTATTCACAAATTTCGAGACACTGTCTTCGATGCGCCGGCAGTTGCCGTATTTTCGGAAGTTTGCAAAAGACCACTTGTTGATTGTGATTTTCTTTGAAAATACAGAACTACGAGCCTTGTTGGACAAGCCTGCCATAAGTACTGAGGAGATTTACCTAAAAACCATTGCAGAGAAATATTTTTACGAAAAACAGCAGATTGTCAAGGAATTGGGCCAATATGGCATACAGGCGATGCTTACGCCACCGCAAAAACTAACGGCTAATACAGTGAACAAATATTTAGAATTGAAGGCACGAGGAATGATTTAAAATACTTGGCTCATGTACGCCGTGAAATCAACCAAATGCCAAAAAATTTGTATAATTTCGAGAAAACTTTGTTATAAACCGCTTTGCTACTGTGTTTATGACCACAACCCAAATAATCATTTTAGTTGTAGTGGTGTATGTCATCATTTGTGTGGTGGCCTACAAAGTACAAGAGTATTTTATTTTTAAACCCGAAAAGTTAGACGAAAACTTTCAGTTTCGCTACGACGAACCGTTTGAAGAAATTTTTTTTGAACCCGAAAAGGGCGTGAAAATCAATGCTTTACGGTTTCATCATTCAGGCTCAAAGGGTTTAGTAATTTATTTTCATGGCAACACCCGTAGTATTAAGGGTTGGGCTAAGTATGCGTGGGATTTTTCGCAACATGGTTATGATGTACTCATGGTGGACTATCGGGGGTTTGGCAAGAGCATTGGCAAGCGTTCAGAAGATGCCCTGAAGAATGATTTTCAGCATGTTTACGCCAAAATGCGCTCCAAATATGGCTATAAAGAAGAAAATATTATCATTTATGGCCGCTCCTTGGGGTCGGGCTTTGCCTGTAAATTGGCCTCGCAAAATAAGCCCAAAATGCTAATTTTGGATGCGCCATACTATAGCTTTTCATATTTGATGAATCGCTTTTTGCCATTTTTGCCTATCTCCATGATTCTTCGATTCCGCATCCGTACTGACCTTTGGATTCGCTATGTTCGTTGCCCAATTTTTATTATTCATGGCACAAAAGACTGGCTCATCCCATACCGATCAAGTGTACGTTTGTCCAAATTAGTGCCTCTTACGTCTCGTCTGGTGCCTATTTACGGCGGGGGCCACAACAATCTACCATCGTTTCCTGAATACCACACCAAGTTGGGCGAAATTCTTGATGGTACATTTGACTTGGTATTTGATAAGGATGTTAAACCGTTTTAAGACTTTATAGAGAGTCTGCACCGAAGGTCTGACTCCTTTGAAATGACCATACAGGGACAGCCCCTCCACAGTATTTTTTATGAAACGCACCATTAAAATTCTGAAAACTGCTGCTATTGGGTATGCTGTATTGTTCGTAACAGCAGTAGTTTTTCAGAAGCGTATTGCGTTTTGGAACAAGCCCTTAGCCCTTGATTATCAGTATCGTTTCAAACACAGTGTTCCTTTTGAAGAACGCTGGTATAAGCCTGATTCTTCGCTCAATATCAATGCTTTGTATTTCAAAACAGACACAAACAAGCGCAAGGGCTTGGTGCTGTATTTTCATGGCAATGCAGATAATTTGGCTCGTTGGGGCAAGTATGCCAATGATTTTACTCGCAACGGTTACGACGTATTGATGATAGATTACCCCCAATTTGGCAAGAGTACAGGCAAACTAACAGAAGCAACGCTTCACGCTTGTGCGCAGCATGTTTATGCCAAATCCCTAAAAGATTTTCCTGAAAATCAGCTTATTGTCTATGGCCGTTCGCTCGGAACAGGCATCGCTACCAAGTTAGCTTCGCAAACAAACCCCAAAATGCTACTGCTCGAAACACCCTATTATAGTTTGCCCGCCGTTGGCAGAAGTCATTTGCCTATTTTACCCTACGAACTCATTAACAGCGTGAAAATGCACACAGATGAGTGGATTAGGGCCGTCAAATGCCCTATTCATCTTTTTCATGGTACCAAAGATGAACTCGTTCCCTATGACCACAGCTTGCGATTAGTAAAACTCTTAGCAAAAAATCCTAACGAAATGCTAACTACGATTCCAGGGGGAAAACACAAGAATTTGGGGGAGTTTAAAGCCTATCAATTGGCATTAGATAGTTGTTTGGCAAAGTAAACCGTATCTTTGTGCATGACTTTTGAAGATTTCGCACTTAATCGCCAACTCCTCAACGCCATTGCCGATGCTGGTTACGACATGCCTACACCTATTCAGGAGCAGGCTATTCCGTTGGTATTGGCTGGCCACGACATCTTGGGCATTGCCCAAACTGGTACGGGCAAAACGGCTGCCTATGTGCTTCCGTTGCTCATGAAAATCAAGTATGCCCAAGCCTTGCACGCTCGTGCATTGGTGCTTGCGCCTACCCGTGAATTGGTCTTGCAGATAGACGAAGCCGTATCGGCGTTGTCTAAATACACCGATATACGCCACGTAGCGTTGTATGGGGGCGTTGGCCCCAAAGCGCAAATAGAGGCTATTCAAAAAGGGATTGACCTCATTGTGGCTACTCCTGGGCGTTTTTTGGATCTTTATCTTCGAGGCGAAATCTGGACCAAAGAGCTCAACGTAATGGTGCTCGACGAAGCCGATAAGATGATGGACATGGGCTTTATGCCTCAAATCCGTCGAATATTAGAGGTAATTCCCCGCAAACGACAAAATCTACTATTTTCGGCGACGTTTCCGCCCAAAGTAGAACAATTGTCGGAGGATTTTTTGGAGTTTCCGACCAAGGTGGAGGTTACACCCCAGGCCACTACTGCCGAAATGGTGAGCCAAGTTGTTTATGAAGTGCCTAATTTCAGAACCAAAATCAACTTGCTGTCGTGGTTGTTGCAACAAGAAGGCTTCAAACGAGTTATTGTGTTTGTGCGCTCCAAAGTATCGGCAGACAGTATCTACAAATTTATTGCCCGCAAAGTTGTTCCCGAAGCCCAAGTACGGGTTTTACACGCCAACAAAGGTCAAAATACCCGAATCAATACGATGGATTCTTTTCGAGAAGGCAACGTGAAAGTGTTGGTTGCAACGGATGTAGTGGCACGAGGTATTGATATTCAGGAGGTTAGCCATGTTATTAACTTTGATGTACCACTTATTTATGAAGACTATGTGCATCGTATTGGGCGCACTGGGCGAGCCTTGCACACAGGTGATGCCATCACGTTTGTGACAATAGCCGAAGAATATCATCTGGACAAAATTCAAAAAATTATTCGGCAAGTCATTCCTCGCAGCCCTATTCCAGCCGAAGTAGAGCAAACCGAAACGCCTTTTGAAGAGAGTCAGACGATGCTAAGAGAAGTAGATAACCAAAAAAAGAAAGAAAATCCAGATTTTAAAGGGGCATTTCACGAGAAAAAAATCAGGAAAAGCACAGCCGGGAGTGTACAGAAAAAGATGCAGAGTGTGGTGAGTAAGGGTACAACCGGATACATGGGGAAGAAAACGGGGGTTAAAAATTCTCAAAATCAGAATAAAAAGTATTTTCCGAAAAGAAAAAAATAATAAATTCGCTCCCCCATCGTTATTATCAAACGGAAACACCTGCCATTAACATAGGATATGAAGACGAAAGAATCGGAGAGGATACTATTGCTTACCATATCGCTGACCTTCGTGGTAATAGGATTGGCCTATTCGCAAGCCAATCAGTTTGTGAGTAATCGTCAAGTTGTACGTGAAAGTACAGATTCTGCAGATAAAAATGCACACAAAACAGGCTTATCTAATCAGCACGCTATTCCACTTTTTGGTGAACGCCCCCGTAGTAATTTTCAGAAAAAAGAAGACGAACGGTTTTTACAAAGCTGTGACCGCCTCTTTCCAAACCGCCAAGAAGCTTGCGCCTTTTTTTCGGAACGAGCTTGGGATTATCTCAAAGAAGGCCAGTTGGACACCGCTGTTTATCGCTTCAACTTGGCGTACTTGCTTAATCCTACTTGTGCAGAACCATACTGGGGGCTTGGTGTAATTTGCTACCACCGTGGCGACCTCCCCGAAGCCATTAAGCTATTGGGCAAGGGCCTAAGCGTAGAGCCACAAAATGCCGCTTTGATGGTGGACTTGGCTACTTTGCAGCTAACGCATTTCAAAGAAAGTAAAGATAATCAGGAACTTACGCAGGCTACCGATTTGCTTAATAAATCGCTTGTGATTGAACCTGCCAATGCCAATGCTTATTTGAAACTTTCGTTGGTTGATTTTTATCAAGAACACTACGACCAAGCCTGGGAGCATTTGCATAAGTGCCGTACGCTTGACATTGCCACGATAGACATTGTTTATTTGGCCGAACTAAGGGCCAAGAAAGAAGACCCCCAAGGTATTTTTAAGTAAAATACACGGTCTCATAACAAAACGCCGTAACTGAATGAGTCAGTTACGGCGTTTTGTTTTCATGGCTTTGCTGGAAAAATTAGGCTACTTTGACTTTCACTAACTGGAATTTCTGACGATAGTGTTTTGTAAAACGAGCAATAATGAACGAGAAAATAATGCCCGGCAAAAACCACGGAATCAGTTGCAAATAAGCGGGGGCAT
>JBGAVQ010000120.1:0-15788 GCA_044228045.1 Spirosomataceae bacterium
TCGTGCTTTGGATGCCCCTCCGAAAATCGGGACACCTATGCCCAACGTTAGTCCGTGAAAGCGAGGCAGACCATTGTAATAAACCGCTTTGTCACCAACTTGCTGACTTCCTGTGAGCGATTGCAGAAAATAGCCCGCCGAAAAATCAGGTTTTCGCAAGGCTTTCTCTACTTTATTACTTGCCGATGCTATTTCAATTTGTTGCAATGCCATTTGTAGCATCGGGTTTTGATTGAGAAGCGTCGAATCGCTACTGAGGAGTTTTGAGGGTAAAAACTCATTTTCGACAAGCGTAAAATCGGTATTCAGATTCAAAATACTTTTCAATTTGATTTTTTCACTCAAAATCAAGCCTTCATTTTGATTTCTGATTTGCACCAACTCCTGTTGTTTGGTTTCGGCAGTGGTTTTTTCCAATAAATTACTCTCCCCCGTTTTGAATTTGAGGTTTGCTGCTTTGACGAATGTTTGTAAATATTCATCTTGCTTTTGAAGTAATTGATTCAAGGCAGTCAGATACAAAATGGTATTCCAAGATTGTCGTATCTGAAAGGCAATGTCATATTTGGTAGCCAACAATTTCAGTTCGCTACCTTTGATGTACTCATTGATTAAACCTCGTTTAGCTTGAAATAGAAAAGGGCTAAATCCTTGTGAAATGCTAAAATTTTGATCGAAACTGCGGGTATTATATTGCCCAAGCATGGCGTTAATATTGGTTTTGGGCAATTCGACCGCCGTAGGTTTTAACTGATTTTGTAATTTGACAGCTAACTCACTGGCTTGTACAAGGCCATTGTTTTTAGTACCCAACTCAATGGCTTGTTGGAGATTGAGAGAAGTCTGAGCCTGCACATTTCCGCCCAGAAATAATCCAATTAAGATTATAACCGATGAAATATTTATTTTTTTAGGGGCTTTTATCCCTTTTTCAAGTAATAAATACAAAATCGGCAAAACGATAAGTGTAAGTAAAGAGGCCGTTAATAAGCCTCCAATGACGACCGTTGCCAATGGTTTTTGAACTTCTGCCCCAGACCCGTTACTTAATGCCATAGGCAAAAAACCCATTGAAGCCACCGCAGCCGTCATCACAACAGGACGTAACCGTACTTTTGTGCCTTCTTTAATCCTTTCCAGCACATCGTCCCAACCTTCGACTTTGAGTTGATTGAAATAACCAATCAGCACAATTCCGTTCAAAACCGCTACCCCAAACAAGGCAATAAAGCCAATTCCTGCCGAAATACTAAATGGCATTCCACGCAACCAAAGCGCAAACACGCCACCAATCGCTGAAAGCGGAATGGCTGTAAAAATCAATAAAGATTGCTTAACCGAGTTGAAAGTGAAGAAAAGCAATACAAAGATTAGGAGTAACGCCACGGGTACGGCCACCGAAAGGCGTTTGTTGGCTTCTACTAAATTCTCGAATTGTCCGCCGTAGGTTACGTAATAACCTTCGGGAAGTTTAAGTTTAGTGTCTAATTTCGCCTGAATTTCGTTTACCACACTTTTGACATCACGACCACGAACATTCAACCCAATTACGATTCTTCTTCTGCCATTTTCTCTGCTGATTTGGGCAGGCCCTTGCTCAATATTTACCTCCGCTACTTGTTCCAATGGAATCTGATTGCCATTGGGCAGGCTCACAAAAATGCTTTTTACGTTAGAAATATCTTGACGAAAATCTTTCTCCAATCGCACCACCAATTCGTATCGTCTTTCACCTTCATACACTTTGCCAGTAACTTCGCCAGCAAAACCCGTTCTGATAACTTTGTTTAAGTCACCTACATTCAATCCATATAAAGCCAATTTGTCAGGATTATACCGCACTGTGATTTGGGGCATTCCTGTTATTCGTTCGTCTTTTATATCGGCTACCCCTTCTATGCCTCCAATTAAGCCAATGGCATTCGTAGAGGTAGCAGCCAATTTTTCTAAATCTTCCCCAAAAATCTTAATGGCAATGTCGCTTCTAACGCCCGTCATTAACTCATTAAAACGCATTTGTATGGGTTGTGACACCTCAAAGCCTACCCCAGGAATTTGCTCCAATTCTTCTTTCATCAAATCTGCCAATTCGTAGAAATCTTCGGTTGTTGTCCATTCTTTTTTAGGTTTGAGAATGATAATCATATCAGCCGATTCGATGGGCATTGGGTCGGTTGGAATTTCGGCTGAACCAATTTTTGTAACAACTTCCACCACTTCGGGGAATTTTGCTTTAAGAATTTTCTCTAATTTCGTTGATGTCTCAATACTCATACTCAACGAACTGCCGTTAGCATTCCGAAAATTAATAGCATAATCGCCTTCTTCTAAGGTTGGGATAAATTCACCCCCCATCCTGCTAAAAACGAACAAAGCAACCAAAAACATAGCGACCGAGATACCCAAAATTAAAGCCTTCATTTGCAGGGCTTTGTCCAATACTGGTTGGTAGAAACGGTAGATCGTATCAATGATTTTATCAGAAATGTTCTTTTTATGACTAATCGTTTTGCTCAAAAACAGAGCCGAAGCCATCGGAACGTAGGTGAGCGACAGGATAAAAGCCCCCAAAATAGCAAACGTAACCGTTTGAGCCATGGGCTTAAACATCTTTCCCTCGGTGCCAACCAACGCTAAAATGGGTAAATAAACGATTAGGATGATGATTTCGCCAAAAGCTGCGCTACTCCTAATTTTACTTGATGCACCAAAAACTTCCTCATCCATCTGTTGGGGAGTTAATCTCCCTTCTTTATTCAGGTGTAGCCGATGAATGACAGCCTCCACAATAATGACGGCTCCATCTACAATCAATCCAAAATCTATTGCTCCTAAACTCATCAGGTTGCCACTTACGCCAAAGAGATTCATCATAATGACGGCAAAAAGCAGTGCCAAGGGTATCACTGAGGCTACCACCAAACCTGCACGCCAGTTGCCAAGCAATAAAACCAAGACAAAAATGACAATTAACGCTCCTTCGAGAAGATTTGTCTGAACCGTTCCAATGGCATTATTTACTAATTTGGTGCGGTCAATAAAGGGCTCTAAGGCAATACCTTCGGGCAATGATTTTCGGATTTGTTCGACTTTTTCTTTGGTGCGATTCACAATGGCAGAGGAGTTTTCGCCTTTGAGCATTAATACCATCCCACCTACTACCTCTCCTTTGCCATCTTTGGTAACTGCGCCATACCGCAACGCTGAACCTTCCTGAACTTTTGCCACATCCCGAATTAAAACTGGAATACCATCGTTGTTTTTTACTACTATTTTTTCAATATCAGGAATAGATTTTACCATTCCCAATGCCCTGATAAAATAGACATAGGGTTGCTTGTCTATGTAAGCACCACCTGTATTTTCGTTGTTTTTTTCGAGTGCATCAAAAACATCAGTAATGGTAATGTTCATGCTTTTTAGGCGGTCAGGCTCAACTGCAATTTCGTATTGTTTGAGACTACCGCCTAAGGTGGTAACTTCGGCAATACCTGGCGTTCCTAATAATTGAGGTTTTACAATCCAGTCTTGAATACTTCGTAGTTTGGAAGCACTATACTGATTTTCAAAGCCTTTTTTAGCATAAATCACATATTGGTAAATTTCGCCTAAACCCGTACTGATGGGTGCCAATTCGGGTGTGCCTACGCCTTTTGGAATTTGCCTTTCGGCCTCTTTTAGTTTTTCACTGATTTGAGTTCTTGCCCAATAAATGTCCACACTTTCCTCAAAAACTAAGGTAATTACACTTAGCCCAAAGCGACTAAGCGAACGCATTTCTACGATGCGTGGAACGGTTTTCATCGTTTGCTCGATGGGATAGGTAATGAACTGTTCCACCTCTTGCGTAGCTAAGGTGGGGGCATTCGTAATAACCTGAACTTGATTATTGGTAATATCAGGCAGCGCATCAATCGGCAGTCGGCTGAGGTTGTAAATACCCACCAATACCAGTGCCATCGTAAATAAGCCTACGATAAACTTATTTTTTATCGAAAATTGAATGATTTTATCTAACATTTCTTTTGAATCTAATTTTGAGAAATTCTTCCACGAGTGCCACAAACAATAATCCATGCTGATAGGTAGCTATCAACATGAAGAAATGGCAATAAGAATTTTAAAATTAGATTTTGGGCGGTTGCCAGATATTTCCGTAGAAATTGGAAAAGAAAGAATCGTTGTAGAAAGCGATTTTTACTTTTTGGGTAAAAAAGGAAGTTTGATTGTCAGGAACTGATACAGGAGAATGAAAACCAAGTGAAATGATTGAGCCACAACAAGTACAGAAAGGAGTACAAGATTTTGTGTCTCCGTGATGGTCAGTCTGATTGGTTTTAGAAGATGATGCTTTTCCATTATTCACTCCATGACAGGCATCATCGCTGCAAGGCAGACCTGACAGCACAAGTAGATACATGGAGAATATGACAGCTAAAATTTTCACACGGCAAATATAAGTTAAAATATTGTGCAACAGGGTTTCAGGTTGTAAATAGAAAATAGTATAGTGCTATTTTTTCTAAAATTTCCTTTTGACTCTTGACCAACTTACCCTCTCAAACACCAATTTCGTCACCTTCGCAATGTGCTGACAACGAGTATCGTAGGTTATAATCTCTTTGAGGGTACCGGTGAAGACTTTGGTGATAATGTGCATGATTGGTAAAGGTTAGCAATCATGGTTAAAATTTGTGAGTTTGTTTGAGGGCATAATTCACGAATAATATCAAAACGGGTACTTCAATCAATGGCCCAACAACGGCAGCAAAAGCGGCCCCTGAGTTGATACCAAAAACGGCAATCGCTACGGCAATGCCCAACTCAAAGTTGTTACCCGCAGCCGTGAAAGCCAAGGAAGTAGATTTGGCGTAGTTGGCACCTGCTTTTTTAGAAAGATAAAAAGCCGACAAAAACATGATGCCAAAATAGAACGTAAGTGGAATCGCAATCCGAACTACATCCAACGGAATCTGCACAATCAATTGCCCTTTCAAGCTAAACATGACCACGATAGTGAGCAGCAAAGCGATGAGCGTAATCGGGCTGATTTTGGGCAAATACACTTGCTCAAACCATTCTCGGCCTTTCAGTGCCGTAAGGCCATAACGGGAAATAATGCCGAGCAAAAAAGGAATACCCAGATAAATAAACACACTCTGAGCTACTTGGCTAATCGTAATGTGGACTTCGTAGCCTTTCAGACCAAACAACGGCGGCAAGACCGTGATAAAAACCCACGCATACACCGAATAAAACAGGACTTGAAAAATGCTGTTGAAAGCTACCAACCCTGCTGCATAGAGGCGGTCGCCGTTGGCGAGGTCGTTCCAAACAATCACCATCGCAATACAACGAGCAATACCAATCATAATCAAACCTGTCATGTATTCGGGCTTATCGGGCAAGAAAACAACTGCCAACCCAAACATCAGTAGCGGCCCAATAATCCAGTTTTGAACCAACGACAGCATCAAAATTTTGGTGTTGGTAAACACCTTCGGAAGTTCTTCGTAGCGTACTTTTGCCAAGGGCGGGTACATCATCAAAATTAACCCAATAGCTAGTGGAACGTTGGTCGTACCAACATTGAAATGATTGATAAATGCTTCGGATTCTGGGGAAAAGTAACCGATTCCTATGCCGAGTAGCATCGCTAAGAATATCCAAAGTGTAAGGTAATTGTCTAAAAATGAGAGTTTTTTAGGTTGCATTTTAACACGTATTAGTCAAACTTATATTTTTACTTTTGAGAAGATATACAAGGTCTCGGTGGCGATTTGCTTGCAACGTTCATCATATTTGGCGGTTTCTTCGGGCGTACCGTCAAACGCTTTGGGGTCATCGTAAGGAATCGCTATCCGTCTCGTTGCACCTTTCACAAGTGGGCACGCTTCGTCTGCTTGCGAGCAGGTCATAATAGCACAAAAGCCACTTTGAGGGTTGCTCTTGTCGTCGTATTTTTTGGAGAATGCTTTTAGTGGTTCTGCATCAGCAGCGTATTTTACTTCGTAAATCGGGTTTCTATCTTCCGAGATTTTAGAGACTTCAAACCCTGCCCTTTTGCAGGTAGCTACGGCTCTTTCGTTGAAGGCGGTTGATTCTGTCCCTCCCGAATACGTTTTGACATTCGGAATCCCGTAATAAGCAGCAGCAGTAGCTGCCCAAATTTGCCCAAAATGACTACGACGAGAATTGTGCGTGCAGATATACGTTAGTTGGGCTTGCTCACCCGATTTTACTTTGTTTTGTACAAAAAGGGCAATTTTGTCTAACTCTTTTTTACGGTCTTTGGGAATTTTGACAAAGTCTTTTTTAATGGTACTAATGTAGGTTTGCAAAGACTCATTCAACACTACTTTTTTGTTAGGGTCATTGCCAAAAGAAATTGTGGTGGTTAGTAAGAAGAGGGATGTCAATAAATGTAGGAGTTTCATAAGTTGGAGGTTTTAAAATGCTTTTCTTAAATTATCAGCATATTCGTTCGGTAATGGGCTGTCTTCCACGGCTTTGGCTGCTTTTTCTACGTCATATTCAAACCGAATAAACTCCACTTGAATACTTTCGGGATAAAGAATGCTACTGTTATCGTTGATGTAAAGCATTACATAACAGCCTCTTGGGTCGCCGTCTTTGGGTTTGCCTACCGAGCCAATATTAATGGCGTGGCGATACCTTGTTTTATCTTCTGATGTTTCGGCTAAGGTTCTGTGGTAAGGCTTATGGGTATGTCCAAAACACATAACATCGGCGTCGGCATCACGCATGATTCTGAGCAAACTTTTTTCTTCTCTATCCTCAAACAGGTATTCGTTTATTTTTCGAGGACTGCCATGTACCAACAGAAGATTGAGTTTGTCTTCGTTAAGTTGAAACTCTACCTTGATATGAGCAGGAAGAGTGCGTAGGTATTGTCTTTCTTCATCATTCATTATTTCGTTGGTAAAAGAAATAGACACATTCCCGTTAGATTTTTCGTGGTCGGTTTTGTAAGCGCAACCACAGTCTTTGCTCATACGTCCAATGCCAAAGTCATAATTTCCTGCAATGGTTGGAATGTTGCGTTTACGAATTGCATTGGCCACCTCGTTTGGCCAAATGTTGTAGCCTACCAAATCGCCAAGGCAATAAATGGCATCGGGCTGACGGCTGTCCACATCCTGAAAAAATGCTTCTAAGGCAGGTAGATTGGCGTGAATGTCGGAGAATAAGGCAATTTTCATTGATTTAAAATATAGTGTTTGATAAACTTAACAACAAGATTGTGACTGAACAGATGCGTTTTGAGCTAATTCAGCAAATACACCAAAGTGGCTAATAAATTGGTTAAATACGTCCCAATCAATGCAGTAACAGGAAGTTTTTCCTTCGATACTTCCTTTGATGAGTCCAATACTTTTCAGCTCTTTAAGGTGCTGAGAAACAGTAGCTTGGGCGAGCGGCAAGCCTTCAACAATTTCGCCACAGATGCAGCTTTTTTGTCGAGCAAGAATTTTTAAAATTGCTATGCGAGCGGGGTGCGAAATTGATTTTGACAAATCGGCCAAGGCGATTTCGTCAGCCGCAAACTCCATTTTTCGGTTGATTGCCATGCGTTTCTTATTTTATATCGCAAATATACGATGAATATATTTTTAATACACTTTTTTAACATATAATACCTAATATTCTGTAATAGCAAGTGATTATGGGTTGATAATCAGGTTAGTATATTTTTCGTTTTCCCTAAAAATCATATTGTGGGTATTTCACATGGACAGACTGGTTCAGTATGTTTATCGACTAAATTGAAAGGGGAATCTATGCGAAAAACAAAGAATGATGTGTTTATTGTTCGTTAATTTCTCTTTGTAAATACGCTTCTAATAATGTCAAGAAACGATTATTTCCAAATCAACACAATCATTCCAACAAAAATCAGTCCTGCACCGACTAAGACTTCGGGAGTCATTGGCTATTTCAGCAAAATAATATCAAAAAAGCAATGCGTTCATTTGCAAATGCAACACCGCTAAAAGTCTTTCTCGCCATACTCTGTTTTGAGAGTTTTGGTGTTCTTGCCACTATCGTTGAGGCGATAGCTAAGGCCCAACTGTACGATGCGGTCATATTTGATGTATTCGGTCGAATTGTAAAATGTATTACTTCGGGTGGTTATGGTTTGGCGGTTAGAGTCAAATATATTTTGGCATAACACATCAAGCGTGAGTTTTTTGCTGTGTATGTATTTGAGGCCAATATTTGACAAAAACAAATTACTGTCTTCGCCTTGTGCCGTTACGGTTCTGGACACATACATGCCATCCCATTGCAAACGGAGTTTGGAACTGAGCTTAAATGCCATATTGCCGTTGAGATTAAAATTTAAACTTTGTGTTGTTTGGGTTTCGGCATTTCGGATTTGGCTAATGTTGAGGTAGTACGAGTTGCCCGATAGATACCACCGCCACCATTTGGTAAGCTGCCAGTCGGTCGTAAACTCAACACCCGTCGAATTGGTATTACCCGCATTGGTGTAAATTCGTAATAACGTAATCCGATTGTAACTTTCATTGATTCTAAACACTTTATTAGCAACTCGACTATGATAGGCTGTCAGTGTAAGGCTTAGATTTTTGAATCGCTTTACATAGCCTAATTCAACATTGTCGGTGATTTCGGGTAACAGATTTGGGTCGCCCAATTCGATGGATTCTGAATGGCGACGATTCAAAAATGGTGATAGGGCCTTTGTGGTGGGTCGGTCTATCCTTTTAGAATAACTTAGCTTCAACTCTTTATCGTCACTAATGCTCCAAAGGCCCTGCACCGATGGGAAGAAGTTGAGTTGATTGAGTTCGTAGGGTCTTTGTCCAAGTTTGTGTGTCAAACTTCGACTCATTTGTTCGGCACGAAGACCAGCTTTATATTGTAGTTTTTGATATTGACCGTTTACCTGAACATATCCCGCATGAACAGTTTGATTTAGGCTGAGTTCATCTGTAAATGCTTTACTTACTTCCCATACTTGGCTCGAAAGGTTGAGTTGTTCAAAATCAAAAACGCCTTTGTGATTTACGTTGCGCCACTGATAACCCATTTCGAGCGATGTGTTTTTTTTCAGTGGTATTAAATAGTCAGCTTGTAAACGCCATGCTTGCAGGGGACTTTTTTCTTCTGAACGTTGTTGGAGGGTTAGTTTGCCAGTGGTTTCATCATCATCTCGGTTTCGCATAGGCCCACCTAACACGGAGTTTTCATAAATGGCAGTCAGTGAAAGTCTGTGTTTGTTATCAAAGGTTTTCACAAGGTCTGTTGCGGCGGTAAAGAATTGTGCTTTACGGCTGAACAAGTTTTGGTTATAAAAAAATCGGTCGGGCGAAGTGTTAATGTTTTGATAGAGGTTGGTAGGTTTCGTGAGCGAAAACTCTTGATAGTGCATATTGGCGATACGGTCGTTTTGTCGGTAACCATAATAGGCATTCGTAGCAATCACAAATGTCTTATTAGGCATGTAGGTAGTTCCACCTCTGATGCCATAAATCCATTCCATGAGGGGGCGTTCGCCGTACCAAGCCGAACGAGTGAGGGTATCCTTAAATAAGGTTCTGACTTCTCCGTTTCGATAGCCATTGATGTCATATCGGCGATAATTGGCACTTACAAATGTCTGCCATTTTGCTGTATTTTTTTGAAAGGTTAAATCGGCTCCATGCCGCTCAGGGTTGATGTTGCTCAAATTGATGTTAGCTCCCAAAAACCAGCTATTTGTCACATTCTTTTTGGTGATAATATTGATGATGCCTGCTTTGCCTTCGGCATCATAACTGGCTGATGGTGAAGATAATACCTCAATACTTTCGATTAAATTGGCGGGTAGTTGCGCCAATACATCGGCAGGTGATTGATTGGTGAACTTGCCATTGATGGTTACTAAAAATTCGGCGTTGCCTCGCATCAAAATTTGCCCCTCGGTGTTGATAGTTACCGAAGGTAATCGTTGCAGTACGTCTAAACCCGTACCCGTTACAGTATTGCCCAGCTTACTGACGTTGAAGGTTTGTCTATCAATCTTTACGCTATTAGCTGCTTTTTCGGCACTTACTACTACGTCGGCTAATTGGGTGGTGAGTGACCTTAACTCAAAGTCTAAAACAACCAAAGTGTTGCTTTTATCCATCATTATTAAAGAGTCAATACTTTGATAACCAACGTATTGGATTCTCAAAAAAACAGGTAACTGTTGGGTTGATTTTAGCTCATAAGCCCCTTTTTCATCACTCAACGTTCCCACCAATAGCTTTTTGTTTGCGTCGTGCAGCGATACGGTCGCAAAAGCTAAGGGTGTAGCGTTGGCTTTATCCCTAACTTTTTCTTTTATCAACAAGGGAGTTTGGGCTACAAGGTATAGAGGACAAAGGAAAAGTAAGAGTAATAATGGTTTCATGCGTTTGGGAAACAATATTCATTTCCAAATTAACACAATCATTCCCACAAAAATCAGTCCTGCACCGATTAAAACTTTGGGAGTCATTGGCTCTTTCAACAAAAAGAAGGAGAGCAAAAGGGTAATGATAATGCTGGCTTTGTCAATAGCCGCCACATACGACACCAACCCATCTTTCATGGCTCGGTAGTAAAACACCCAACTAACGGTGGTGGTAATACCCGATGCAACAAGTAGAAGCCATTGCTTTTGGGTAAGTAACCCAAAATCTTTGTACTTGCTGCCTACTACATTGATGAGGGTAATCAGAAAAAAGATAACGGTGGTTCGGATGCCTAAACCCAAATCAGGGTGAATGTTTTTCAATCCATACTTGGCAAGCACCGACGTAAAGCCCGCAAATATCATTGAAAGAATGGCGTAAATAATCCAAGTTTGCATAATTAAACAACTATCAAAACGCTGTTAAATCTTAGAAACAGCCTTTCCACTGGCGTCAAAGTAGAGGTCTTTACTACCCACTTGGGCTTCATAGTAAGTCTTGCCACCTTTTTTGATTTCGGCTTCTACTTCTTGCTCGATGCCTTTGGTATCAAACACCACCGAAAGCCCCTTGCGGTTGTTCTTAATAGAGGCTTCATTGTCATTTACCAAAGTGACACGAAGATATGCTTTAACAAACGAAGGCTTAATGGTTTGGGATACTTTGCTGGCATTGATTTTCTGGGCATTAACGCCGAAGGCAGTTGCTGCGGTAATAGCAGCCAAAATGCAGGTACTTTTCATCTTAATGGTTATTTTAAAGTTAAATGACGATACAATGTTACAGTCCAAGTCATCTACTTAAACCTCAACGTCTGCGCATTGATAGCCACAATAATTGTACTCAAACTCATAAACACAGCACCGATGGCGGGTGAGATAATTATTCCTGGTATAAAACCCGTGGCTAAGGGTAATGTAATGGCGTTGTAGGCGGTAGCCCAAATTAAGTTTTGAATCATTTTTTGGTGTGTAGCACGTCCAAATTGAATCAGAGAAGCTACATCTTTCGGGTCGCTGTTTACCAAAATGATATCGGCTGTTTCGGCGGCTACATCTGTACCTGAACCAATGGCGATACCTACGTCGGCTTGGGCGAGGGCAGGGGCATCGTTCACCCCGTCGCCAGTCATGGCTACAAATTCGCCTTTTTGCTGTTGTTCTTTTATTTTTTCTAACTTTTGATGGGGCAACACTTCGGCCATGTAGCCTGTCATGCCTAATTTTTGGCTGACGGTTTCGGCTACTTTTTGATTGTCGCCTGTCAGCATGAACGTTTTTATGCCTTGCTTTTTTAAGATTTGGATAGCCTCGGCGGATGATTCCCTGATTTGGTCAGCAAGGGAAATAAAGCCAGCTAATTGGTTGTCAATCAACACAAAAACGACCGTTTCGGAAGCGTCAGCGACTGCCCCTTCTGGAATATTAAGGTTGTTTTCTCTCAAATAACCTGGGCTTACAACCCATACATTTTTTTGATTCACTTTTCCCGAAACACCTTTTCCTGTAATTGCCTGAAAATGGGCTTACAACCCATACATTTTTTTGATTCACTTTTCCCGAAACACCTTTTCCTGTAATTGCCTGAAAATCCTCTACATTTGGGATGGATACTTTTTGGGCTTTTGCTTCGGCAATGATACCCGTAGCAATGGGATGCTCTGAGTTTTGTTCCAACGCTGCTGCCAACGCCAAAAGGTCGTTTTTGGTAAGATTAGACAGAAAACTACTTATACGAGTGACTCCAAAAATACCCGTGGTGAGCGTTCCTGTTTTATCAAAAATAAGCATCGAAATCTTTCGGGCATTTTCAAAGGCGGTGCGGTTACGAATCAATAACCCATTTTTGGCCGCAAGGGAGGTAGAGATAGCTACTACCAGCGGAATTGCCAAACCCAAAGCATGAGGGCAGGAAATAACCATGACCGTTACCATACGCTCCACGGCATACGCCCACGATTGCCCCATAATAAGCCATGCTGTCAACGTACCAAAACCCATTACTAAGGCAACTATGGTGAGCCAAAAGGCAGCACGATCTGCCAGCCTTTGCGTGTTTGACTTGGTGTTTTGGGCATCTTGCACCATTTGGATCACCTTAGCAAGGTAAGTTCCTTCGCCCGTTTGTTCTACCTTTATTTCGAGTGCACCGTTTCCGTTCAAGGCTCCTGCGATTACTTTTGCTCCCGCTTGTTTGAGGACAGGGGCGGATTCACCCGTAAGCATGGACTCGTTGAGGTAACTTTCTCCTTTCAAAACCGTACCGTCCACGGGAATCTTTTCGCCTGGGCGTACCAAAATCTGAAAGTCTGGTTTTACTTCTTTCAAAGGCATATCGTGTATCATTTCCCCGTGTATCACGTGGGCTTCGGCAGGAATCATTTGAATGAGAAGTTCGAGAGCTTTGGAAGCATTTGCCACGGAACGCATTTCGAGCCAATGTCCCAATAACATAATCACAATCAGCGTGGCTAACTCCCAAAAGAAATCCATGCCCTGAAAGCCGAAAACAGTGGCTACGCTATACACAAAAGCAATGGTAATGGCCATGGCAATGAGGGTCATCATGCCAGGACGATGGCTTTTGAGTTCATCCATACACCCTTCTAAAAAAGGTTTGCCACCATACCCAAACAAAACCGACGAGAGTGCCAAGAGCAGGTATTTTCTTCCCACGAAATCTAATTCAAAACCCAACCAATGTTGAATCATGTCAGACAGCACCAAAATCGGGATTGTCAATCCTAAACTTACGTAGAACCGCTGTTTAAAATCTTCAATCATGGCTGAATGGTTATGTCCCATTTCGCCATGTTTCGGATTACTCTCATGCCCGGCGTTACTACTATGTTCGTGATGACCCGTGAGGTTTTCAGGCTTATCATTGGTCGAGTGATGATGTTGATGTTCCATATTGTCAGCGTTTTGAAAGAGGTGAGGGACTTACTATCTTCTTTTTACGACTTAACCAAAACAACCAAAATCCCGAAAAGACCGTTACAAGTCCTAAAACAGAAAAGGTTCTTAATATCCAATTGCCAAAGTGGTCACGGGTTTGGTAGTCCATCGTATGGAGCATCCACAAAACATCGAAAACCCGCCATTTGTTGTTTCTAAATTTCTGGACAGTGCCTAATTGGGTGCTTACATAGACTGTTGTATTAGAGGGGTGATCAAAAGTGATAGCGTAGGCAGGTAAGGGTTCTTTTCGATACTCGTGATGTCCATTGGTAGTGGTCAGATACTCCACAGACTTTACTTTTGCCTCATCAGAAAAACTGCTTTGAGCCACTTGGGTAGCTTCGGTTCGGCTCAAAGCAGGTCTTAGTTCGCCCGAAACGGCATTGGCTAATTGTATTTTTTTGCCTCGGTCATGTTCTTTGGAGTAGGTGATTTGATAGACGGGTTCGCTCAAAACCTGAATCAAGCGGGTATCGAAAATAAAATTGACTGTATCCTTTATTTTGAGTTTTTGCAAAACATCAGACAGCGGAGCTAATTGAACATTGGCCCCAATGGGATGGATATGAACTTTTTGATGGTCACCATGGACATCATCCAAATCTGACCAACTGAAATATAGTCCGCCCAGTGTCCAAAATAAGAATTGAATTCCTAAGAATAGACCTAAATACCTGTGAGATTTCCGTACGTAGTAGTGTTTACGTTTAGCCATTTATAAAACATTAGTTAATATGTAGATTGCTTGTACTTCTTTTTGACATTACCCAAAAAATCACTGGGGTTATTATTGAATAAAAAAGGAGTGTAAATTTAGTAACAGAAACTACACCGATGATTCTCCCGAGAAAGTCATAGCGAGTTGGGTAATTTGACAATATAATGTAGATGATGAGGTTTTCAAGGAGATCGGTTATTAGCCAAAGAGTAGGGAGGCCAGTAATGATTCGATTTATTAGTTTTGATTTTTTTATTCGATAAGCTACAAACTGTGCGAAGGTTAATAGAAATACAAAAAATGAGACAGGAAATACTATATCAACTGTGTAAGTAAATCGCTGATATACTTTTAACCCTTCTTCGGAGAATGTTCCTATTTTAGTATAAACTTCATCACTTGAAAATAATGGTTTCTTATCAAATATTTCTTGCCCATTTAAGAGGCTGCTTACTTGCTTAGAACCCCAAGGAATTTCAAATAAATGGGTAATGATAAAAACAAGAATAAAAATTAAAAATGTATAAAGCAGCTTATTCTTAGACATCCTGTCAGGGGATGAACCGTCAGAATTATTGTTACTTCTTAACAGCTTATTTTCGCTAAAAATAATGCCGAATACAAATCCCAATAGAAATACAGTAGGGATATAAAATACGTGTTGCGTTGTCATAATCAGTATGTTTTGCAATCAAAAAGATACACAACAAAAGAACTACGGGCACCGAGCAGATTCATTGAGATGACAAAAACAATTTCTTTTTGCATTTCAAAAATTGATTTAGACGTGATGCTATTGTTTGAGTTTCCTAAATGATGAATGGGTCAATTCAATTTTCCATCCATCAGACGTTTTTATGAGGATTGAAGTGGCTACGCCCTGACTTTTTATCACGCTACTGCCTTTTGCCAAAACAATTGTATAGAGGTAGGTTTCAGTAGCGAATGCCCTGAGGTTACACACCGTTACATCTACGTTATAGTCGCTGAAAGTAAAGGTTTTAAATACCTGCAATTCGGGTCCTAAATGATGGGTCAGATAATTTTGAATTGATTCTTCATCTTTTGCCTGTTCAAACACCCTTGCATTTTTTATAAAAAGCTTCGGAATACCGGTTGTATCTAAACTTTCCAAAGACTTTTTGTAGGAATTCAATACCGATTTTACTGCCTCAACTTCGGTAATTTGGGCATTTGAGGTCATACAAGCTAACGAAACAGCAAGAGAGAGTAGTATTTTTTTCATGTTGAAAGGGGGATGAACGATTAATATTTCAATAGCAGAAGCCACTTCTGGTACGGGTGGCTTCTGCTGTATTTAAGGCACATTTCATTAAAGCGTTTCTTTAACTTTGCCGCATTTGAGCATCGCATCGCCAAAGTACGGATTGGCGATTTCTTTTTTCTCACTCAACCAATAGCCGCCTTTGTTGTCGTTTGCCATGGGGCAAAAATCATAGTAAACAGGACTGTCAGATTTGGTAGTTTTGGCAGCAGCATAGACAGCTGCTGTGAGGGGGCCTAATAGTCCCCGTTGGGTATCAATGCTTGACGCTTTGGCAATGGCATCAGCAGATTTTTGTGCATCAGCCCCTACTATCTTTCCCGCTTTCTTCAAAGCAGCCGATAGTACTTTGGCTT
>JBGAVQ010000121.1:0-10405 GCA_044228045.1 Spirosomataceae bacterium
AAACCCAGCCGCTGACGGTAAGGCACTCTCTAAGGGGCTGGTTTTCTCTCTTTTGAGAGATTTTCCAAGTTACAAATTCTTGGAAAAATCTTGTCATACAAATCTAAGAGCCGATGCGTTTGCAAACCCTTCGCTATGGAGCTATGAACACTATATTTTAAATGTTGGGGTTGAATCTTAGCATTACATTTTGGGGACTACCCTATCACCAAAGTGCTATTTGCACAAGGTGTAAAATTGTTCAAAAAAATGCTGGAAAAAAAATAAAACCTTAGCGTTGGCTTGAATGCTCTGTTTTCTAAATAAATAGCCCAGTACTTAGGTACTTAAAGCTGCACTTTCAATCCATCATAAGCCAAAAATACATGAGGAGGCAATTCGGCCTCCACATCGGCGTGTTTACCCATTTTGTGGCTCATGTGGGTTAAGTATGCCGTATTGGGCCGCAGTTTATCGAGTACGGCAAGGGCTTGATCGAGTGTGTAATGAGAAAGATGAGAAGTTTTTTGCAGAGCTCCTAATACCACTACTTTGGAGCCTTTTACTTTTTCGAGTTCTTGTTCCGATATAAAGTTGATATCAGTAATATATGAAAAATCACCAATTCTGAACCCAAAAACTGGCAATTTGAAGTGCAAGACATCAATCGGACGAACGAGAACCCCTTCTACTTCAAAAGGTTGGTTCTCTATTTCGTTCATTGTAATGATAGGAATACCCGGGTATCGTTTCTCGGCGAAAGCATAGGCAAATTCTCGCTGAATTTGCTCAAGCACTTGCTTTCGTCCGTAAACGGGCATATCACGTTGCTGCTTAAAATTGTAGGCTCGCACGTCGTCGAGGCCGGCGGTGTGGTCTTTGTGTTCGTGCGTGAAGAGGATGGCATCGAGGTGGTTAATTCGCTCCCGAAGCATTTGTTGCCTAAAATCAGGGCCAGTGTCTATTACAAAGCTTTTGCCTTGTACGGCAATATGGATAGACACCCGCAACCGCTTGTCTCGGAAGTCTAAAGAGCGGCAGACTTCACAGTTACAAGCAATAACGGGAATACCTTGCGAAGTGCCAGTACCCAAGAAAGTAACAACCATAAAGTGTAAAGTTAAAAGGTGAAAGTGAAAAGTCTTGAATTTTTCTTTACACTTTCCACTCGGCACTTTGCACTTTTAGTTAGTCGGTTAGTTCTCTAACTTTGGCCACGAGGGCATCAAAATTGAGTGGTTTCACCAGCATATCATTGAAACCAGCCGCTTTGTACTCATCGAGGGTGTAGTTGCGGGCGTTACCCGTGATGGCTACAATCGGAAGTTTCGACTTGGTGGGGTCTTTGAGTGCACGTACTTGTTTGGCGCACTCCATGCCATCCATGATGGGCATATTTATATCAAGCAGAATAATATCAAATGACTCTTTTTCAAGTGATTCCAACACTTGTTCTCCGTTTTTAACAGAGTGAATTTCAAAATTTTGGAATTCAAGGATTTTCTTGGCTAAGTTTTGGATAACTGAGCTATCTTCGGCAATAAGAACTTTTTTCATGTGGTCTGATGCTATGTTTAATCAATCATAGTGCGTTTTGAAATCGTGAAATTAGGAGAAAATTCGATTCGTCGTTACTTTTTATTGTAAAAATACAAAAACCATTATTTTTTGTATCCTGGCCCTTTTACAAATCGGCCTGGCGTAGCCCCTGTATGTTCTCCATTTTTTAGCACTTGTTTGCCATTCACAAACACGTGTACCATGCCTGTTGCTAATTGATGAGGTTTGGCGAATGTAGCATGGTCTTGTATTTTGGCAGGGTCAAATACGACTACATCTGCAAAATTACCAATTTTCAAATTTCCTCTTTTCTGAATCCGTAAGTTGCTGGCAGGCAGCGAGGTAAGTTTATGAATGGCATCTTCTAAGGAGATTACTTTTTCGTCACGCACATACTTACCCAGCAGTCGGGCAAAGTTACCATAAGCTCTTGGATGAGTGCTGGTTTTCAAGAAAACGCCTTCGGCAGACATAGAGCCTGCATCAGAACAAAAACTTAAGTATGGTAATTTCAATTGGCGTTTGAGATTTTCTTCGTTCATTAAAAAATAAGCTACTTCTACCCTACTACCATCTTGAACAACCAAGTCTATGGCTGTTTCTTCGGGAGATTTGCCTCGTAGCTTGGCGACTTCGGCTAAAGTTTTTCCCTGATATTTGCGGAGTGAGTCTTGCCGAAATGCTAAAAACAGTACTTTGTCAGCTCCAGCAGCAAAATATAAATTTTCCCAGTTGTCCCCAGGGGCTTTCATTTCATTTATTACCCGTTTGCGAATGACAGGGTCTTGCAATCGCTTGCGCCAGTCGTCAATTTCACCTTCTTGAATGTCTGGTGGCATGGCGGCATCCAAGCCTGTTGCGCCTGCGACATAGTTGTACATATCAACGGTAATTTGTTGTCCATCTTTTTGCGCCTTTTCAATGCGGGCAAGTACTTTATCAATCTTGTTCCAGTTTTGTTTTCCTGCAAATTTGAGGTGATAAATCTCTGCCCGAATGTTGGCTTTTTTGCTGATGGTGAGCAGTTCTTCAACGGCATCTTCTATTTGGTCACCTTCGCTCCTCATGTGCGAAATGTACATACCACCATACCGAGAGGCTTCGGTAGCGAGGGCTATCAACTCGTCGGTGCGAGAATATATGCCTGGCACGTAAATCAGCGCAGATGCCACGCCCATAGCCCCTTCTTCCATGGCTTGTCGTACATAGACTTTCATTTTTTCTAACTCATCGGGTTTAGGAGCACGGTTCATCGGGCCTAACACGCATAGCCGAGGTGAGGCCGCCCCAAGAAATGAGGCCACGTTGCAAGACACGCCTTTTTTCTCCAAAAAAGTCAAATATTCACCCAAAGTTGTCCACGAAATATCGTATTTGATGTCTTGTTGGGCTTTTTGCATACTTTCTTTCATCTGTGGACTGAGTGGCCCCATCGAAGTGCCTTCACCCATGACTTCAAGCGTAACACCCTGTTTGATGTCGCCAAGCGAACGTCCGTCTTGAATGAGGCTTTCGGTAGCCCAACTAAGCATATTGATAAATCCTGGGGCTACAGCAAGACCTTTTGCATCAACCTCCTCTTTGCCCGAAAATTCACCTACTTTGCCAATGGCTGCAATGGTGTCGGCTTGAATGGCGATGTCACCTACAAACGGCTCACTTCCTGAACCATCGTAAATTAGTCCATTTTTGAGAACTAAGTCATATTGCTTGGTGGTTTGGCAAGAAAATAGCAAAAAGAGCAGACAAAGAGGTAGTAGGTGTTTCATTTGGCTAAGGTGTTTTTGTTTAAAAATATAGGGTTCTTTGTTGATTTATACTCGTTCTGAAATGGTTTCCCTCAGATTTTCACACCTTCTCCACTGTAGCCATATCTTCTAAAAAGCCCTTGTAGCGTTGTTGAAATGTGGCAAATTCTTGCTCAACTCGCTCAATTTCGGTCTCAAATGTTGAGTAATTACCTACTTTGGTTTTAGACTCCAGCTCTTTGGTGGCTTCATGTAATCGAGCAAGCCCAATTGTGCCAGAGTTGCCCTTGAGGGTATGCAAATGGCTCTGGATTGTCTTGAAATCTTGTTTTTGAAAGGCAGCTTTTGATTCTGAAATTTGTTCACGTGCCTCGTTTTCAAAATCTTCAAATACACTTATTACCATCTCGAGTCCTCCCAAACTTTGTAATTGTTCTACTATTTCACGGTCAATAACAGGGTGTGTAACCTCTTCAATTTTCTCTAACTGCTTCACCCTCAGTGCCTTTTCTATTTGATTGTTCTCTACATTTTTCTGTTTGTCCATCCATTCTTTTACCTTCTGACATAGATTTTGCGCTCTGATTGGCTTAGGTACATAATCATCTAAGCCCGCATTCAAAAATTTATCCCGGTCTTCTTTCATCGAATACGCCGTCATAGCTACTACTGGTGGCAAGGTGAGTCCGTTAATTTTGCGAAGTTGCCGGGTGGTTTCTATACCATCCATTTCGGGCATTTGAATATCCATCAAAATTAAATCGTAAGCCCTATCTCCCGAAAAATTATTAGCCTGTACCAATTCAATCGCTTTGAAACCGCTATCGGCTAAGTCCACTGTACAGCCAGCTTTCACTAAGATTTCTCGGGCTACGGTGCGGTTTACTTGGTTATCGTCCACGAGCAACAAGTAGGGCTCGTAATTTTCTAAGAAATTAAACACCTTAAATTCTGCCTTACCATCGGTTTGTGAGCTTGGGGCAATGGTGGTTTCTTTGGTCTCGAAGGTAAACCAAAAAGTACTTCCTTCTCCCAGTTTGGACTCCACACCCGTTTCGCCTTTCATGAGATGTGCCAACTGTTTCGAAATCGCCAAGCCTAAGCCCGTGCCACCTGCTGATTTGGTAAAGGAGCTGTCCACCTGCACAAAAGCATTAAAGAGTTGCGCCAAGTTTTCTTCCGAAATCCCAACGCCAGAGTCTTTCACTTCTACTTTTAGTTTATGGAAACGCCCTTTGGTCCAAAGTTTGGTTACGTTTAAGTTAATCGAACCATTCTCAGTGAATTTATTGGCATTAGAAGTAAGGTTTGACAAAATCTGCAATAAGCGGGTTTCGTCAGCAATAATAAATGGTGGCAAACCTTCTTCGATGGTATAATAAAGGTTATTCCCCTTATTATTAGCTACTTGTCTAAATAGTGCAATCAGTTTATCGAGCCAATCTTTAATTGAAAGTGGTGCTTCGTGTAAGGCCATCTTGCCTGCTTCTATTTTGGACAAGTCCAAAATATCGTTCAAAATATTGAGCAAGGTTTCGGATGATTTCTTAATAGTCATCACGTAGTCACGCTGTTCGGACGATAAGGGAGTTTCGCTCAATAGGTCAATCATCCCAATAACACCATTCATAGGCGTGCGGATTTCGTGGCTCATGTTGGCCAAAAATCGCTCCTTCACTTTCAGCGAACGCTCGGCTTCATCTTTAGCTTTGAGTAGTTCTTGCGAATATTTTCTTAAATCTGATACGTCACGGGCAATGCCTGATACCTCTTCGATGCTACCGTCTTCGAGCAAAATGGGGTTCAGATATACTTCGTACCAAGTTTCGTACAAACCTTTTGTTTCAATCTTCAAATCAAAATGCTGCGCTTCACCTTTAAGGGCTGCTTTATACTTATCGTCGAGCATTTTACGATTTTCAGAGTCCACTAACCTCCAGCCAAATTGTTCGGTGCTGATGCGTAACTGAGGCACTTCGCCCAAGTGTTTTTTGATAAATTCAACGTAATCTTGATTAAACGCAGTAAGTTGCAGGCGTTTGTTAACAGACCACATCAGGTGCGAGCTACTCTCAAAAATAGCATTGAGCCGAGCCGTTTGTTTAAACAGGGCTTCTTCGCTTTGCTTGCGGTCAATGGCTAATGCCACTTGCCCAGAAATAAACTCCAACAGTTCTAAATCTCGGATGTCGTACTTGTTGGTACGTTCGTAGGATTTCACACCAATAATACCCGTCACTTGGTCACCAATACGGAGTGGCACACACACAAGGCACTTCGGAATTTGTCCGTAAAGGTAAATTTCTTTGCGTTCGGCCAGGCTGTTGATTTCGTTTTCGGTCAAAAACAGGGGTTTATTGGCCGTAATAGCATATTCGGTGAGTCCATTGCCAAGTTTTCGTTTGGTAAAACGAACGTGTCCGCCAAAGGCTTCGTCCACATAGTATGGAAAAGACAAAAAGCTTTTAGACGAATCATAAAGCGCAATAAAGAAGTTTTTGACATCAATTACTTTACCCAATTCTTGATGAATTCGGCTGTATAAGTCATCTAAATCGGTACTATTTACGGTAGCTTGGGCAATGCTGGCATAAAGATTTTGCGCTCTTTCTGCTCTAACTTTTGCGGTTGTGTTATGTAAAATACAGCGAAATGCCACAGGTTTACCTCCTTCAAAGCGGCAGTTGACACTGCCTGCAAGCGAGAGGCGGCGACCATTCTTTTTGCGAAATACAGTCTCAAAATCAGGCACTTGTTCGCCTATTTCTATTCGTTGAAATAATGCGAGGGTTTTCTCTAAAAAATCGGGATGCACTACATCTCGAATGTTGAGATGCTGTACTTCTTCTGGCTCATAACCGAGTGCTTCACGCCAAGCTTTATTTACATACAAAAAACGTCCTCTGAGGCTTATAATCTGAATAAGGTCGCTGGTGTTGTCCACCAAATCTTGTAGTTGCGAAGCAGTTTGGTTCAGAGCCGCCTGCACATAGCGTTGGTCGGTTATGTCTTCGCCTACCAATGTCAAGGACTTTATTTCTTGACCTTGGTTGTTGTAAATAACCGAGTTGAGGTTTACATAGCGCACTTGTCCGCTTTTGGCCAAAAAAGTTCTTTCTTTTTGATCAAAAATCCCGCCATGCGCCAGCGCATTCACAAAGGCATCTAATCGTTGTTTTTTTTCGTTTTCGGGTACTAAAACCTCAAAAAAATTCTTTCCTATTAGCTCTCGATCTTCCCAGCCTAATACTTTGGTAGCAAAAGGATTAAGGTACGAAATTGTGCCGTCACGCTCAACGGTCATGCCTATCATGTTGAGGTGTTCAACTGTTTCGTACATATTGGGCTGCACATCAGCTTTGATACGCTGCCGAGTGGCATCGTTGTGGGTGAGTACGTCTAACTCTTTTTCAAGCTGTTTGATTTGAGTGAGTAATTCTTCTTTCGATTTGGATGACCAACGCATAGGTTTATTCGTTGAGTTTACTGAATACGTTTTCTGTTTCGATGACTAAAAGTACAAAAAACGACGTAATTTTGGCAGAATATACTTATGATTAAAATGATTTATGTGATTTGACCTTTGATGGCAAGCCATAATCTATACAAATCAATTTATTGGTAGTCTAAAAGTTTCAATTTATTTACAGGCCAGACAGGGTCTCCCAGACGTGCCATTAGACCAATTGGTAACATTAATTGGTTAATACCACCCAATTTTTCAATGAGTACATAATTTACCAATTCATGAAAGTAAGAGCCAAAAAACACCTCGGGCAGCATTTTTTGAAAGATTTGGATGCCGCAGAGCGGATTGTTGAATTATTGTCGTTGCATCAAGGTTACGATACAGTGTTGGAGATTGGCCCTGGGATGGGTGTGCTGACTCAGTTTTTACTACAAAAGACTGATTACAAAACCTTTGTAGTGGAAATTGACCGAGAATCTGTAACTTATCTACAAACCTATTTCCCTCCAATTAGAGATCATATTTTCTCCGAAGATTTTTTACGGATGAACTTAGAAACGCTTTTTGGAAAGCCTTTTGCCATTATTGGCAACCTTCCCTACAATATTTCGTCTCAAATTTTCTTCAAAGTACTCGAAGTGAAGGATTTTATTCCCGAAGTGGTTTGTATGCTGCAAAAAGAAGTAGCACAACGCATTGCGTCGCCACCGGGCAAGAAAGATTATGGCATTTTGAGTGTATTACTCCAAGCCTTTTACGATATCGAGTACGGCTTCACCGTGCCCCCCGAGGCTTTTGACCCGCCGCCCAAAGTACAGTCGGGTGTGATTAGACTCAAACGAAATGCCACTACGCACTTAGATTGCAACGAAAAACGTTTTTTTCAAGTGGTGAAAACAGCCTTCAATCAACGCCGCAAAACGCTTAGAAATGCCCTAAAACCCTTAGGAATTACCTTTGACCACCCTTTACTTGATAAACGTGCTGAACAGTTGGGCGTAGCTGAGTTTGTGTTGCTGACGCAGATGGCTGATGCTGCGGCATAATAAATCTCTTGTTCTCTTGAAAATGCGTCGAGTATTCCAACTTTGACTTGATTCGTCGTGTCTTTATTTCAAAAATCAAACGCTATGAAAAAAATATTGGTCATTACTTTGGCTGCTTTGATGCTTGGCTCTTGCAAAAAATCGGCTGACAATATGCCAGCCGATAATTTTGATTGTGTAAAACGTGGTGGCGAATTAAAAAGCAGAGCCGCTCTCGAATTTCAAATAGTAGGGATATGGAAGCTCGTAAAAATCTCTGCCATGATTCCTAATCCGCCAGTGCCTAATGTGTCTATCACCTTTACGTCGGCAAGCCAAGTTCAAATATCCAAAAACGATAAACTTATATATAATGGCAAATACGAGTGGACAGAGATTGTTGCGCCAAATGAGACAATCTATTTGTTAGACATCAAATCATGGAATTACCAAACCCTTGGCGACAATTACATTAGAGGGAGTATCAGAATGTGTAACACACAACTCATGGTTGATGATGGCATGGCAGCAGATGGACCGGGGTACTACTTTGTAAAAATTGGCAACATTTAAAAAATGCTCAAATTTCATTTCAATTTCTTCATCTCCAACTTCCGAAAATCAATCGGATAACCTTCATATTGTAATAAAATTCGCCCTTCTGATACCGTAGGTTCAGTACCTTCATTCACTAATTTCCCATTAAGTTCTTGATTAATTTTACCATCAATTGAGGTAATTATTACAGTATTCCATTCGCCAAAAGGTCTTTCTGCGTCCTCAAAGCGAGCGGCGGTAACACTTTTGCCGGGTATCGTTTTTTTTCCTTTGATGAGCATCGTCACATCTTGGAGCAAAACAAAATCGCCCGTGGCTCCTTCCTTTATTTGAAATTGAATTCCCTTTACAGTGCACATCAGGTGTTTCGGAGGGAACTAGATAGATGATGCCACTATTTTTATCACTTTTTTCTACTAAAAGATGAATCTGTATTCCATCTGTACTCAACAGTTAGCTTAAAGTTGCTATATGACTGTTTTGACATCAGATACCCAAGCTTGGCCATACAATCGAATCATCCCCTGGCTTGCCTGAAAGATGTCGGAGGCTTGCTCATGTTTTCCAGTTTCGGATTCATAAGCGTACCAGCCGTCTAAATTTTTATGGTTAAAATTTTCAATTTTTGACTGAGCTTTAACCACCTGTAGGGTAGTTAATATAAGGCATATCAATAAGATGTTTCTGTAATTCATTGCTTCTAAAAAATTGTTGTGCTATTTTCAGGTCAGACGGGGTCGCCCAGACGTTCCGTCAGACCATTATTCAGCATTACATTTTATGGACTACCTAAAAAATTAGTAGGCAGCCACTCCGTGCGACTTTATTATTATACCATAAACCCATACTACAAACCAGCAACTTACCTAAAAGTTAGTTCTGTTTTACAATACTAATGGCACAGCCACCGCCTTTAGCCAATGTTAAACTTAGCACTGTTTTGTTCGTAACTATTTGTTTTTCAATGGTGTAGGCTTCGGGGTTTGTTTTCCAATCTGCACTATTGGCATCTTTGTAAATAGTGGCTTGATAATTTGCTCCACTATCTAAAAAATCTAAAGTAAGTGAACTTGTGCGGTTGTTTTCGTCTGTGATAGCCCCTACAAACCAATTCTCTTTGCCTTTAGCTTTTCGGGCAATGGTTATATAATCACCTGGTTCTGCTTCTATAATTTTGGTATCATCCCAGTCCACAGGTACGTCTTTAATAAACTGAAAAGCATCCAAATGTTTATTGAAATTTTCAGGAAAATCGCCGGCCATTTGCAAGGGGCTGTACATAGTCACGTAAAGGGCCAGCTGCTTGGCAAGCGTGGTGCGTACTCGTGTGGTACGAGTGGCATCATACTGATTCAATTGAAAATGAAAGAAGCCCGGCGTATAGTCCATTGGCCCACCCATGAGGCGGGTGAATGGCAGAATGGTCTCATGCTCAGGTACTAAGCCCAACTTGGGGGCATTGTTAAATTCATTACCACGAGCGGCTTCGTTGGCCAACCAATTAGGGTAGGTTCGGTGCAAACCCGTAGGGTGCACAGGTTCGTGTGCTTCTACCATCAAGTGATATTCGGCAGCTTTTTCTGCTACTCGTTGATAATGGTTCACCATCCATTGTCCGTCGTGGTGCTCGCCTCGTGGAATGATTTTGCCTACATAACCCGTTTTCACGGTGTTCATGTTGTGGTCGTTCATATAGCGATAGGCTTTGTCTATCCAGCGTTCGTAATTGGTAGCAGCGCCAGAGGTTTCGTGGTGCATAATAAGTCGCACTCCTTTTTGCTTGGCGTAAGCGGTGAGTTCGTCTAAGTTATAGTCGCTGTAGGGTGTAATGAAATCGAATACGTTTTCTTTCCAGTTACCAAACCAATCTTCCCAGCCTTCGTTCCAACCTTCTACCAACACGCCGTCAAAACCATGTTGAGCCGCAAAATCTATGTAGGTTTTCACGTTAGCGGTGTTGGCACCGTGTTTGCCACTGGCCTTTTCCCAAGTAGCTTTACCAACGTGCATTTCCCACCACATTCCAATAAATTTCTGTGGTTTTATCCATGAAACATCCGTTAATT
>JBGAVQ010000121.1:10442-16022 GCA_044228045.1 Spirosomataceae bacterium
TGGTTTTATCCACGATACATCCGTTAATTTTGAAGGCTCATTGAGGTTCAAGATCAGTTTAGATGCCAGTATATCAGTAGCCTTATCGCTAATATTGATGGCTCGCCAAGGTGTTTTGAAAGGCGTTTGTAAATAGGCTTTATTCCCCATCACATCGGGTACTAAGTGCGAGGTGAGGGTAAAGGTCTTTTTGTCCAACAACAAATTCATGGCAGGATAATTGACCAAGGCTGCTTCGTGTAGGTTGATATACAGCCCCTCTATGGTTTTCATCATGAGGGGTGTTTGTACTGCATTGGCAGCAATTACCGATTTGAGCGCAATGTCGCTTTCTTTGTTAGCTGCTTTGAGGGCATCTACTTCGCTGAGTTTGGTTGTGTTGTAGAGGTACTCGTTGGTATCATAATCGCCTGGTATCCAAAATGTTTTGTGATTACCCGCCAGGTTAAACTGTGTTAATTCCTCAGCCACAACAAAATGTTTGAAATTAGCTTGTTCTGGGAATTCATACCGAAAGCCTACGCCTTCGTTGAAAACTCGAAAGATAACATTGACCAAAACACCAGCATTTGATTTATCTTTAAGCCTGACAATCAGCTCTTTGTAATGGTTACGAATACTACTCACCTCGCCCCAAACGGGCTTCCAAGTTTCATCAACGGTAGTGGAATCAGCCTTTACCAAACTAAATCTTGTAAGACTTGTTTTTGGTTTGCTTAGTACAAAACCTAATGAAGATGGTTCGATAATAGTTCTGCCTTTGTATGTAATACTATATAGGTAGTTTCCTTGTTGGGTGGCACTAATTTTCAATACAATAGCTTTGTCAGGTGAAGCAATGGAAAAGGATTGTTGTGCATGAACAGCTTGACAACAAGCCATTACAGCCAATATAAGGCTGTTTTTTTGTATATATTTCATCATAGGTGAAGGTATTCGGAGTACATTTTTTACAAAATACGTCGGACAAAGAAAGTGATTTTATGTCATTCTGACAATGAAAAGTATATGGCAATAATTCTGTTTTATAACAGATATTATAAAAGAAATTGGATAAAGGATTACTAATAAAACCCTTCACTACAAATTGTTCTAATAATCAATTGCTCCGATTCTTGTTCTCTTTCTTGAAACGATAGAATCCTTGCACCATCAATCAGTTTTTGTAGGGCATCAATCATTACATCGTCTTTCAAATTCTCTCTTTTCAATCGTCTAAGCTGTTGTTTGGCATAGTCAGGTACTTCTTTACTAAAAATTCTATATAATTTATCTACTTTTCGTTGAGTGAGCGAAGAATTATCAAACAAATTGAATGAAGCCAATAAACGATTTAAAAAATATTTCTGTTCACCTGTTATCTGATTACTTATAATTTCGGCTTGTCGGCTTTTTAGTTCTTCTTTGAAGTGGTCATAAATCAATTTCAGAGATTCATTATGTTTCGTTGAATTGAGTTCTATTGCTTTGGGATTATCAATATTTGCTTCAATATGCTTCAAAACTTCGGCAATATTATCATTGATTTTTTCACCGTCATTGAAATACAATCTGTGTAAATTTCCCGACTTCAAATAGCTATAAAAGCCTTGTGTTGCTGCTTGCTGAGCGGTTCTGATGCCATCTTTTAACGCTATTATTCTCTCATATTCTTGCTGATTGTCTTTTTGCAACTTCAATAATAAGTTTTCAGCTTTGTCGAAAGTAGTTGAAATACTATCATCGGCATCCAATACACTTGAATCTTTGTCTGAATAAATTGAGAAAACGCTGTTTTCGTTCAATACTTCTTCATCTGACAATATTCTGCCACTTTCACCAAAAATAGACTTTATTTCGTCAATTCGTATTTGTACTCTACGCTTTAAATCTAATTGTCGGTCTAATTTTTTATCGGGCAAAAAATTATAGACTTCTATTGTATCGGCTTCGCTGCCAATTCTATCCACACGCCCGATGCGTTGGATAAGCCTTACAGGATTCCAATGAAAATCATAATTGACTATAATTCGGGCATCTTGCAGGTTTTGTCCTTCACTCAAAACATCAGTAGTAATCAAAAACTGAATCTCTTTTTGAAGTGGCGAAAGTCCCCCTTTTTTTTGTAATTTTGGCGAAAAACGATTCACAATTTCTGCTTTTTCATCACTATTTGCTGCATCTGAACTTATGCGAGCAATGACGATTTTGGGGTAAAGTGCTTGTAAGTTTTTGTATAGATAATTGACAGTATCGGTAAATTCCGAAAAAATCAAAACCTTTTCGTCTTTGTGCTTTTCTATTACTTCTTTTAGCAAGGTAAGTAATTTATCATCTGTTTTATAGTCTTGCGTGAGTGGTTTTAGTAGTTCCAAAATCCCCTCCAACACCTGCAAATCTTTGTTGATTGCCGCTACTAAATCATCTTTGCGGAAGTCTTCTATGGCATATTTGTTGATTTTCGATTCATCAAAACTTTCATCTTTGGCATCTAAAAAAAGTTCTAATTGCTCTGCTTTTCCCGTAATAACAAAGCCTTTTTCGATAGAACGTAACACAAAATGATGCCGTTTCATCATTCTTTCGATGGTTTTTACGAATGACTCGACCGAACTTTCAAGCCTTTTGAATAACAATATTTTCAATAATCCACGCACCAACTCGCCCAAATTTGACAACCCAATGTACTTCTTATCTTTGGCAACATCTTTTTTTAAGAAACTCGTCAAATCATAAATCGAATAATCAAATTCACCCGAATATTCGTGGTCTTCATTTTCGATAAATAACTGATTGAGGATTTCATCATAAATCGAAGTACTATTATCTACGGCATAAGTTTCGTCAATGTTGTATTGTAGGGTATGTAGTTGTCGTTCGGGAAATTTATTTTTTCCTACCCAATCAGTATATCGTGGTGAATTTGTAATATCTTTTCGAGTTCGGCGTATCAAGAAATTCTGTAAAAGTTCCGCTATTTTTTCGGGGTTATCGCTATACGTTCTGAAGTAGGTTCTCAAATTATTTGGCGAAATACTCAGCGTAGAAATATCGCTTTGATGAAACAATTTTATTTGATGATAAATATCCCAAACTGAATTATTTTGTGGCGTTGCCGTTAGCAAAACAACCTTTTTCCCCTGCAAATAAGGTGCTAAAATGCGATAACGCTGCGAATCAGGGTTTCTTAAATTATGGCTTTCGTCTATGATAACCACGCCATAACCATCATATTCGGGCAAATCATTGAGCGTAAAACTCTCATTTCCATCCTTAAAATACAATTCTGACGAAGGCAGAATCTTGCAACGCAAATGATACTCGTCTTTGTAGCTTTCCCACATATTTTTAAGTGAAGCTGGGCAAATAATCAAACTCGCCTTTTGTTTGACTGACCAATAATAACTCATCAAAGCAATAGCAATATAGGATTTACCCAAACCTACTACATCAGAAATAAACACGCCATTGGAAGGGCTATCTTGATTTTCGAGTATATCAATGGCTCGGTTGTAGGCATCTTTCTGAAATGGAAATAGGCGGCTTTGGTCAAAACCTGTCAGCGAGCTGTATTCTTTTATTTCAATACGGTCTTTTACTAAGTTATAGAGTGTTTTTATATATACTTCGTAGGGCGTTACTTGTTTTTTGAACCAACTATCTTCAATGATATTCATAAAATAATCATTGAAATCTTCTGATTCGTTCCAATGGTACTCAAACCAAGTCTTTACTTCGGCATAATCGTTGGGACTGGTTATTTTTACATTAAGTTCCGAGTTATTGTTTAGCCCACTTATCGAAAGGTTTGAACTTCCCACAATCGCAATGCCCTCTAAGTAGTTGGTTTCTGGAAAATCAAAAATATAGGCTTTTGAGTGCAGCGTGCCTTTGGTATAAACCCGAATATCAATGCGTTTTTCGGCAATTAATTCCCACAATGCCGAAAGACCTTTTTCGTTGCTTTCGCTTTGCTCCATCAATGCCAAATCTTCGGCATATTCGCCTTCAGTGAGTGTCAGATGATGCTCTTTTTGGGTTTTGTTTTGGGTGCGTTGCAAGCGAAGTTCTTTGTTTAGCACCTCACGGCTCAAATGCCCTTTTACCAATTCTTCAATGGTTTGTTGATTGGTGCGGCTACCTATGAGTAGTTTTAGGTGCTGTACTTTGTCTAATTTCTCACGGATTGCCTCAAAACCCGACAAATAGAAAAACCCAACTACCATGCGGCTAAACTCCGACTGGTCGAATAGCTTATTGATGTGCGTAACTAAACGATTGTTAGGGCTATTGTCAATAATTGAACTCATGTGAATTTGATACCTAAAAAGTTTTCAAAATTATCGGGTGTAATTACCTTCGTTGGTGCGTCAGGGTATGTTTTTGTAAATGTTACTGGAAATTTATTTCTTGCTTTTATGCTCCACTTAAATTCATAAGCCTCCAATTTTCCATCGCTTTCTTCTAAATAATCTATTTCTTGTTGTTCGGTAGTTCGCCAAAAATATTGATTGCACCACCGCCTCTCATAATGATTGTATTTTAGGCGTTCACTCACTAAAAAGTTTTCCCACAATGCCCCAATGTCATTGCGGAGTTGGGGTTCGGCAAAATTTGCAATAAGGGCATTTCTAATACCCGTGTCATAAAAGTATATTTTTTTGCTACGTTTTAACTCATTTCGTAGATTTCTTGAAAAAGAACCAAGCCTAAAAATCACAAAAATCTTTTCTAATAAATTTACATAACGCTCAATGGTTTGGCTATCTAAGCCTATCATATTTCCGATTTCATTATACGAAACCTCAGAGCCAATTTGCAAGGCTAAGGCTTGCATGAGTTTTAATAATTTCTCAGGCTTTTTGATTCCTTCCCACATTAGCAAGTCTTTATAAAGATAACTGTCTGAAAGTTGTTTGAGTGTATTTCGCTCATTTCCTACCGTATTTACCACTTCGGGGTAATAACCATACAACAATCGGTGTGTAAGCAAGCGTTTTTCTTGTAGCAAACCATGATGATTAACCATTTCGCCAAAGGATAATGGATACAAATTAAACTCCCATTTTCGTCCTGTCAATGGCTCATTTATTTGGTTGGCAAGCTCTAAGGCACTGCTTCCTGTGGCAATTAATTGGAGGTATTTGAGCGAATCGGTGATAAGTTTTAGCTTGATACCAACATTGTTAATGCGTTGGGCCTCGTCGATAACTACGGTTTTGTGCTGCCCAATATATGCTGCTAATTTTGTTGAAGTGGGTTGCTCAAACAAAGCCTGAATATCTGGCTCGTCGGCATTGAGCCAAAGGGTGTCGGAGTTATTGCCAACCAAACTTTCTAAAAGTGTTGTTTTGCCTACCTGCCTTGCACCCAATAATATAATTGCTTTCCCCTTGCCAAGTGCTTGACTGATAGCTTCGGATTGTTGTCTGATAATCATAAAACACCTATTTTTAGGAATGTAATCCTAAAAATAGGTGTTTTTTTTGATTACACAAGTGTTTTACCCTATTTTTCGCTTAGTTCAGATAAAATTTCTTCAACTTGCATCAATAATTCTACTGCCGTGTATTTTGAGGCGTTCCAAACTAAATCCAAATC
>JBGAVQ010000122.1:0-15782 GCA_044228045.1 Spirosomataceae bacterium
ATCCGTGACATAATAAACCCAAACTCACGGTCGCCATGCGCCGATTGGTTGAGGTTCATAAAATCCATGTCAATGCTGTTAAACGGAATGTCTCGATTGAATTGCGTATGCAAATGCAACAGCGGCTTTTTGAGCGCATTCAAGCCCCGAATCCACATTTTGGCGGGAGAAAAAGTGTGCATCCAAGTAATAATCCCGATGCAGTTAGGAGCCACGTTCACTTCCTGACAGATGGCATAAATTTCTTCGGGAGTCTTTACAACAGGCTTAAACACCACCCGCACAGGGATTTGCGGAGCATCGTTAAATGAATCGGCAATAATTTTGGAGTGTTCGTCCACTTGACGAAGCGTCTCTTCACCGTACAAATGCTGGCTACCTGTAACGAACCAGATTTCAAATTTTTTAAGCATAAAATAAGCCCCCCTACCCCCAACGGAGGAGTTACGATTATGCCCCTCTGGGGGTTAGGGGGCTTTTTCTATGTATTTTCCAAGGTCTATATACTTCTGATACAACTTCTGGTAAATGGCCACTTTCTCTAAATTCGGAAAATATTCTGCATCAAAACCAGACCCCATCGCCTGTTGGGCTGCTTCCATCGTTGGATGAATTCCTGCTGCTACCGAGGCACACATGGCTGCACCCAAAGCACAGGCTTGATCGGCACTGGCTACTTTAATGGGCATATTGAGCACATCGGCCAAGGTTTGCATCACAAATGGCGATTTTTTTGCCACACCGCCAATACCAATTACTTTTTTGATGGGTACTCCTTCCTCTATAAATCGTTCCACAATGGCTTTTGAACCAAAAGCAGTGGCTTCTACCAATGCTTTAAATATTTTGACGGCATCTGTACCCAAGTTCATGCCCGAAATCGTGGCTTTCAAGGTGTGATTGGCATCTGGCGTTCGGCGACCATTGATCCAGTCTAACGCCACGAGGTCGTTTTCAATAACAGGCAACTGCGCTGCTTGCGCTGACAAGTAGGGAATAAGGTTTTTACTTAACTCGGCGGCAGCGGCTTCGCCAAGCAATGCCTGCACAGGGCCAACAATCACTTTTTGAAACCAAGCGTACAAATCACCAAAAGCCGACTGCCCAGCTTCCATACCCAACATGCCAGGAATGATGGAGCCATCTACCTGACCACAAATCCCCCGAATAAGTAGGTGACCGATTTCGTGGTTAGGGGCAATGAGCATATCGCAAGTAGATGTACCCATAACCCGTACAAAAGTATAAGGCTCTATTTCAGCACCTACCGCTCCCATGTGGGCATCAAATGCTCCCACACCAATCAACACATCGGCGGGAATCCCCAGTTTTTGGGCCCATTCTGCTGAAATCACCCCCATAGACTCATCAGAAGTATAGGTATTTTCAAACAAGCGTTTGCGCAAACCTGCCAATTTAGGATCGAGCTTGACCAAAAAATCTTCTGAGGGGAGTCCGTCAAATTCACTGTTCCACATGGCTTTGTGGCCTGCTGCACAGCGAGAACGTTTGAGCGTCAGTGGATTCGTATTCCCTGTCAATACCGCCGAAACCCAATCGCAATGTTCTACCCACGAAAAAGCATGGTTTCGGATGTCTTCATCTACTCGAATCGTCCGCAGGATTTTAGCCCAATACCATTCTGACGAATAAATTCCCCCGACGTATTTGGTATAATCGGTCTCCCAACTGTGCGCCAATTGGTTGATTTCTTCGGCTTCGGCATTGCCTGTGTGGTCTTTCCACAGAATAAACATCCCGTTAGGATTTTCCGAAAACTGAGGAAGCAAGGCCAAAGGTGTGCCGTTTTCGTCCACAGCCACAGGTGTAGAGCCCGTTGTGTCCACTGAAATGCCTTTGATATTTTGGCGAATTTCTTCGGAAACATCTGCTAATGCACCTTTGATAGATTGCTCCAATCCTTCCAAATAATCTAATGGATGTTGGCGAAATTGAGAAATGGCTGGGGCACAATAGAGTCCTTTTTTCCAACGAGGATACTCAAATACCTGCGTTCCTACGGTTTCGCCTGTGTGGGCATTCACTACCAATGCTCTCACCGAGTCGGTACCGTAATCTACCCCAATAACATACTTAGATTGCATAGTTTGAATTTTGTATTCTTTGATACAATTTATTGTAAAACAAGCATTTAGATAGCCGATGGCTCAGGCATAAAATACCAAAAGGCGTGAAACTTACTCTCATATTTTTCTTTGTCTAATTGGTAAAGAGTCGCTTTTTTAGTGGCTGAGTTTTCATTTTTCTCTCCTGTATCAATCAGCAGTCCTGTGGATAAAATCTTGCGACTAAAATTACGACGATCCAGACTCATATCGTAAATGGCTTCGTACAGCCTTTGTAACTGCGGAATCGTAAATTTTTCAGGCAATAGCTCAAAACCAATTGGATGCAATGCTGCTTTGTATCGTAAGCGTTCAAGGGCACTTTTAACCATTTTTTCATGGTCAAAAATCAATTTAGGTCTATTTTTCAAACTAATCCAAGCAGCATTGTGCACCCTAACCGATTCTTCGTCGTGGTTATGAATGTTAATGAGTGCGAAAAATACCACCGAAATTGTTCGCTCTACGGGATCACGATTTACCTTGCCAAAAGTTTGGAGTTGTTCTACATAAATATTGTTAAGTCCCGTGAGTTCAAACAAGATTCGTTCGGCTCCAACTTCCAAATCTTCTTCTTCGTTCACAAACCCGCCCATGAGCGACCATTTTCCTCTTTCGGGCTCAAAATTTCGTTTGATAACCAGCAGTTTAATCTCTTCTCCATCGAAACCAAAGATAATGCAATCAATGGCTACCAATAAGCGAGTAGAATGGAAATATCGGTTCATTAACAGAATGTGTCATTTCGACACAATAATAAGAGCTTTTTTATTACTATTCAACTATTTTCTTGAATTTTATGAATTATTTTTTCAATTGAGTAATATTGATGCCAAGTTCTGGCCTTTTCTGTATAATTTGGTAACGGACAAGTAGCGTTAGTTTTTACTATTTTGAAGCAAACATTTCAATGAACAGAAGAACCTTTATTCAAAGCACTTTTGCCAGTGGTATGCTGATGGCAAATCCTGATTTGATGGCAAATACACCTGCAAATCCCTTGAAAATCAACGTATTCTCTAAGATGTTTCAGTGGATAGAAGATTACAATACGTTGGCCGAAACCCTCCGAGAGATTGGTTTTGACGGAGCTGATTTGACAGTTCGCCCTGCCGGGCATGTTTTGCCTGAGCGAGTCGAAGAAGATTTGCCGAAAGCAGTGCAAGCGCTCAAAAAAGCAAAAGTTGAAGTGCCAATGATGGTAACTGGTATATTAAAAGCCGATGACACTACCGAACGTATTTTAAAAACAGCTAAGTCGCTCGGTATCAATCACTACCGAATGGGTTGGTATCCTTACGATTTGAAAAAAGATATTCCTACTCAGGTTGAGTCGCTTCGTCAACAGATGAAAGGACTGGCGGTATTGAACGAAAAATATCAGATTTCGGGGGAATACCAGAACCACGCAGGCAATTATTTGGGAGCCTCTATGTGGGACTTGCATGGGATTTTGAAGCAAATCAATTCGCCTTATTTGGGCGTTCAGTACGATATCAATCATGCCACTGCCGAAGCCAGCACTGCTTGGGAAACAGGTTTTCATTTGATTGCTCCTTATATCAAGTCGCTGGCTATCAAAGACTTTCGCTGGGTTCAAAAGGACGGAAAATATATCAAAGAAGGCTGCCCATTAGGCGAAGGAATGGTAAACTGGAAAAAATACCTGCCCTTGGTTAAGCAATATAACTTAGCAGTACCACTCACCATGCACTACGAGTATGCCTTAGGAGGTGCCGAAAACGGCAACAAAACCCTCAGCATTGACCGCAGTGTGTTGGTTGCCGCCATGAAAAAAGACTTGGCACTTTTTAAAGGTTGGATGAGCGAAATAGGATACTAAAAGTTACGCAAGGTTATGGGTTAATAGCTAACGCAAGTTGTATAATTTTGATTTGCCACCTACTTTAGCTGGTGGATACTAATTCATTACTCAGCCTTATTTTCAAGAATATTCCTTCACGGTATCAACAAAACACCGCACTTTGTCAGGATGGGTGTCGGGATAAACGCCATGACCTAAGTTGGCAATGTAACGTTGTGTACCAAACTGACGAAGCATCTCCCGAGTTTGCCTTTTAACCTCTTCAAAATCAGCATATAACACACAAGGATCAAGGTTGCCTTGTAGTGTTTTGGTAGGCATCATGGCACGGCTTTCGGCGATGTCCATGTTCCAGTCTAAGCCTACTACGTCGCAGTTGAGGGTATTCATTTCGTGGCGAGCAAAAAAAGCCCCTTTTGCAAAAACCGTTACGGGTACTTCGGTGATGGCATTGCAAATTTGGGTAATGTACGGCAACGAAAACACCCGATACTGCTCAGGAGACAAAATGCCTGCCCACGAGTCAAAAATTTGGACCAAATTAGCACCAGCCTTCACTTGTGCTTTTAAGTAGGCAATAGTGCTATCGGTAATTTTTTGTAGAAGGGCATGAGAAAGTTCAGGATCGGTGTAGAGAGTTTTCTTGGCTTTCGAGAAGGTTTTAGAACCTCTACCTTCAATCATATAGCACAAAATGGTGAAGGGCGCTCCTGCAAAACCAATCAGAGGAACCCGTCCGTGAAGCTCCTTTTTCACAAGCCTAATGGCTTCAAGCACATAACCCAAGTCGGTTTCGGGGTCGGCTATGCGGAGAGCCTGCACGTCGGCCATTGACTGCACTGTTTTTGGGAAAATAGGGCCAGTTTTCTCAATCAACTCATAAGGCAAGCCCATTGCTTCGGGTACAACCAAGATGTCTGAGAAAATAATGGCAGCGTCAACTCCCAGTAAATCAACAGGTTGTATGGTTACTTCGGCGGCAAGTTCTGGGGTACTGGCAAGCTTAATAAAGCTCCCTGCTTTTTCTCGTACGGCCCGGTATTCTGCCAATATTCTTCCGGCTTGGCGCATCATCCATACTGGTGTGCGTTCTACTTTTTCGCCACGTGCAGCTCGCAGCAGCAAATCGTTTTGTAATTGTTCCATGTCCACAAAGATACGGCAAGACGCTCAGAATGGTTTGCTATGTTCAAAAAAAGGTTGAATTGGTGTCTGGATAAATGGTTAGATAGTTGTATTGTTAATAAAAAAGGTTCAACTATAACTTATACGGAAATTGTCCGGCTGTGCGCCCCAGTGGTTACACGGACAATGGCGGTTGCCGTTGCCTGTGTACCACTCACAGTGGAACTGAGGCAACCTTCGTCCCGTATAAATCAATGAAGAACCATAAAAAATAAAGGACTGCCCCGAAGAACAGCCCTTTTCGTTTTTGGGTAACTATTACAAATACAAGAGATACATAGACAAGATACAGAAGAAAAAATTTGGTAACCATTACAAACTCGTCAGTACATTAGCCGATTTGCCACTGTATTGTTTGAGATACTGAACAAAATATTGTGGTGCATAAAATCCCTTGATACGGCTCAAATATCGCCCCTGCGAATCAAGAAAAACAATGGTTGGGTATTGTTTGACATTATACTTTTCGGCAATGTCCATGCCTACAAACCAATCAATATCTACTTTATAGGCTAAATATGAGTCATTAGATACAGCAGCAACAGTAGCATTAGCAAAGGTTTCTTTCTCCATTTGCTGGCAAGGGCCACACCAAATAGCTGTAAAATCCAAGAAAATGGCTTTGCGGGTGCGTTTGGCTTCCTTGAGTAAGTCGTCAAAACTACCTGTAAAAAATGTAACATGCTGAGCAGCAGGTTTTTGAATAGACTTTGTTGTTTTTGCAGTGGCCATTGCCTGCTCCGAGGCATTGCGTTGAAGCGTAGCCGAAGGCGTACGGGTGCATTGCTGAAACAGCAAGCCTACACTCAAAAGCAATAGCGAACGATTCAGTTTCATAATTTTATGATGATTGGGTTTCCACCTACAATCCTATCATAAATCATGCCAAATTATAAACAATACACTTTCCTATATCATCAAAGATCAGACAATGAATCACTTATCTACTTTTTTTATTCTCGAAAAAGGAAAACCGTTACAGCCTTTTCGGGGATTTTTTCGGTCAGCAGGAGCTACAGCTTCGGCGGCATTAGCACTGGGGGCATTGTACGCTGTAAGGCAAAACCCCCAAAGATAGGGTTCCATATTTTCAAAAGTCATGTAATCAATGCGGGTGTACAAACCAGCCTCACTTGGATTAGTTGAGCCGTTTTTGGCAATAAGATATTGCTCCTGCATATTCCATTTGAGAATATGATAATTTGTTTTAGGATGTTGCGTCCATAAAGTATCGTTAATGGTATAACGAATACCGTAATCATCTTTGAAACTCCCAGAAACATAATTTACACTGTGTTGCGCCCGAGCAGTATTGGTAATGAAAACGAAGAACAGGGTAAATCGTAGCATGGTTGTAAAAATAAAATCTGTCAGCTTACAAAGCAGAATCTTTCTTAATAACTTTTTCTTATTTCTATATCCAAAACAAATATTGGACGAGTTCAAGAAAAAGTATGAAATTTGATTCACCATCATTCTAATTTATGAACAAATTAACAAACTCCCTCCATATTGAGCAACAAGGCGAAATTCTTTTCGTAAAGCTCAACCGCCCCGAAAAACGAAATGCTGTAAATGATGAACTCATTTTGGGCATCGAACACATTTTTTCTAACATCCCCGAAGGTGTTAAATGTGCCATTATCTATGGTGAAGGCAAACATTTTAGTGCTGGACTCGACCTTTCTGAGCTAAGGGAAAGAAATATTGTGGAGGGTTTACATCATTCCAGAATGTGGCACCGGGCTTTGGAAAAAGTGCAATTTGGTACAATACCTGTAGTGGCAGTTACGCATGGAGCGTGTGTGGGTGGTGGGTTAGAAATTGCCTCGGCTTGCCACATCAGAGTAGCCGAACAAAGCACTTTTTATGCACTACCCGAAGGCCAACGGGGTATTTTTGTAGGCGGAGGGGCATCAGTCCGATTACCCAAACTTATTGGTATGGCTCGCATGACCGATATGATGCTAACAGGTAGGGTAATTACTGCCGAAGAGGGAGTTTGGATGGGATTTTCACAATACTTAGAACAAGATGGCAACGGACTTGCAAAAGGGATTGAATTAGCCAAAAAAATAGCTCAAAATGCAGGGATGACCAATTATGCCTTGATGCACGTATTGCCCAAAATCGTGGATTCGGGCCAAGCAGAGGGGCTATTGATGGAATCGTTGATGGCATCTATCGCCTCAAATTCGCCAGAAGCACAGCAACGCTTGAAAGATTTTTTAGAAGGAAGAGCTAAGAAAGTGGGGGAATAAATGGGGTGATAAGAAATAAGTTTGATTACAAAATATCATTACACAAAAAATGCATAAACAGACTATTTTTGGCCCAACTGCTACCCAAAAATCCACTCATGCCGACGGCTCTATCCTGCTCAAACTGGAACAACCTCTGGCTGATTTTCCTAAAAAATTGACAGAGAAACTAATTCATTGGGCAGCTAAAATACCTAATAAAACTTTCATTGCCAGAAGAGGTTCTTTTGGAAAAGGTTGGCATGAGCTTAGCTATTCTGAAACCTTACAAAAAGTCAAAAGCATAGCCCAATATTTGCTCAATCAGGATTTTTCTGATGGGCAAACCATTGTTATTTTATCGGAAAATAGTCTCGAACACGCCCTCTTAGCTTTGGCTGCGGTGCATATTGGTATTCCATACTCGCCTATTTCGCCCCCCTATTCGTTGGTTTCAGATGATTTTGGGAAGTTGAAACATTGCTTGGAGTTGATGACCCCCCAACTCATTTTTGCCCAAAACAGTAAAGTGTATGTAAAAGCCTTGCTCTTGGCAAAAACGATGTTTCCAGATGCTAAAATTGTTACGGTTGAACATGGTTCGGATACTGATTTTTCGGAATTACTCGCTACCGAACCGACCGAAGCCGTTGAGCAAGCTCACCAGCAGGTAACGGCTGATACCGTAGCCAAAATTTTATTTACATCGGGTTCAACAGGGTTGCCCAAGGGTGTAATCAACACCCAACAGATGTGGTGTGCCAATCTGCAGCAGATTACCCAAACATTTCCGTTTTTGGCCAGCGAACCGCCCGTTTTTGTAGATTGGCTGCCGTGGAATCATACCTTTGGGGGGAATCATAATTTTGGACTAACGCTTTACAACGGTGGAACACTCTATATTGATGACGGCAAACCTACTGCCAAAGGAATTGAAACAACGGTTCAAAACCTGCGAGAGATTTCACCAACGGCGTATTTTAATGTGCCAAAGGGTTTTGAAATGCTCATTCCTTATTTAGAAAAAGAGCCTGACTTACGGAAGACGTTTTTTAAGAACCTTCACTTTTTTTTCTATGCAGGCGCAAGTTTAGCACAGCCCATCTGGAATCGTTTGGAGGAATTGGCCCAAGAAACCATAGGCCATAAAGTGCCTATTATCACAGGCTTAGGTTGTACAGAGGCTGGGCCGTCGGCGATGTTTGCGGCCTGGGAAGGGAGCTTTTCTGGACTTTTGGGTGTGCCTGTGGCTGGTATGAATGTAAAATTAGTACCAGACGGCGACAAGTTAGAAGCCCGCTACAAAGCCCCAAACATAACCCCTGGCTACTGGCGAAACCCCCAAGCAACTGTCAACGCCTTTGATGAAGACGGCTACTACAAAACTGGCGATGCCGTAAAGTTTTTAGACGAAAACAACCCCAGCAAAGGTTTAGTTTTTGACGGACGCATTGCCGAAGACTTCAAGCTTTCAACAGGCACTTGGGTAAACGTAGGCGTGCTGAAATCAAAAGTGTTGTCGGCTGGATCACCCATTGTGCAAGATGTGGTAATTGCAGGCTTGGACAAAGAATACGTAGGAGCTATTCTGTTTTTAAACCCTGATGCCTGTCGAAAATGGGCAGAATTATCGCCCGAATGTTCAAATAAAGAAGCTTTTCTGCACGAAAAAGTACAAAAATATATTGACGAGTTACTGGCACAGTTGGACAAAACAGCCACTGGAAGCGCCAACCGAATCGCCAAAGCAGTAGTGGCACTTGACCCACCTTCGATAGATTTGGGAGAGATTACAGACAAAGGTTCGCTCAATCAGCGAGCTGTTTTGAAGCATCGGGCAAACTTGGTAGCACAACTTTATGAACACTAAATTGCCTTGCTACTTTTCCCTAAATGCCTTGGGCGAAACCCCCACACTTTTTTTGAAAAGCCTCGAAAAATAAGCGGCATCTTCAAAATTAAGTTGATACGCAACCTCCGAAACCCCCAACGAAGTGTGCAGCAAAAGTCGTTGGGCTTCGCTTACAAAGTAGTCCTGAACCACCTGTGTTGCCGATTTTTGTGTAGTTTGCTTACAAATTCGGTTCAAGTGAACAGGCGTAATGTTTAAATCATGTGCATATTCAAATATTGTTTTTTGAGGGGTTTTACTTTCTTTGATACTCTTCAAAAAAGTCTTGAATAAGACCAAGCTGCGCTGACTTTGACTCAATACTTGCTCTTGATGAAGTTGTGAAAATCTAAAAACAGCCGTTAAAAAAGTAGTAAAAAGTGATTGTAACATCACTTCTCGTTCAGGCAAATTGCCAAATAATTCGTCGTTAATATTAGAAATAAGACTCACCATGTACCGACATTCAATTGGATTGTCTTGCATTGGCAGAAGCCTTAATTTACCCAACTCTAAGCTGATTTGCGGAGCAAGTTTGAATAATTTATCTAAAAAAGAGGCCGAAATAGTAAGAACAGTACCTTGAACAATGGCATCAAACTCAAAACCATGTAACGTGTTTTCAGGAATTACCAACAAACAAGGGCCCTGAAATACGATTTCACGCTGTTCAACCAGCAGTTTTCCACCACCTGTTTCTACACAGAACACCTGAAACAACGACGTATGAATGTGAGGCCTGATTTTCCAGTCATGTTTGTGGCTACGGGTCTCAATGGTCTCACAATGAACAAAATCAGGTAAAATTGCCCTTGAGTGATCACCGTATAAGCCATTAAAATTCAGAATCTGATTTTTCATGCCATGTTTCATTTGTCCAATTATTGTGCAAATATATCCAAAAACGTTATATCACTTGTTTGGTACTTTTGTGCCGTTAATTTATTGATTATCAAACTAAAAACTCCTCTGAGGATTTAATAGCTGTTATGAATCAAAAAACACAAGTCGGCATTATTGGTGCGGGTCCAGCAGGGCTTACACTTTCGTTGCTTTTACAGCGACAGGGCATCAAGTCAGTCATTCTCGAAAACCGCAGCCGCCATTACTGCGAGTCAAGGGTGCGAGCAGGTCTTTTAGAGCAAAATACCGTTGATTTGTTCGACGATTTGGGCGTTTCTGAACGACTGCATCAAGAGGGATTGAAGCATCACGGCGTGTATTTGAGTTTTAATGGCAAGCGTCAGCGCATCCCTTTTGACGAACTTACAAATGGACGTTACATCACCATTTACGGACAGCAAGAAGTAGTAAAAGACCTGATTAAAGCCAACTTAGAGCGAGGCGTACCTATTCATTTTGAAGCCGATGCTACTCAAATTGAAGGCATTGACAGTGAGAACCCTCTCATTCATTTTACCCAAAATGGCAAAACTCATACGCTTGAATGTGACTATGTAGCCGCCTGCGACGGTTTTCATGGCATTGGTCGCAAGCATTTGCCTAAAGAGTCATACAACGAGTTCCGCATTGACTATCCGTTTAGTTGGCTGGGTATTTTGGCTCATGCAGTACCTTCGTCTGACGAATTGATTTATTCCTATCACGAAAGGGGCTTCGCCTTGCACAGCCTTCGCTCAGAAACCGTAAGCCGTTTGTACATTCAGGTGAGCAATGATGATAAAATTGAAAACTGGACTGACGAGCGAATTTGGGACGAACTCGAAATTAGGCTTTCGGACAACAAAGGATTTAAACTCAATAGAGGTGAGATATTTGAAAAAAGCATCACCCCAATGCGGAGCTTTATGATTGATAATCTGCAATTTGGGCAATTATTTTTAGCTGGTGATGCCGCCCATATAGTGCCCCCAACAGGTGGAAAAGGCTTGAATCTGGCCGTTGCCGACGTGAAAATTTTAGCCAAAGCATTATCAGAAAAATATCAAAATGACACTGAAACTTTCTTGCAACAGTATTCCAGCGATTGCCTCCGAAGGGTTTGGCGAGTGCAAGACTTTTCTAATTACATGACCTATCTTTTTCATAAGCAAGCCGAGCACGGCTCCTTTGAAAACCTGTTACAGAAAGCAAAATTTGACTACATTCAACTGTCAAAAGCCCAAGCCACCACCATTGCCGAAAATTACGTGGGGTTAAAAGACCTTTAATTGTATTATTTGAAAACAACAAAACAATGGAAAACAAACGAGATTGGAGTGTACAACCACCCTACCTTTCGCCCGGTTACAAATCCACCATACTACGTGCGCCTTCGCAGCCCCTTATTCCAATCAAACACACCTTAGCCGAACTGTCAGGACCAGTGTTTGGCTTTGACAATTTGAGTCCGCTCGACAGTGATTTAACCAAAAATGGCATCAAAAATGGTGAACCCATCGGTGAGCGCATTGTTGTTGCTGGTAAAATAACAGACCAATTTGGACATCCAATCAAGAATACGTTGGTGGAAGTATGGCAAGCCAATGCTGCTGGGCGGTATATCCATAAAGTAGATCAACATGCTGCGCCAATTGACCCCAATTTCTTGGGTGCAGGGCGGTGTATTACTGACAATGAAGGCAATTATAAATTTTACACCATCAAACCCGGTGCTTATCCCTGGGGCAACCACATCAACGCTTGGCGGCCCAACCATATCCATTTTTCGTTGTTTGGGGCAAATATTACCAACCGATTGGTAACTCAGATGTACTTCCCAGGAGACCCACTGTTACAGTACGACCCCATCTTTCTGGGCGTTCCACCCAAAAACCGTAACGCCATGATTTCGAGCTTTGAATTAGACCTAACCGAAGAAACCTTTGCTTTGGGTTATCGCTTTGATATTGTATTACGTGGTGACAACCAAACTCCTTTTGAAAACCAATGACCTTACTGCAAACCCCATCCCAAACTGTAGGCCCATTTTTTGCTTATGGCCTAACTCCTGAGCAATATTCTTATGATTTCAAGGAAATTGCCAACGGAAATATGCTCAAATCTGATTCGACAGAAGGCATCATTACCATAAAGGGGCAGGTATTAGACGGCCACGGGCAGGTCATTCCTGATGCCATGATTGAGTTTTGGCAGGCTGATAATCAGGCTTTTGGTAGATTCGGAACAGGTACAGAAAAAGACAATAAATTTGTTTTTCAAACCACCAAACCCAAGTCCATCAACGGGCAAGCACCTTTCATAACTGTTATGGTATTGATGCGTGGCCTGCTGGTTCATGCCTATACAAGATTATATTTTTCAGATGAAATAGAAGCTAATCAACACGACGAAGTATTAAATTCAGTTCCAGAAAATAGACGTAACACACTGATAGCCCAAAAAACAAATCAAAGCAACTACCGTTTTGATATTAAAATGCAAGGTGAGGGTGAAACGGTGTTTTTTGATGTTTAAGCAATTCAACACTACAACAATCCAATAATGTACCTCACCAACCCCCAAATAGCCCAACTTACTTCTGAAGAAAACTTTATTCAGAAAATGTTGAATTTTGAGATGGCTTTGGCAAAAGTGCAAGGTGAGTTAGGCATTATTCCAACAGAAGCTGCCCGAGTCATTGTTGAAAACCTGAAAGATTTAAAAATTCAGTCCGAAGCCTTGGCCGAAGGCACTTTGCAAAACGGCATCCCAACAATCACGCTGTTGGCTATTGCCAAAAAATCACTGCCCTCCTTCGCTCAAGACTACTTGCATTGGGGGGCTACTTCGCAAGATGTAATGGACACTGCTCAGGTGTTGGTGATTAGAGATGTGATTGAAGTTCTTGAAAAAAGAATACAAGAATTGCTTCAAAATCTTGCCTCACTCACTCATAATCAAGGAGATACGCCGATGATTGGGCGTACCCGTACACAGCAGGCAGTTCCAATTTTGTTTGGCCAAAAGGTGGCAACCTGGGCCAGTCCGCTACTTCGGCATTTACAAAGGTTGCAGGAACTTAAACCCCGATTATTGGTCGTACAATTAGGCGGGGCCGCAGGTAATTTATCAGCTTTGGGGGCTGACGGGCTTGCTATTTCAAAAGCCTTAGCCAACGAATTGAATCTCCATTTTGCCTTACCGTGGCATACCCAACGAGATAATTTTGCCGAATTTGCTTCGTGGTTAGCTCTTTTGAGTGGCTCTTTGGGCAAAATGGGGGCTGATATCTTGGTCATGTCGCAAACTGAAATCAACGAAGTGGTAGAAAACGCCGTAGGCGGTGGCAAATCAAGCACAATGCCCCACAAAAACAACCCCGTTTTGAGCGAGGCCTTGGTAATGTTGGCACGAAAAAATGCCCAATTAGCAGCCATTCAACTGCAAGCTATGCTTCATGCCAACGAACGAGATGGCTCGGCTTGGGCATTGGAGTGGGACAATCTGCCCCAAATGATGGTGAATACAGGTACAGCATTGAGCCACGCTTTGACCATTAGTCAACACCTAAAAACCAGTCCGGAAGCCATGCAAAAAAACTTGAATAGCCTTAATGGATTGATTTTTTCGGAAGCAGCCACGTTTATTTTGTCGAAATTTTTAGGAAAAAATGAAGCCAAGCAACTTGTCGTAAAAGCCTGTGAACGAGTGGTTTCTGAGAATAAAAACCTATCTGATATTTTACAAGAACTAATGCCTGACTTATCCATAAACTGGCAAGAAGAACTCCGCATTGAAAAACACCTGGGGGTTTCAAAAGAGATAATGGGGCGATGGTTATATGGTTAAATGGCTGTATGTTTTTTGTAAAACAATTCAGCAATCTAACAATAGAACAATAATCTAAAAAGAAATGAACACTTATTTAATAGATGGCATACGCACTCCTATTGGCAATTTTGGGGGCAGTTTGGCTACTGTTAGAGCCGACGACTTGGCTGCGCTGGCCATCAAAGCCTTAACCGAGCGCAACGCCAACATTCCACTTGATGCCTACGACGACGTAATTTTGGGTTGCGCCAACCAAGCTGGCGAAGACAACCGCAACGTAGCCCGCATGTCACTTTTGCTGGCAGGCTTACCCTTCACCGTTCCGGGCGAAACCGTCAACCGACTTTGTTCTTCGGGGATGTCGGCACTTATACATGCACATCGGGCTATTCAAGCTGGTGATGGCGATTTGTTTATTTCGGGCGGGGTCGAAAACATGACTCGTGGGCCATGGGTGATGTCAAAATCGGCAAAACCCTTTGGCAATGACGTAGAAATGCACGATAGTAGCTTTGGATGGCGGTTTATCAATCCTCAACTCAAAGCCCTCTACGGTACTGATGCCATGGGCATAACGGCTGAAAACTTAGCTGGAATGTATCAAATCAGCCGAGAAGACCAAGATGCTTTTGCGCTTTGGTCGCAACAAAAAGCTACAGCAGCCCAAGTTTCGGGCCGACTTGCTGAGGAAATTACGCCTGTTTTGATACCTCAAAAAAAAGGTGATGCCGTAGTTGTTAGCAAAGACGAATTTGTAAAACCCAATACCTCGCTCGAAGGCTTGGCAAAGCTTAAACCAGCTTTTAAGAAAGAAAATGGCACCGTAACGGCAGGCAATGCGTCGGGACTAAACGACGGGGCTGCTGCAGTATTGCTGGCTTCCGAAAACGGTGTTAATCGTTTCAATCTTAAACCATTGGCTCGTATTGTAGCTTCGGCAGTTACAGGCGTAGAACCTCGCATTATGGGCATTGGCCCTGTTTCGGCTACGCAAAAGGCACTTCAAAAAGCAGGATTAACCCTCAACGATATTGGCATTATTGAACTCAACGAAGCCTTTGCTGCGCAAAGTTTAGCCTGTACTCGGGCGTTGGGATTAGCAGACAACGACTCACGCATCAACCCCAACGGCGGAGCTATTGCCTTGGGGCATCCGCTCGGTATGTCAGGAGCAAGAATCACCTATTCGGCAGCCTTAGAACTTCACAAACAAAACAAACGCTACGCCCTCGCCACCATGTGTATTGGCGTAGGCATGGGTTATGCAGTAATTCTGGAAAAAATATGAAAAAAGTACCTCAAATCACAGCCGAACAAGCGGCAATGCTCGTAAAAGACGGCGACAGACTGCTTCAAGGCGGTTTTGGCATGACAGGCAACCCTGTTCACCTCATGCACGCTCTTGCAAAAATAGGCAACAAAAACCTGACTTTTATTGGCAATAACACAGGTGAACCTGGTCTTGGTGGAGATAGACTCTTGGCCAATGGACAATTGAAAAAAATTATTGGCTCGTTTTTTACCTCAAACCCCAATGCCGTGAAGGCCGTTCAGGCAGGTTTGGTTGACTATGAGCTATTGCCACAAGGTACACTCGCCGAAGCCATCCGTGCAGGCGGGGCTGGCATTGGTGGTTTTTACACACCCACATCAGCAGGAACCCTGATTGCCAAGGGCTTAGAAACCAAAGTGATTGATGGCGTGGAGCAAGTTTTCATCAAAGGGATTCGTGGCAATGTGGCGTTTATTCGGGCATGGCGAGCCGACACCGCTGGTAATTTGCAATACCGCATGACCGAAAA
>JBGAVQ010000123.1:0-15493 GCA_044228045.1 Spirosomataceae bacterium
ACGCCTTCCACTTTTTGATCAGCCGACTCTTTTGTTAAGGACTCTTCCTGTACCACGTTTGGGACTACACTTTGCACGGGACTGTTCTTCTTTAGCAAAATGCGATTCTCAATGACCTCATAGCTAACAGCAATTGGCTTCAAAATCTCGTCTAATACAGCAGAAAGCTTGCGGTTGCTTAGGCTTAATGATAAACGTTGGTTGGACTTAATTTTTGTGCTATACACAAACTTCACATCGGCCTGCTTTTCTATTTGACCCAAAATATCCTTCAATTCAAGCTTCTCACCAACTACCGAAATAGTCCTATTGAGAACCTCCTGTGCATGTGTGTTGTGAGCCAGTGCTATACTATAGCACATCACAACCAAAATCAATTGGGAAAATGTGATTTTCATAATCTTCCACAAACTTTTGGGAATTGGTAAAGGTTTTTTCATAAATTTACTTGTTTTTTAATTAGAAATATTTGGAAAACACAACCCTCCTACAGATTGGCGTTTGTTGAGGGAATTCTTCGTTTTGCCGAAAATGTTCGTAGCATTTTCGGCATTTTTGTTAGCAACCATCACCATTGATAAATATGACAGTTCCTCGTTTTTCGTAGGTAGCATCAATGGATTTACAGACAAGTTCGAGTTGGGTAAACATAGACAGTCCGTTCAAATCTGCCGTAATTTGGCACTCTTTGGCTTTGGGGTTGGCAATAACAAATTCAATACCATACAACTGTGAAAGTGTATTGAGTACGGTTTGAAGTGATGCTTCTTGAAATACTAAATGCGGTGGCTGAGTCGCATTAGTCATGATGGGAACTGGAATCTCAACGATACTTGGCACGATGTTCTTGGAAGCAACATCAAATACTACTCTTTGGTTAGGAGTCAGTATTACACCATTTCGCTCATCTTGGCGGTTAGACTTTTCGGCATAAACTGATACTTTGCCTGTTGTTACGGCTACTTCGATGGTGTTTGCTTTTTCGTGATGCTTAATACGAAAACTCGTCCCCAGTACTTCTGTAACCAACTCACCCGTACGTACAATAAAGGGTTTGGAAATGTCTCTTTTTACTTTAAAAAACGCTTCACCTTTCAGATAGACCTCACGTTTGGTTTGGTTATACGCCTTGTCATATATGATACTACTGTTTTGCTTGAGCAATACTACAGTTCCATCTTCAAGTCTTGTTTCTTGCTCGACTTGGGTAGTATTTTTTATTTCGATACCGACCTGCTCTATCTCAGTGGCTGATGACTCATGATTGATTTTGAGAGAAATTTGGCTCTGGTTAAACCACACAAATACCAATATTAAACTTGCTGCCACGCCCACAATCCAAACTAATCGAATTGGCTTTTTGCTCAATGTGGGCCTAACCTTCTTTTGAATGGCCCTCCACATTCGTTTTTCTATTTCATTCTTTTGCGACTCTGGTATTTTTAGATTAGATTGATCTGACTGTTGTTCAAACCACTTAACCAAAATCGCTCTTTCCTCCTCAGTAGCATTACCTTCTAAGTAGCGTTTAGACAAATCATAAAATTGTTGCTGAGTCATAGCTTGATATGTTTTCTTCTACTTAGTTATCTGACTGGTAGGCTTTTAGATTTTCTTTCAAATACTTCAAAGATTTTGTAATGTGATATTCTACGGCTTTTTCAGTCAAATTTAGACCCTGCGCTATTTCTCGAACTGATTGGTTTTCGAAGCGACTCCTTTTAAAAACTTCAGCACTTTTTTCGGGCAAGCGACTTAAAACTTTTTCAACAGCAGCAGATAAATCATCAAAATTCACAATTTCATCCGTTACAAAATGTTGATGTATTTCTTGAAAAATGAGATATTCTTGGTACTTACGATAACTAATTTGTGATTTGAAATAGTCATAAACTTGGTTCTTAATGGCAACTGTCAAGTACAAAGCTAAATGTCTAATTATCACCTCCGAGCGGCGATTCCAAACATTCAGAAAAACCTCTTGAACCAACTCCTCGGACTCTTCCCTAACACCAGTTTGGTGATATGCTATGGCAAAGAGCTTGTACCAATAACGACGGTAAATTTCTTCAAAGGCTGTAATTTTTCCTTCTTGAAGTAATTCCACCAATCGTTCGTCGTCAAGTTGTTTCATGCGTTTGGTTTAACCTAATTGATTGTATAGTAGAACAACTCACCAAAATCCCTAAATAATTAAAAAAAATAATTGAATATTTTTATTTTCATAGAATATTGTATTTTTAAAACACATTTCTGCTTAACTATGCCAAAATCTTAATCTGTCCAACAGTATTTGATTTCACTATGGCAAATTTCATTTGATTATTCTAACTCATATCTTGTGCATTTCATTAATTGTTTCCTACTTTTGGATGCTGCCATCACTTTTTTAGCCTTACGGCTTTGGAAAGCAAAATTAGATAACTTTTATAGCTTACATATTTTGAAACCATGACCAAATCATTATTTCTTTACATCCTCAGCCTCTTTTTGTTTGGTAGAATAGGCCAAATTGATCAGCCTCAGTCAACTCTCAAGGCGAAGAAACCATTGGTTGTCTTTGTAGCTGGCGACCACGAATACAGCGGCGAACAAACTCTACCCCTACTGGCAGCCGAATTAGAAAAAAACTACGGGGTGCGTACCAAGGTCTTGAAATCTTACCCTGACCAAAATGCCGAAAAGGATATTCCAGGCTTAGAAATATTAGCAGAAGCCGATTTAGCTGTTTTCTTTTTACGCTGGCGGCAGCTTCCACCTGATCAACTCGCTCATATAGACAAGTACCTTAAATCAGGGAAACCAATCATGGGGTTCCGCACAAGCACCCACGCTTTTAATTTTCCGAAAGGCCACGAGTCAGAGAAATGGAATGCATTTGCTGAATTAGCCTTTGGTGCACCTCCGGGCTGGGGAGGAAAAGCCAACCACACGCACTATGGCCACGAAAGTAGCACCGATGTTTCTATCATTCCCGCCGCCGCAAACAATCCTATTCTCACGGGTGTAGCTCCCTCCTTCCATGTGCCTTCGTGGTTATACAAAGTACAGCCCGATTACCCTGCGGCGGGTGCTACGTGGTTGTTGATGGGTAAAGCCGTTAATCCCAATAATCCAAAAGCCATTGAAAACCCAGTGGCGTGGACTTGGCAAAATAGTTTTGGAGGCAAAGTTTTCTTAACAACTATGGGGCATCCCCAAGACTTTCAGGTGGAGTCGTTTCAGCGACTGATTATCAATGCAATACACTGGGAATTGGGGAAGAAAATCCCTAAAAAATGGAAAGGCAAAATAGATATTCAAGTGCCGTATCGGGGCATTAAGCAGTAATTTCTACATCACTAACCTCTAACTTATATGAAAAAGACATTGATTCAGGCAACCAGTATTGTTGCCATTTTGGTAGCAAGTATTGGTTTTTGGGCATACAAAAGTTTGCCTCTAACCCACCCAAAAGCCACCGAAGACATCAAACTTCCTGCGGGATTTTCAGCTACCATTTTGGCCACTGAGGTAGGTAATTCGAGGCATATTACTGTTTCAAAAAATGGTGACGTTTATGCAAAATTGTCTAAACTCAAAGATGGAAAAGGCATTTGCCTCTTGCGTGACACCAATAAAGATGGCGTGATTGATGAAAAAATAACATTTGGCGATTACCCTGGCACGGGAATTTGCATCAAGAATGGCTATTTGTATGCCTCCTCGAATACGGGGGTATATCGCTACAAATTGAATGAGAAGGAAGAAGTAATCAACCAAGACCAGCCTGAAAAAGTACTGGATGGCTTGGTGGATAAAGGGCGAGACAATGCCAAACCATTTGTAATTGACAGTAAATCAAATATTTACATCACCATTGGTTCATACAATGACCCTTGCCGAGAGAAAGGCTCTGGTAAAGGAATTAACCCTTGTTCTATTCTGGATTCAGCGGGCGGCATTTGGAGATTTAACGCTGATAAACTAAACCAAACCTTTGCCGACGGTACTCGATACGCCACAGGTTTGAAAAATGCTGTTGGCACGGCATGGAATACTAAAACCAACACCCTTTTTGCTACTGTGCATGGGCGTGGTCAGTTTCACGATTTTTATCCACAATATTACACACCCAAGCAGAGTTCAGAATTACCTGCCGAAACCCTCTACGAATTGCATGAAGGTGACGATGCTGGTTGGCCGTATGTGTATTATGACCAGTTTCAGAAAAAGAAAATATTAGCCCCTGAGTACGGCGGCGATGGCAAAAAGACAGCAGGCGAGAAAGCTATCAATCCAGTTGTGGCTTTTCCGGCGCATTTGGGGCCAAACGATTTATTATTTTATACAGGCAAGATGTTTCCTGCTAAGTATCGAAACGGTGCTTTTATTGCCTTTCACGGCCAATCGCCCGAACTCCACAAAGGCTATTTGGTTGCATTTGTGCCTTTTGTAAACAACAAGCCTTCGGGTAAATGGGAGATTTTTGCAGACAATTTTGCAGGAATAGACCTCCTGAAACCCACCGGCCCTGTGCAACACCGCCCCTGTGGCTTGGCACAAGGCCCCGATGGAGCCTTATACGTATCCGACGATTTAGGTGGCACGATTTATCGGATTGCTTATAAGAAATGAGACATGCATAGTGTTTCCTATTCCTTGAACAAAATACTAATAGGTTTCATGCTCCAATTTCCCAAACACCATCAGTCAATCATCAGAAAATGTCTCTCAAACTCACCCTATTGCTATCCCTATATCTTTTTTGTTTTACCCAAACTTTAACTGCCCAAACTCCAAAAACTACTTCGGGAAATCCGATTTTTGAGGGTTGGTATGCCGACCCCGAAGGTGTGATTCTGAACAAAGAATTCTGGATTTTCCCGACGTTCTCTGCCAAATACAAAGACCAAGTTTTTTTAGATGCTTTTTCGTCAAAAGACATGGTAAATTGGACAAAACACCCTCGAATTATTGATACTTCGGCTGTTAAATGGGCTAACAAAGCGATATGGGCACCGAGCATTGTCAAGAAAGGTAAGCAGTATTTTTTGTTTTTTTCAGCCAATGATATCCAGAGTTCAGAGCGCAAAGGTTTTGGAGCAAATAATCCTGAGAAAGATGATAAAATTGGGGGCATTGGCATTGGTGTGGCCTCTCGCCCCGAAGGGCCTTACGAAGATTACCTCGGCAAACCACTCATCAATCAGTTTTATAACAAAGCTCAACCTATTGACCAATACGTTTTTCAAGATAAAGACAAGCAGTATTACATTATCTACGGGGGTTGGGGACGCTGCAATATTGCCAAACTCAACAACGATTTCACGGCCTTACTGCCTTATAAAAATGGCGATTTAGTGAAAGAAATTACGCCCAAAGGCTATGTAGAAGGCCCAACTATGTTTATTAGAAAAGGGAAATATTATTTGATGTGGTCGGAAGGAGGTTGGACAAACGGAACCTATAAAGTAGCCTATGGTGTATCAGACTCTGTTTTTGGGCCTTTTGACAAAAAATCAACAATTTTAGTGGCCGACGAAAAAGTGGCTACGGGTGCGGGGCATCATTCGGTGATAAATATTCCGAATACTGATGATTGGTATATTGTGTATCATCGTCGCCCCATTCCGAACCTCGACCGAGACCACCGTGTGGTTTGCATTGACCGTATGTATTTTAACGAAGATGATACGATCAAAGATGTAAAAATGACCTTTGAGGGTGTTTCAAAAGTGAAGTTGAAGTAACCAACCTTACCACACAAGAACATATTATAGTGGTGGTTTTTTCGCTCAGCTGGTCTTGCTTGCACTTGACTATCGTTTTTTTTCACAAATTACTTCGCCGAAACAACCTCAATATCAAAAATCAACGGTGCATTGGCGGGTATTGCCGAGCCTGCTCCTTGTGTGCCATAACCCAGCGAAGAAGGAAAAATGATGGTGGCTTTTTCGCCTACTTTCATTTTGGCGATGCCTTCGTCGAACCCACCCACTACTTGACCTGCCCCTAATTTGAAGCTAAAAGTTCCTGCGTCAAATTGTTTGTCTGACAATAGTCTGCCGGCGTACTTAACCGTGATGGTTTGGCCTGCAATCAGGCTTGCGCCCGTACTCGCCAAGGTGCGGATATAGCGTAAACCCGAAGAGGTTTTCTCGGTAACAACTAATTTTTTACTGCTGATGTAGCTTTCAATCTGTTCTTCCTCAGCGCCAGAAACATCCTCTTTGCTACAAGCCGACATTAAAATCGAGACAACTAATACAAAGCATAAACTAAATTTAGACATACGATTAGGGTTAACTTTCAAAACACTATCTTATTGATAGTCAAGGATATAAAAAACGATTCATTATTTCTCCAAGGGATGTTCATTCAACAATTGTGAGGCATTATAAATATCCTTCTGACTTGTGGTAGCAGCTCTTACAGCTTTTACTTTTTCGGGTTGAATAACCGAAGCTTTGTTGCCAAATGAATTTCTAATATATGTTAACACTGCTGCTACTTCTTTGTCGTTGAGCAAGCCTCCAAACGGTGTCATAGGTACTTGTCCTGCATATTGTTTTCCATTTACTTCTATTGGGCCAAGAAGTCCTTTTAAGACTATTTTTATGAGACGATCTTCATTACCCAAAGCCCACTTTGTACCTGCAAGCGGTGGAAAACCAGACGCAGATAGTCCATTGCCATCTGCTTGGTGACAGGTGCTACAATAGCCTTCTTTGGCATAAATTGTTTTCCCCAGTTTATAGAGATCAAGGTCTTTACCTGTTAGGGTAGAAACCACTGCCGCTTCTTTTTTCTTCCTTACATTTTCATCATTCAGATGCGCAACGGCAGTTTCGTAGGCATGAATCATCCAGTCATCTAAGGATTTCTTTTTAGCTTCTGCCAAAATCGGTAGTCCTTTTTCTTTACCAATCCACGAAGCCGCTACAATGGCATCGAGCCGAACTCTACTGTTTTCATCTTTCACGGCTTGCATTAACAATGCTGCTTGGTCCAGCACTTGGTGACCCGTATAACGCAATACCTGCACAGCAGCAGCCCTGGCGTGGTAATCTTTGGCCTTCAAGAGTTGGCGTAAGAGCTTTTGGTCAACTTTATTCAGTCCCCAAGTTACCCAAAGTGCTTCCAAAACGTGGTGTTCATATCGGGCATCGTTTTTATCCAAACCAGCCACCCATTTTGTAATTTTTGGTAAGACCTCAGCGGCATCTCTGCCTCTTAACTCACGCCGTGTGCGATAACGAGTGCGGTACTCGGGCAGTTTCAAATTATCCAATAATTCTTCTACACTGGCACCAGCGATGTTTGCAGGCTTCACCAAAGGTCTTGATGGATAAGTAATGCGGTAAATCCTTCCGTGCGAGTGGTCACGTAGTGGATCACGGGCGTTGTGCTGCATGTGGCCTATCAAGATATTGTGCCAGTCTATGAGGTACAGTGAGCCGTCAGGGGCAAATTCTACATCCACAGGACGGAAGTTTCTGTCTTCGCTCACCACCAAATCCACCCGATGCTTGCTTTTGTAACCCGTGCCATCATCTGTCAAAGTATGTTCTTTCATACCCAAGAATCCGATGGTATTGTTGATAAGAAAATCACCTTGAATATCATCGGGGAAATGACGACTCGAAACAAATTCCAAACCAGAAGTAGGCCGCACCATGTGGTCTTTCTCAATGAGTTGAACGCCTTTGTGTGTGGCTTCTCCGTAGCGTGGTAGCACCGTCCCAGGCATCATCCAGCGCACATCAGGACTTGAAGTTTCAGCAAAAAACGGCTGTCCCCATTCGTCAAAAGCAATTCCCCACGGGTTAGGGATAGAAAGCTGAGCCGTGCGTTCCAATTTGTGAAGCTGCGGGCTATACCGATAAAATCCACCATTGGTTGCACGAACGGTTCCGTAGGGAGTCTCTACATTGGTATGCAAAAACACGCCTTCGCCCGAATAAATAGCTCCTGATGGGTCGGCACAGAAGGCATGGCTATTATGATGAGTATCGTGGTCATCATAACCACTTAGCAGAATTTCGCTTTTGTCCGCTTTATCATCACCATTTGTATCTGTAAAGCGTTTAAGATTTGTTCCTTGCGAAACATACACACCTTCGGCGGCTATTTCAAAACCAAGTGGTAAGTGCAAACCATCGGCAAAAACCGTTTGTTTGTCAGCCTTTCCATCACCGTTGGTATCTTCAAAAATCAAGATCTTATCATTGGGCTTAGCGTCGCCAGGTTTGTAATGGGGGTAACTGGGCATCACTGCCACCCAAAGTCGCCCTTTGTTGTCAAATGACATTTGCATGGGCTTGGCCAAGTCTGGAAACTCTGCTTCGGAAGCAAAAAGTTCGATTTTATAGCCAGATGGTACTTTTAACTTGTTGAGGACTTCCTGTCCGCTTAGGTATGTGAGGCTACCGTTTTTCTCAGGATTAAAGTTAGTTTTTACTTCTGGTAAATCTCTGGTTCTCTTATCAGCCGCTGCAATATCTATTTTTTCGCCTTTAGATGCTGCCAGCCAAATAGCTGTATCACGAATGGCAGTCATTTGTCTAATTTTTTCAATTTCTGCAGGGTAGTTATCTGGTCCAAATGGATTGTACCGACGACCATACACATGCACGCCATTCGGAATTTTATAGTCGTTGTGCCACATCCAGTTTTTTTCCAAAACTGCATCATGGACCAAATTTCTGTTGGCTTCTGCTTTGGCAGCAACCTTCCCAAAAATCTGGTCAGATAGCAGTAATGCTAATTTTTTATAGCCTTCCTCATTGAGTTGTGAGCCATCAATAGTGAGCGGTTCTTTGCTTTTGGCATACCATTGTTTAGATGGAGTAAAAGCATCAACAAACAGTACTTTGTTTTGCTCGGCTACTTCCTTCATCGCCTTGGTGTAAAGCAACAGATTAGCGTTTTCCTTTACGCCGTTTGGCAAATCATAAAGTGATGTCAAATCTTCAAAAGCGATTGGCGAAACAATGGCCAATTGAGGGGCGGAGTTTCCATTATACTTCTGGCTTAAAGTATATTTTATAAATGCATCCAATTCTGCTTTATAGGTTGCCACTCCAGCAAGACCTTTAAAAGATTCGCTGTACCCAAAAAATGCGACAATTACATCAGTTTTGAGTCGGGTAAGCCATTCGTCAGGTGTTTCAAAATGCCCTTGGCTATCCGAAGGATTTGCGTATTCGGTCTGAAATTTTTCGGCACCCGGAAACGCCCAAGGTGATTTCCTACTGGCATGAGGTCTGAATCCGGGTGTATCGCCACCATCACACATGTTACGTATATAGAGTTGGCTATCAGGATACCTGAGGTTCATTTCGGTCTCAAAATGACCATAATTCATCATGCGTGAGCCTAAGTTGCCGCCAATCAAGGAAATATGACTGCCCTTGTTTAGTTGGAGTGAAATAGGTTTACTATTCTGAAAAGCAATGACTGCTACCAATGCTAATTCAAACAAAATAATCTTTGCGGGAGAACTTATTTTCATCGTATAAATAGAGGTTATAGGCAAGCATAGTTTGCCCATGCAAGAAAGCATAAAATTATAATGGAAGAGCGTTATCTTTCAAAAATAGTTATTTTTTCTGAAATGTCACAGCATATTTTGGCCTTTGTTGCCTCAATAAATGACACAAATTTCGTCTAATCGTTTTCGGTCAATATCAGGAACCCATGTTTCATTAGCAGGCTGACCAACAGGAATGAGCAGAAAGGGTCGTTCATTATCGGGGCGATTGAGGATTTTCTTTAAAAAACTCATTGGACTTGGTGTGTGCGTAAGTGCAACCAAACCAGCTTGGTGAATGGCTGCCAACAAAAATCCACACGCCAAGCCAACTGATTCTTGTACATAATAATGCCTTTGTTTTTGCGGGCCAGTTGATTGTGCAAAAACGACAATTAACCATGGAGCTATTTCTAAAAAAGGCTTTTGCCAGTCGGTTTGAAGGGGTTTTAAGTCGTCTAACCATTCTTCCGACATGCGGTTATGATAACTTTCATACTCTTCTTTTTCAGCAGCAATTCTAATTTGTTTTTAACTCAGGTTCTGCACAGCACAAAATAAAATTACTATTGTTTTGTTTGTGTTCTGAAGGCGTTGTACCTGCCGAAAGAATCAATTTTAATTATTTCTTGTGGAATTGGCTTGTCAGAAAAGTCCCGAACAGTGCGCCGTTGATTTAACCATGTATAATAATCAGAAGTTCGTTGCATCATTTCCACTTCTGAAAACATGCTTGGAGCAAAGTTCACAAAAGGAAAACCATTGATTAGTTTTCGTTGCATTAGTTTAATTAAGTGTTCAGAAATATAATAAAAAACCGCCAAGAATTTGAGTTTTTATGCGGTTTTTGATGGAATGCTTAGATGACTTTAGCTTCAAATACACCAGTCAAAATCTTCTCCTGCCAGGTTAACTCAGGAGTTGCAGATTCGATAATTACCAGCTTGTGGAAACGAATAAGGAAAAACGTAGGTTGGCCTTGTGTGGCCATAGTTAGAACAAACGATCCTTTCATCACCAAGCTATCTCGCTCATTTTCAGACAGTTTTTTCAAGTTATCTATCACCAAATCTATACTATCCCTAAAATGCTTGGTAGTTGCTATCTGGTATTTTTGAGTGGTATCGGCAATACGTTTTTCAATAACTTGCTGCGAAGCCGACGAAAAAGTACCCGTTGGATGCAGGGTATATAGACTGCGCCATCGTCTTTTATGACGGCAGCATGTCCCATCATACCCAAATATGGCTGCAAATGAGCAGGTTTACCATCAGGAGCAAGTACACTGAATTTTAAGGAGTAAAACTTACCCACTTGCAAGGGTTCTCCTGCTTTTTCTTCCCACACAATGGTAGAGCCATCTTGCAGCTTGGTTTTCAATCCAGGTGTACCGCATTGGGTAATGGTGGCATCTTGTAAGAGTGGTTTGTTGCTGCTTAGGGGATTACTACATACGTGTCTTCGGAGTCGCCTGGAAGATTTGTTACCAACGAAGGATTTATTTTAGGTGTGCCTGGAATCTCAACGGTATCCGAAATGGTGTATGAAAAGGCCATGAAAACGAACGATGTCGGCATAAAGCAAGTATTTTCCACCAGGAATAGGCGGCAGGGCTGCTTCAAAATTAAGTGTATCCTTACGACTTGGATGAAGGTGTGCAAACACATCCATTGTACCTTGCCGAACCAAAAAGAGGTGCATGAGCTTCCCGTGGTCTGGAATTAGGTAACTTAACCAACGCCGTTGAACCGAATTACTATCTATCTGTAGATTCAAAATACGATGTCCGCCTTTAAGTGAAACTGTAGAATTAGCGACAAAGGGTTTGTACATGTATTTGTTGTAGTCGTCAGCCCAGCTGTTCCACCACGAATTGCCACCCCATAACACCAAACCACAAAAAGCCGCTCCTATTACAGAGCCAAGTACACGACTGCGTTTGGTTTTGGAGGTATCTTCTTGTCCGGGTTGCATTAGGCTATCGCTATTGCTTGCACCAATGATGGTTATCATTAGGCCAACTAATAACAACCCCAGGCCAAGCAACAACCAACCAACGGCAGGGGGCATACTCCGCTTGGCCGTTGAAACTGCTGCTACTGGTATAACTACGTTCCCTATACCTCTTTTGCCCTCAATTTCAACCCTCACACTGGCGGAACCATCTTCCATAAACCAAATCAGACCTTCATACTGCCCCTTCTCTTCAGTAGGTAAGGCCAAATCTGCACGTGGGGAGCCTTCGTCACCAGCAAAAAAGTAAATAGGAGTTAAACGTATGGCATCAATATCATTACCATCGGTCATCACAGTTACTTTGGCAGTACCTGGTATAACATCTGGAGGTGTAATAAAAATTTGAACTTGATAATTTCCCGCTTTGCCCTCATACGAAACACCTGCACTGCCAATGTGAGCATATACAGAAGAATATAAAGCACTGTTTATTAAGAGAATATACAAAAACCATCTGACTCGCATAAAATGAATAGGATTTAGAAATTGTAACAAACAGACACAGAACGAAGCCATAAGGCAGGCATAAAAACTTACCGTTGCACCTCTCGCATCCAATTACCCCAACGAAGACCCAAGCGAGCCGATAATACCCCTATGCAAAATGCTACAACCAAACCGATTGTCATTTCACTTACGGATGCGGTATTCCAAGGGGCAAATTTGTGTCTGTATTCCCAAGTTGGGTCTGCGCCAAAATACCATGAGTCGCTGCCAAAAAACCAATTTCTAGCCAAGGGGGACTCTAAAGTAAATGCTCCCATAAACCACTGTACTACAAAAAATACTCCTAAAAACACGATACTGTACGCAAGGGCTTGATACCATTGGTTTCGGATAGCAAGTTTTGAGCGAAGCATATCAAAACAGAATGCTGGAATAACCAATAATAATGGAAAATCAAGCGGCTGATAATGTGTGCTTTTGTACAACACAGGCCCAAGCAATGGCTCAGCTGGAAACAATTGCAAAATCCAGTTTTCGGCTAATACTAATATCATATAAACCAAACTGGTAGTGGTAACCGCCCATTTTGAATTAGAAGCACGAGAAACGGCCAAAAAAATCAAAGGAAATACCAAGGATCCAATTTGATAAAATAAAGGTGAATGCGATTTATAATCGGCCAAAAACTCTGATAAAAAGACACACACCAAGGCAAGCCATAGCCCTGATGTGAGTAAAAACATAAATTGAAGTCGCTGTTTTCTTCGTATTTTTTGATCGTCAGACAAGGCTCTGCTCTCATCTTGCCTGTTTTGTAACGACAGAGTGGCCATCATTGCCCCCATCTGAATACCCATCATACCTAAGGCGAGCAAGGTATGTGGAGGCGAAAAAATACGAACGTCCAGCCCATAGGTATTATGCCACCAATCGTCAAAAGGAGCCGATGTTAAGCAAGCAATTGAACCCCAAATACAAAAAAGTGCCCCCAGTGAGCTATAAAAAATACCCCAAAAGTGAACCATCTTGCCTTTTTCAAGCACATTACCCCAAAACGAGGTTTTGAGCACCTGATATCCTGAAAATAAGCCTGCCAAGGCTGCCCCAACATATACAACTACGTGTGGTGGCGAAAGCAAGCCATCTCGACCAATGCTTTTGTGCCATGAAATATCCCAAAAAATACCAGCAATGATGCAGAAAGAAGCAAAAACTGTGGCATAAACATAGAAAGGGATCTCTAATAGTATTGATTGGTAGGCAGATTGCCGTGGTGCAGAAACAGAAATTGAATTTGCCATAGTATTACAAATGCGAAGTTTTTTAATGAAGATGTAATCAATCCCTCTAAAGTTGCACCCAAGTTCTGTTATTTTTATCAAAAAAGAAAGTCACTCGTAAGAGTGACTTTCTTTAACGTGTTATCTCTGTTCAACAAAGAATTTCTTGGCAATGGTTTATTGACTCACTTTTACTATTTTCTTAACAACTCTTTCGTTGTTGGAAACTGCCTGAATCAGATACATCCCCGAAGTCCGATGAGAAAGGTCTATTTCGAGTGAGTGTTCATCTGACACTTCGGTAATTTTCCAATTTTCGATGGTTCTACCAAACATATCGTTTAGTTGAATTTCAATGGATTGTGGCTCTAAAAGTCTTACCTCAACTCGAACTTTACCGTTAGTAGGGTTGGGCGAGAGCACCAATTCGGCCTCCACTTCTCCTTCTATTCCTAATCGAGTTGAAGTACAATTTTTTACTTTTACAGCAACTGTTGCCGTACCTGTGCATCCACCTGGGGCAGTTACAGTAACCGAGTATGCCCCTGCTTTAGCAGTAGTTGCGTTGCTCACCACTGGAAGGCTCGACGTGGAGGCAAATCCATTAGGTCCGTTCCAAATATAAGAACCGCCGCCACCAGCACTAAGCTGAATGGAACTGCCTTTACAAACCGGGCTATTACTGTTAATACTAATTATGGGTAATACCGATACCTGCGCAGTAGCGGTCAATACACAATTGTTGTAAATAACCTGCAAGCTGTAAATACCAGCTCGGCTTTCGTTTGCATTGTTAATCACAGGCGACGACAGTGTTGAACTATACCCATTGGGGCCTTTCCATGAGTGTGCTCCTACTGGAAAATAATCCGATTCTAATTTAATTGTACCGTTTTGACAAAGTGATGGTTTGGTTATAATTTTAACCTCTCTTGCAACTGTAAGTGAAGTAGTAACCGTTACTGACAGCAAACAACCTGGAGTATTAACAGTTACGGAGTAAACCCCTGAATGAGCAGCAATCAAGTTAGGTCTTGTTACGACTTTCCCACTCGAAGTAAACGCATTAGGCCCCGACCATGACGCATTAGTTGCTAAGGAATTTACTGAAAGGGTTAGCGTCTGTCCAGCACATAATTTACTCTGATTTACACTTGCTTGGGCAGAATAAACACAGTTTAAGGCATTGGCAATGTTGAATCGGGCTACTACTGGAAAGTGATCTGATGTTGTATTTTTGTAATTAGCAATTGCAGGACGAATTGAACCTGCAGAGTTAGCAATGTATGCCGGCGAAAATTCATTTGAAAGTATAATATGATCAACAGCGTCACAATAAGATGCAGTGGAGGTACATCCACCTAAACTCAATGCAGCACGAGTAATGGGGTTGTAGCGAGCAGCATCGTTCACAAAGTTTGCATAGCTTGTAGCATTGGGTGTAGCAATAGACACATCCATATCGTCGTTCATATCGCCCAAGAAAACAATATTAGCATCAGAATATTGAGCATTCAATGTATCATACAATACTTGTACATCATATTGCCTGCGGGCATAGTCATCAGAGGCACTTCCAGATTTTGCATGAACTGCCACAAAGTGGATTCGGCGAGTAACCCCATTGATAGTAGCCTCGCCAACAAAAAGGAATGGCTTACGACCAGATGCCCAAAACTGGGAAGGATTTCCCGAAGGATAATTAGGCAATGAAACAGCTCCATTTAGTAATACTTGGCTTCTGACCTTAGAAATAACTGTGTTTTTGTAGATTACACAAACTCTCTGAGGGTTGGGATCTGGCACACTCCCTGATACAGCAGGCGAACATTCGCCACTGTATGAACTGCCCAAACTCGCCACTATTTCATTGAACATATTCAAATCACAAATTTCCTCTAAGGCAATTACATCGGCATTTAAGCTACCTATTACTGTTTTGGCATTGGCTAACTGTGTGGCATCATTTGTTCCACTTGACGAAGGCCCGTTTGATGGATGGCCCAACCACTCTACGTTCCAAGTTGCCACATCTAAGGTAGTGTTAGAAGGCGCATAAGGAACTAATCCACAAAATGAACCAGAAGAAGATGGCGCAACAGCCCCAGGTACGTCTGTTACGGCACGAGGTAATATTTGCAAGAGGGCGTTAAATCTGTCAATTACGCCAGTCAATGTAAATGAGCCGCTTGGTTTTTTATAGCCAGATATATCGGTATTTTGATCTACACGAAGC
>JBGAVQ010000124.1:0-15433 GCA_044228045.1 Spirosomataceae bacterium
GATGAATGGTCATTGTCCAACAAACTGAGTCTGATGTATGGTCTGCGCTTTGTTTATTTTGGCTCATTGGGGCCATACAACATGCTTAGCTACAAACCCGACTTGCCTCGTGAGCCTGAGAATGTAACGGGTTCAACTGCTTTTGAAAGCGGTAAAATCGTTCAATCTTACACCAGCTTCGAACCCCGCCTGACCTTGCGATGGACCTTAGATAGCAGTAACTCCATCAAATTTAGCTACCATCGCCTACGACAATTTGTTCAACTCATCTCTAACACAACAGCTGCACTTCCTACTGCACGTTGGAAAACTGCGGATCCTTTCATTCGCCCGCAAATGGTAGATCAACTCTCTTTGGGCTATTATCGCAACTTTGCAGATAACGCTTACGAACTCTCCACAGAGGTCTATTACAAAGACTTGACAGACGTAAGCGACTACCGAAGTGGTGTAAATTTGTTGCTCTTAGAAAACCCCGAAACGGCCATTTTGCAAGGCAAAGGATTAGCCTATGGACTGGAAATGATGCTTACCAAACGCACAGGCAAGCTAACGGGTTGGGCAAGCTATACCTATTCGCAAACTAAGTTACTCATTACCAGCCCTTATCCCGAAGATGTAGCATTTAGTGGTAAATGGTATCCGGCCAACTTCAATAAGCCACACAACTTGAATGTGGTTGCATTGTGGCAGCAAAATCATCGCATTAGTTATTCCATCAACTTCACATACAGCACTGGGCGACCTGCCACGTTTCCAAAAGATAAATACTACGTGGACGGCATTTATATCCCCAACTACACCAACCGAAATGGTGACAAAATCCCTGATTATCACCGCCTTGATGCTTCCATGACCATCAATGGAAAAATATATAAAAATCGCCGTTGGCAAAGCAGTTGGGTACTTTCTATTTACAATTTATACGGTCGCAAAAATGCCTATTCGGTGTTTTTTAGAACCAAAAACGATGACCTTATTCAGTATTACAACAAAGCAAATAGTTATAAGTTGGCCGTATTTGGGTCAATTATTCCATCTATTACTTATAATTTTAAGTTTTAAGCCATGCGTTCACTTCTCGGCATATTCCTGTTTTTATTTTTGGTCACACTTTACGCCTGCGTGGACAGTTACCCACCCGATGTGGGTGTTCACACGCCCAAACTGATTGTAGATGGTCTTATTAGCAATCAACCTGGGCCTTATATTGTACGGTTGTCGTTTAGCCAACCGTATATTTCAAGAGACCCTACTGCTTATGTAAGTGGAGCAACCGTGGTAATTCAAGACAACAAAGGAAACAAAGAGCAACTTCTTGAAACCAACCCAGGCGAATACAGCACAAAAGCCAATGGCCTCAGGGGTACGGTTGGAAATGCGTATTTTTTAGAAATAAAATTAACAAATGGCAAGCAATATCGCTCAAAACCCGAAATGCTTGCCGCTGCTCCCCAAATTGATACGGTGAGTAGTGTTTTTCGACCTGGCAATGTTGTGAAAGATGGATTTGATGCCTTTGTGGAGTTTAAAGATGACCCTAACCAAACCAATTATTACCGTTGGAAATGGAAACACTACAGTCGGGTTTCACTGTGTAAGTTTGTGAAACGTGCCCCCCCTGAGCCACCTATCTATGTTTACTACAATTGCTGTTCACAATGTTGGAACATCGAGAGTAGCACTAAATTAGACTTACAGAGTGATGCTTTCATCAATGGCAACAAAGTAAAGCACTATCTGACTACCGTACCGTACGATTCTACCAAGCCTTATAACCTGGTGGTGGAGCAGTATTCGCTCACCAAAAGTGCTTATGAGTTTTGGAATCAGACCAATACGCAAATCAATAATTCGGGTGGAATATTTGATGCCCCACCAGCTACAATTCTGGGCAATGTCTATAATCCTGATGACCCCAACGACCAAGCTTTGGGTTATTTTAATGTAGCGGGTTTAACTGTCAAGACCGTTTATGTAAACCGTAAAAACGCTCCTCGACCACCCTACACTATTACACCAACAGTCAGGAACTTTGTCTATTCGTCCACATGTGAACCTTGTAAAGACGGCCTCTACCGAACGCCAAACACGCCTCCGGGGTGGATGGATATTGAATAACCTGTTAGTTTGCTTAACCTTCTAAAACTCAATAAATGAAAAAAATATTTACCATAATCACTTGTGTATTAGGGCTAAATCTTGCCTATTCACAAAACCTAACCACAGTTTTTGAGCAATCAAAAGGTGCAGAAACAGTGACTTATCAAGAAGGCGTAGCCTATTACCGAATGTTAGACAAAAAATTTCCGCAGGTTCAAATGCGTGAAATGGGTATGACTGATAGTGGTAATCCATTGCATTTGGTGGTATTATCACCTGATGGTGACTTTGATTTTGTAAGCCTTCGTAAGAAAAACAAACGACTCGTATTCATCAACAATGGCATACACCCAGGCGAACCCGATGGCATTGATGCCTCCATGATGCTTGTAAGAGACTATGCTCTTGGCAAAATAAAGCTACCCAGCAATGTGGTTTTGGCTGTTGTGCCATTCTATAACATTGGCGGCACACTCAACCGTACACCGTACAGTAGAATTAACCAAAACGGTCCCAATGCCTATGGTTTCAGGGCAAATGCTCGTAACTATGACTTGAACCGTGACTTCATTAAATCAGATAGTAAAAATGCCCGTTCATTTGCCGAGATTTTCCACTTAGTTGACCCCGAAGTGCAAATAGACAACCACGTTAGTAACGGTGCTGATTATCAGCATGTCATGACCTTGGTAAGCACCCAACACAGTAAGTTAGATGGCAAGATTGGGACGTTCTTTCACGATGAATTTAGCCCCGCCTTATATCAAAAAATGAAAGAATTTCAGTGGGATTTAGTGCCATATGTCAATTCGTTTGGGCCAAACCCAGACCGAGGTTTCGACGCTTTTATGGACGGCCCTCGGTACTCGTCAGGATATGCAGCTTTGTTTCAGACAATTAGCTTTATGCCCGAAACCCACATGCTCAAACCCTATCCGCAGCGAGTACAGTCCACCTACGATATCATGCGAGCAATCATTGACCTGACCAGCCGTTGGAGTGAGCAAATCAAAACACTAAGAGCCCAAGCCCGAGAAGATGTTAAAAACAGGCAAGAGTTTCCGTTGGCGTGGGCAAAAGACACTGCTCGTCACGATGTGGTTACTTTCAAAGGTTATGAAGCTGCTTACAAACCCAGTGATATATCAGGTTTACCTCGCCTATATTACGATAGAAACAAGCCCTTTGTAAAACAAATCAAGTATTACAACTTTTTTAAACCCACCAATTTAGTCCAAAAACCCAAGGCATATCTCATTCCACAAGGTTGGTTCAATGTGTTGGACTTGCTGAAAATCAATGGTGTAGCCATGACTCGCCTCAGCAAAGACACACTCATTGAAGTAGAAACCTATCACATTGATGATTTTAAAAGTGCACCTCGACCTTATGAAGGTCATCACCCAAACTCAGATGTAAAACTGCGCATAAGCAAGCAAAAAATACAATTCAGAAAAGGAGATTATCACATACCGCTGAATCAGATTGCTAATCGATATTTGATAGAAACACTTGAACCAACAGGCGGAGATTCATTTTTTAGCTGGAATTTTTTCGACACCATTTTGCAACAAAAGGAGGGCTACTCAAGCTATGTGTTTGAAGACGTAGCAGCCGAGTACCTGAAAACACATCCAGAACTAAAAGCACAATTGGATAAGAAAAAAGCAGATGACGATAAATTTGCGAAATCGGGCAGTGCTCAATTAGACTTCGTGTTCAAAAACTCACCCTACTACGAGCCAGACCACCTGCGCTACCCCGTGTACCGATTGGTCAATTAGTGTCCCTTGGTAATCATCCCATCGTGCATTTCTAACTTGCGGTCGGCCATATTGGCAAGCTCATCGTTGTGTGTTACCATCACGAAAGTATGCCCAAATTCGTCCCGAAGCTGAAAGAAAAGTTTATGCAGGTCACGAGCATTTTGTGAGTCTAAATTACCGCTGGGTTCATCAGCAAAAATAAGCAGTGGGTCGTTGATAAGCGCACGGGCAACTGCTGTTCGTTGCTGCTCCCCACCCGACAGCTCGGAGGGTAAATGGTTGAGCCGATGACCCAAACCTAATTTTTCAAGTAAAATGATTGCTTTTTCGCTAATGTACTTTTCATTATTCTTTTTAGCAAGTCCACTATTTTTACTCATTTCCGAACCAATCCAAGCAGGCATACAAACATTTTCGAGTGCTGTGAATTCAGCCAAGAGGTTATGAAATTGAAAAATAAACCCAATTTTTTGATTCCTAAAAAATGAAAGGTTCTTATCAGACAAAGCCGTAATTTCCTCATTTTCAATCCAAACCTTACCATTATCAGGGCGATCTAAAGTCCCCAGTATCTGCAACAAAGTGCTTTTTCCTGCGCCCGAAGCCCCTACTATCGAAACAATTTCTCCCTGTTTAATATCAAGGTCTATTCCTTTTAAAACTTGTAAATTTCCGAATGTTTTGGTGATATCTTGAGCCTTGAGCATGAAGCATATTGTTTGGTAAGACAAATAAAATTGAAAATGTCCAATTCCTGTTAACGAAATAATAACTAATTTGGCGCAACTTTTCAGAGATGTACCCAAAAGTACCTAAAATCTGACACCCAGAACCAACAATTTAACACGCAACTCAAACCCCAAATCGCTTAACATGAATATTCATGAATATCAAGCCAAAGGAATTCTAAAAAAATACGGAGTTCGTATCCAAGAGGGATTCGTAGCTGACACCCCCGAAAAAGCCGTAGAGGTAGCCCGTGAACTAAACGCTCAAACGGGTACGAGTTGGTATGTTGTAAAGTCACAAATCCATGCAGGCGGACGAGGAAAAGGCAAGATTGTGGGAACTGAACAACGTGGTGTAGCTCTTGCCAAATCGCTCGACGACGTGCGAAATATCTCTAAAAATATTTTAGGCAATGTGCTGGTTACCCACCAAACAGGACCCGAAGGTAAAAAAGTAAACAAAGTCTTAATAGCACAAGATGTATATTATCCGGGCGCATCTGAGCCAAAAGAATACTATATTTCAATTCTTCTGGACAGGGGTACGGCTTCTAACGTTATCATGGCTTCCACCGAAGGTGGTATGGATATTGAAGAAGTAGCCGAACATACGCCTGAGAAAATTATTAAAGAATGGATTGACCCCAAGGTTGGTTTGCAGCAGTTTCAAGCTCGCAAAATCGCATTCGGTTTAGGCTTAGAGGGTGAGGCGTTTAAAGAGATGGTCAAATTCATCAATGCACTCTACAAAGCGTATGTTGATACTGATGCTTCTATGTTTGAAATCAACCCTGTTTTGAAAACTTCAGACAACAAGATTTTAGCAGTTGACGGCAAAGTAAACTTAGACGACAATGCCTTGTATCGCCACCCAGACCTTGCCGAAATGCGTGACTTTAACGAAGAAGACCCATTAGAAGTAGAAGCCAGTCAAAACGACCTTAATTACGTAAAGTTAGACGGAAACGTGGGCTGTATGGTAAATGGCGCCGGATTGGCTATGGCCACCATGGATATCATTAAACTGTCTGGTGGTGAGCCTGCTAATTTCTTAGATGTTGGGGGTGGAGCTAATGCCAAAACCGTAGAAGCTGGTTTCCGTATCATCTTAAAAGACCCCAATGTAAAAGCGATTTTAATCAATATTTTTGGTGGCATCGTTCGTTGCGACCGGGTTGCAACTGGTGTAGTAGAGGCTTACAAAGCAATTGGTAACATTCCAGTACCCATTGTAGTGCGTTTGCAAGGCACTAATGCAGAAGAAGGTGCACGCATTATTGACGAATCAGGACTGAAAGTATTTTCAGCAGTTTTACTCAAAGATGCTGCAATTAAAGTGGAGGAAGTACTCAAAGCCTAACAAGTACTTAATCAAACATCCATAAAAAAGGAGCTACCGCAATGGTCAGCTCCTTTTTTCATGGACTAATAAGCCACTTAAAATCAACTGATTACTTTGTATTTGTCTTGTTGTAATAGGTCATGGCCTCGGGTAGCCACTCACCTATTTGCTTAATACGAGTTTCGTCTGAAGGGTGTGTTGACAAAAACTCTGGCGGCTTGGCTCCACCTGCTTTGGCAGCCATGCGTTGCCAAAACGGAATGGCTTCTTGCGGGTTATAACCAGCAATTGACATAAATATAAGCCCCAAATGGTCTGCCTCTGATTCGTGTTGTCTGCCAAATGCCAACATACCTACCTGTGCACCAACAGAAGCGACACCTAATGCTGCGCCCCAAAGTGCTTGCGTTTCACGAGGTTTGTCTCGCATAGTCACACCAAGTGCTACTTGGCCACCTACTAACAAACCCTGTGCTACTAAGCCTTGCGACATCCGTTCGGCGCCGTGCTTGGCAATGGCATGCGAAACTTCGTGTCCCATAACAACAGCCAAACCTTGCTCGGTTTGTGTGATAGGCAAGATACCCGTATAAACAACCATCTTACCACCAGGCATACACCACGCATTCACTTGATTACTTTGTACCAATTCGGTTTGCCATTGGTAGCCTTGTAAATACTCTGGGTGATTAATGGCTTGAAAATAATATTCAGCCGCTTTAGATATTTTATCCCCAACTCGCTTGACCATTAAGGCTTGAGTGTTATTGTAGGGAACAACCTTATTGGTATCTAAAAACTGCTTGTAACTCGTGAAAGCCATCGCATTCATTTCATTATCCGAAATCAAAATCAATTGCTTGCGGTTGGTAATTGGCACACGTGTACAAGCATACATGACAAACAATGTAAGTAAGCCCAAAACGAGTTTTTTCATATTAAAAAGAGTATTAGTTTTAATAATTAGACGCTAACAGCACAAAAAAGTACCAATAATTTTCAATAAACTTAGTCAAAAATATAAACTTACGGTAGTTTTGTAAGCGAAATTTGTAACAAAAGTACTGCCAATCATTGGTTTAGTGCATTTACAAAAAATGAATCCGCTGTATTTATTCACCTAATTAACGAAAGATTGATGAAAATTCTTGCCATTGGCCGTAATTACGCCGAACATATTGCCGAGCTCAATAACGAACGCCCCGACGAACCCGTCATTTTTTCAAAACCCGATACGGCTATTCTCAAAGATAACGAACCGTTTTATTACCCTGATTTTTCGCAGGATGTTCATCACGAACTCGAAATTATTGTAAAAATCAATAAAATGGGCAAAAATATAGAAGCCCAATTTGCCCATAAATACTATGACGAAATTGGCGTTGGCATTGATTTTACTGCACGTGATGTTCAAAGTAAATTAAAAGCAAAAGGGTTACCCTGGGAACTCGCCAAAGCCTTTAACGGCTCGGCTCCAATCTCAGGTTTTGTGCCTAAGTCTAACTTTGCAAACATCAAAAACCTTTCCTTTAACTTAACAGTAAATGGAGAAACTCGTCAAGAAGGGAACACCTCAATGATGATTTGGAATATTGACGAGATTATTGCCTTTGTTTCTCGTTTTTTTACCCTCAAAGTAGGTGACATTATTTTTACAGGAACCCCCAAGGGTGTTGCCGCTGTAAAAGTGGGCGACCGTTTAGAAGCCTATCTTGAAGGTAACAAAATGCTTGATTTTGAGGTGCGGTAACAACGCTAATCGGTCTGTAATGAGGCGCATAGCCGAAGGTCTGACCAGCTAATCCTACTTCATGAAATACCCACTAAATAACCTTGTTTTGCAAAAAAATATCGTCCTTTTTCTTATTTATTTTTCTTGTATTGTTCGTGCATTTGCCCAAGATGTAAGCTATCCAGTAGGCTATTTCGGTTTCCCTATTCTACCCGGAAAGCAAAATTTTCTTTCGGGAGGCATGGGCGATTTACGCACCAATCACTTTCATGCCGGTATTGACATTAAAACACAACAGCGTGAGGGTCTGCCAGTTTATGCCGCAGCCGAAGGCTACGTTTCTCGTATTGTGGTGATGACCGAAGGCTACGGAAATGTTATTTTCATTAAACATCCTACTGGATTTACAACCGTTTATGGACACTTGCTAAATTTCAATGATCTCATCGGCAAGTACGTTCGTCAACGCCAATACGAGCGTCAAAGTTTTGAAATTGAGTTAAAACCACAACCCAATGAGCTACCTGTAAAGAAGTTAGAAATGATTGGACTTTCTGGTAATACGGGTGGCTCGGGCGGTCCTCATTTACATTTTGAAATAAGAGATTCTAAAGATAATATTTTGAATCCAGTCAATTTTGGTTTTGCTGAAATACAAGACGACGTGCCTCCAGGCATTGACGGTTTGGCCCTCAAGTCGCTTACAATGGATGGTAGAATTAACGGGGAATATGGTCGTAAAGTCTTTAATCTGCTGTATAAAAAAGGAGAAGGATACCGAACCGCCGAACCAATAACGGTTAATGGTACATTTGGACTCGAACTACTTTGCCATGATAAAACCAATGGTTCTGCCAATAAAAATGGTGTCACTTGCATTGAAATTGAAATGGATGGTAAGACCGTTTGGAATCATTCGATAGAAATGTTTCCGAATGAGTGGACTCGAGACTACAATGTGCATATCAATTATGAAATGGAAAAACTCACAGGGCAACGCTGGAATCGTTGCTATTGGATGGATGGAAATCGGATGCCATTTTATCAAGAAATGCCAACTAAAGGTAGAATTACAATCAAAGACGATCAGGTTCACACCATGCTCGTAAAGGTCTGGGATGCATATCAAAATCTTAGTTTTTTGACTTTCCAAGTGGTTGGTAGTCAGACTGTGATGGCCGAACAGCCCAAAATCAACAATTTCCCGCTTGTTGTTAGCACTTCGGTAGATGAAAACACGCTAATAGTCAACGCCAAGAATGTAAAAACCACTACCCCTCTGGCTTTTGCCTACTTTAAGCAGAATAAGAAGGAACTCCCCATCGCTTATCTTAAAAACAGTCAGGCAGTGTTCTTGTGTGATTTACGCAAAGGGCTACCAGATTCTGTACAAGTCGAAAACCAAACCCAAGCCACCTATTTTAGATATGCCATTCCGTCGGGCATCAAAAAAAAATTAGCCGAAGCCAACTATTCTGTTGATTTTGAGGCAACTTCCTTATTTGATACACTTTATCTTAATGCAAAAGACAACGGCAATGGACTCACGTTAGGTACCTATACAATTCCATTGCGAGACTATATTACAGTCACTTACAAGCCGCTGAATCAACCAAGTGACAAAACCAAAGCTTTTATGTACTTGCGCAATAGCGCACGTCCACGCTTTTTGGGAGGCACATGGAAAGGCAACGAAATTACGTTCAGAACCAGAGAATTAGGTAACTTTGTACTCTTATCAGACACTACCCCGCCAAGAGCCAGGATCGCCACGAAAAACAAAGACTCATTTAGTGCTTACATTAGTGATGACTTGTCGGATATTGGCAGTTGGAAGGCATTAGTCAACGGCGAATGGGTTTTGATGAATTATGATTTTAAACGAGATTTTATTTGGTCCGAAAAACGAGATACTTCTGTAGCTTTCAATGGTAATCTCACGCTCGAAGTGAAGGATGAGGCAGGAAATACTACCATTTTAGAAGCAGATTTAGATGAACCAATGGTAGTGCCAAGCAAGAAAAAAAAATCAGCTCCCACCAAAAGACCTCGTGCGACCAAACAAAAAGTAAAGCGAAAGAAAAAATAAAGTGTACAAATGACAATTATTATTTTTAATTTTGTAACCACATTTTCACAAGCCTCTTAATATGCTCACCATCGGAGATAAAGCCCCTGCCTTTGAAGCCAAAGATCAAAACGGGAATCTTGTAAAACTCAGTGACTTTGTAGGTAAAAAAGTTGTGTTGTATTTTTACCCCAAAGATGACACCCCTGGCTGCACCGCACAGGCCTGCAACCTACGAGACAATTATGATATACTTCTCAGCAAAGGTTTTGCCGTATTGGGTGTGAGTGTTGATGATGAAAAATCGCATCAAAAATTCATCAAAAAATTCAATTTACCATTCCCACTTTTGGCTGATACCGAGCATCTTATGGTAGAAGCATACGGAGTATGGGGAGAAAAATCCATGTATGGTAAAACCTTCATGGGGATTATTCGCACCACTTTTATCATTGATGAAAAGGGTATCATCGCTGAAATCATTACTAAAATAGACACTAAAGAACACACGGCACAAATTATTTAAACAATACACATGACCCCAACTCACTCAATACCCGATTTAAAAAACATTGCCTCGCAAGTACGAAGAGACATCTTGCGACAGGTACATGCCTGTCAGTCAGGCCACCCAGGTGGCTCATTAGGCTGTGCTGATTTATTTGTTGCCTTGTACTTCAACTTCATGCACATCAATGAAGCAAATGGCGAACCTGTTTTTGACATGAACGGACAAGGTGAAGACCTCTTTTTCCTCTCAAACGGACATATTTCGCCTGTTTTTTATAGCACTTTGGCTCGCCGAGGATATTTTCCAGTGAGCGAATTAGCTACATTCCGCAAAATAAACTCACGCTTACAGGGTCACCCCACTACACACGAACACCTACCAGGTATCCGTATTGCTTCGGGTTCATTGGGACAAGGTTTGTCAGTTGCCATTGGTGCCGCCTTGGCCAAAAAACTCAACGGCGACGACCGCTTTGTGTATGTACTCATGGGCGATGGCGAGCAGCAAGAAGGCCAAGTGTGGGAGGCCCTTACGTTTGCACCACACCACAAGGTGGATAACCTCATTGCGTTTGTGGACTACAATGGCCAGCAGATTGACGGCCCAACAGACAAAGTAATGAGTAACCGTGATTTGGGTGCTAAATATGAAGCCTTTGGTTGGAGAGTCCTCCACACCGACGGCAATGATATGGAAGCCTTGATAGCCACCATAAAAGAAGCCCATTCACTTGCCAAACAAGGTGAACCCATAGCCGTGATGATGAAAACCGAAATGGGACAAGGCGTTGATTTTATGATGCACAGCCACAAATGGCACGGCGTAGCCCCCAACAACGACCAATTGGCAGCAGCATTGGCTCAACTGCCTGAAACACTGGGAGATTACTAATCACTTATCACTTGATTTAATTGCTCAATGAAAAAATACACATTTACCGAAAAAAAAGACACTCGTTCTGGCTTTGGCGCCGGAATGACCGAATTAGGACGTACCAATCCAAATGTAGTTACGCTCTGCGCTGACTTGGTGGGTTCACTCAAAATTGACACCTTTATCAAAGAAAACCCTGAGCGGTTTTTCCAATGTGGCATTGCCGAAGCTAACATGATGTGTATTGCAGCTGGGCTTACCATTGGCGGCAAAATTCCGTTTGCTACTAGCTTCGCTAACTTCGCAACTGGACGGGTCTATGACCAAATCCGCCAAAGCATTGCTTACTCGGGCAAAAACGTCAAAATCTGCGCTTCTCATGCTGGTTTAACATTAGGCGAAGACGGCGCAACCCACCAAATTTTGGAAGATTTAGGCATGATGAAAATGCTTCCGGGCATGACCGTCATCAACCCTTGCGACTTTAACCAAACCAAAGCAGCTACCATTGCCATTGCCGACCATGATGGGCCTGTTTACTTGCGTTTTGGTCGTCCAGTGATTCCAGTTTTTACAGACCCTGATCAAAAATTTGAGATTGGCAAAGCCTGGACAGTTAATGAAGGTACAGATGTAAGTATCTTTGCCACAGGGCATTTGGTATGGGAGGCAATCCAAGCTGGCGAGATATTAGAGGCCGAAGGCATCAATGCTGAAATTATCAACATCCACACCATTAAACCTTTTGACACAGAGGCTGTCTTAGCATCAGTTCGTAAGACAGGCTGTGCAGTAAGTGCAGAGGAACACCAAATGAATGGTGGATTGGGAGATTCTATAGCTCAAACCTTGGTTCAACATCACTATGTTCCATTGGAATATGTAGCTGTAAACGATTCATTCGGCGAAAGCGGTACACCTGCTCAATTAATGGAAAAATACGGGCTATCAGCAAAAGATATTGTTGCAGCTGCCAAACGAGCCATCGAGCGTAAATAGCAGAACAGTATTTTTTAAATAAAAGCAATTCGCTATCTGCTATACGCTATCCACTATTTGCCGATGACAGACCCAGAATTGATAGAAAAGTTTGCAGTTGCTGAAAGTAGAAATTATGCTTTCAACTTGCTGGTACGCAAATATCAGCAGAAAATATATTGGCATATTCGTAAAATGGTAATTGACCACGACGATGCCGATGATTTAGTGCAAGAAACTTTTATCAAAGCCTGGCAAGCATTGGACAATTTTAGAGGCGATGCCCAGCTTTACACATGGTTGTATCGAATTGCCACCAATGAATGCCTAAATTTTTTAAACAAAAAGAAAAAACGATTCTTTTTACCCATAGGTGATATTGCGCACGAGCTGGCCGACAAATTAGACAACGATCCCTTGGTTACAGGCGACGAAATACAACTACGCCTTCAAAAGGCCCTACTCACCTTGCCTGATAAACAACGTTTGGTTTTCAATATGAAGTATTTTGACGACATGAAGTACGATGACATTGCAGAAATAACAGGTACATCAGTAGGAGCTTTGAAAGCCTCTTATCACATTGCGGTGAAAAAAATTGAAGATTTTTTGACTGAGCATTAAACCTTTAAAGTAAAACAAAGTCTAAGTCAACAAGCAGTAGTATATAGTTGAAATGTGTGAATAATATCGTAATCAATGAATTAACTTTTGTTGTAAGATTAAAAGCACATCCGAATCTCATGAAAAAGTTGAATACCACCATCAATCTCGACTCGTTACCCAAAGAGAATATCTTTCGAGTACCGAATCATTATTTTGATGAATTGGAGCAATCTATTTTGTTGCAAAAAGAACAGCCTAACCTTGGTGAACTGACGAGCGAATGCCTCAATAGTGTTTCAAAAACATCTATATTTAATGTACCAAATGGTTATTTTGAGCAATTAGCATCGTCTATTCAAAATCGAATTGATGAAATTCAGCATTTACCCATAAGTGAGACTACAAAAACAGCATCTTTTGAAGTGCCTGATGGTTATTTTGATACTTTGCCGTCCAAAATTCAGGCACGAATCCAGCAGGAAAGTAAACCCACAAGGGTAATTCAAGTAAGTTGGAATGCTCGGCGAACTTGGTTAACTGCTGCCGCAGCTTGTTTGGTTGGGATGATGATTTGGTTTACACTGCCAACTCGTCAAGAGTCTTTAGGTGAAGAAACACTGAGCCAAGTAACTAATAAAGAGATTATTAGCTATTTGAATCAACAAAATCTAAGTGAAGTTGATCTGGCGGTAGATGTTACTGACAAAACTAAAAAGCAACAAGTTGTAGAAGCTGACAGTTTGCTTTTTCAACATTTAGATGTATCAGCCGAAGACATCATTCAGCACCTTGACCCAAAAGAAATTGAAGATATTATTTGAGTGGTGCTGGGCGTAAGATTCACGAATTAACCACATCAAAATTATGAAAACAATAAGATTTATACTGATTTTTATGGCACTTTGGGGGGCAAATCAAGTGGCACGTGCCCAAGGAGGCCCTGGTATGCAGCGCATCAATAATGCCAAAATTGGCATTATCACAAATCGTTTGAATTTAACACAAGAGCAAGCAACGCAGTTTTGGCCCATTTACAACGAATACGATGTAAAGCAAATTGAGATTAGAAGGAATATTCGCAAAACTGCCAATGAAATAAACACCTTAACCGCAACCGACACGCAAATATTAGAAGCACTTCGAAAGCAAATTGAATGGAAACAAAAAGAAGTTGACTTAGAGAAAGAATACATGAGCAAATTCTTAAAAGTACTAAATGCCAGGCAATTAGCTGAATTATACAAAGCCGAATTGCAGTTTACGCAGATGCTTCTCAAACAGCTTAATAAAGACAATAAGCAAAACTAATAAGTTTGTTTTCTTGATAAAAGCCTATCAACCAATCCTGTTGATAGGCTTTTTTATTGGATTTATGTTAGCTTTACTACGTCAAAATAGCTATCATCTATTATGCAAACGACCGAAATACTACCCTATCGCCCCATCCATTCTATCCGCATCCTCACTGCTGGAAGTCTGTTTGATGGACACGATGCTGCCATCAATCTCATGCGTAGGTTGATGCAAGCCACTGGCGTAGAAGTTATTCACTTGGGACATAATCGCTCGGTGCAAGAAATTGTAGATGCAGCCATTCAAGAAGACGTGCAGGGCATTGCCATTACAAGTTATCAGGGTGGGCATATTGAGTTTTTTAAGTATATGTACGACTTGCTCCAACAAAAAGGAGCAACGCAAATCAAAATTTTTGGCGGTGGTGGCGGTACTATTTTGCCACAAGAACAAGAAGAGCTTCAAAAATATGGCATTACACGTATCTACTCTCCTGACGACGGGCGTGAAATGGGCTTGCAAGGAATGATAAACGATTTGGTGCAAAAATGTGATTTCACTAACGAGTTATGGGAGCTAAACGGTCAGGTCTCAGCTTTATCACAGACAAAAGATGTCAAACTTATTGCAAGATTGATTTCAACTGCTGAAAACGAATCAAATGTTTTTCAACAACTGAAGTTGAGAACATCTCCTGAAAAAAATCCGCCTGTATTGGGCATCACAGGAACGGGTGGGGCTGGAAAATCTTCACTGACAGATGAATTTGTTCGGCGATTTTTGCTGGATTTTACTGATAAAACCATTGCTATTTTATCGGTTGACCCTTCCAAACGAAAAACTGGTGGTGCGCTGCTGGGTGATAGAATCAGAATGAATGCCATTAACTCTCCACGAGTTTATATGCGCTCGATGGCCACTCGACAATCTAATCTGGCCATGAGCAAGCATATTAGGGATGCCCTTACTATTTGCAAACTCGCTGATTTTGACCTCATAATCATTGAAACTTCTGGTATCGGGCAGTCAGATACTGAGATTACAGCGTTTGCAGACATGAGTCTTTACGTAATGACTTCTGAATACGGAGCTTCTACTCAGTTAGAGAAGATTGACATGCTCGATTACGCCGACTTTATTGCCATTAATAAATTTGACAAACGAGGCTCATTGGATGCAATCAGAGATGTACGGAAACAGTATCGTCGCAACCATAACAACTGGGACACTCCAGATGATGAGCTACCGATTTTTGGCACGATGGCGGCGCAGTTCAATGATGTAGGGATGAACAAATTGTATCAGCGTATCATTCAACAATTTGGCTTCACTGTGGAGACGACTTGGCCTCTGGTTCAAGTCAATACCACTTCTACTATTATTCCTCCTGAACGAACTCGATATCTCGCAGAAATTGTAGAAAGTGCCGAACA
>JBGAVQ010000125.1:0-2520 GCA_044228045.1 Spirosomataceae bacterium
AAGCCGCCAATTTCCTATTCATAACATTAAGGAGGTTAAGTACAAGGTTGCACCAAGTTTTACTTAGAAGCAAATACCTGATGACTAATCTTGTAGGTGTTGATACACTGTAAAAAGTTTTTATGAACTCAACGACCGCTAAGTGAGGCTTCGTTAAAAACAATAAAAACTACATTAAAATGTAAATAGGTTTTAACAGAAAAAACAGGTAATCAGAAAATCTAAATTAAACTAACTCAAATGCTAAATAATCACCAAACAACTCGGTTTGGTTGGATATTTTATGGTTTTTGGATAACAATGTTTTACAAGAGTAAGTAAATATAGCAGTAAATCTGAAAAACCAATATGCAAATGAGATGTAATTCAATACTATTACGATAAACAACTTGTTTGGTCACAGCGACAGATAAAAAAAGTGGTAAACCATCTATAGTTACCACTTTTTTATCTGACCAATTGATCTAAGAACGCTTCAAAAAGTCATTTTTGAAGGCATCATAAATCAGGACATTGACCCAATAAGCATCTCTTGAAAAATAAAACGTTTTCTTTTCGGGAGAACCAATTTCTTTCAAAATCTGCATAACAAGCGAAATTCCAGCCAAACAAGCGTCACGGTTATAGATTTTTTGTGCTGCTTTTTCGTTGTCTTTTATCATCAGTTGGCGCAAATTGGCATCCGCAATGTTGTCGAAGGTGCGGGTCTGAAACGACTTCCATCCGTTTTCTCGACGCATCATGTAATCAAAATCTTGTAGGTCACTGTATTTGAACTCCACAATTTCTTCTTGTACTTTTTCGGGATACAACCACGTGATAAACTGATAAGCTGCACCGCCAATTACATACGCAATGGTTCGTTTATCTGATTGGATGCCGGGGTTGTCGTTGAGCGACGAACGAATCAAAATAGAAAGCGTGTCTTCTAAGGTGGTTTTTAATACTTTTTGGTAGTCGTCAAAATTAGTAGTGCGTTTGGATACACGTTCCGAAAGTCGGCGAGCACCGAAGTCGAGGTTAAATGACTTAAAAGTGTATTTTTCTTTGCCATCGGCTGCTACATATTTTTGTAGAATACCGCCTTTGCTGCTACCGCCTCCAACGTCCACCAAAATAGCCGAGTCAAAGTCTTCACGATCCATGGTAGCCCGTGCACCATAAGCAGACTCAGCCTTGGTGGTAAGCGAGGTATTTACAGCCATGCCAAGTGTTTTTTGTGCGTAGGCATCCAAATCACTAATATTGGCAGCCATGTTAATACCCGACGACGAGTACATGATAAAATCTTTGTTGCTCAATTTATATACTGTTTTGGCATCTTCAAGCATTTCTTGAATAAACGAAATAGCATCTTGAATATCAGAGGTGCGGAGTTTGCCGCCGTTGGTTTCCATGCCTTTGACTAAACCAACCGATTCTTGACGCTCATATACCAAGCGATAGCGCAGTTTGTCGTTTTTTAAGTAAAAACCCATAACGGAGATTTTTACGCCTTGTGCACCAATATCAATACCACCTCTATAGCCCAAGTATTTGATGGCATCTTGGGCAAAGGCGTGTGCACTCAGGCACGCAAGTAGGCAAACAGAAAGTAGCAAACGAAGTGGCTTCATCGTGTGATTAGGGTTTGTAATTGGAGAAATGGTTAGGGATAGATATATAAATTTCAGAACTCAACTTCTACGTCTTCGTCGTTCTTTACTTTTTTCTTTTTGACTTCGGGCGCAGGGGCAACTTTTACCTCAACCACCTTTGTTTTGCCTTTTTTACTTTTAGTAGTAGCAATAGAAGCATCTGCAGGTGTGGTAACGACGGTTTCGGTTTCTGCGGTAGGTTCTTCTGTAGTAGGCTTAGGTGCAGATGATTTGATTTTTGTTGGCTTTTTCACTTCCTCTACTACTTCCGTTTTGGGCTGAGTAGTTTCTTGAGTAGCAGTGTTGGCCATCGAGTCGGTCGGGGTACTTTGCTCTACTTGTGTTTGGGTAGTTGAATCGGCAGGGGTTTCGTTTGTGCTTTCTGTTTTGGTTGCTTGATTACAGCTTACTATGCTTGTAACAAGAAACAACAAGCCGAGCAAAATTCGGCCTTGGAGGCGGAAAAAAGATTTCATAGTGAATAAGGTGAATGTAATTGGGATTCAGAATCAGCGACTAAGTTAGCAAAACTATTGTTTCGATGATGAATTGGGGTAGAAAAAATGTTTTGAGCATCAGATAAAACCTTCCGCAGCTGAATATGCACTTACTATGCTTGAGTACGGTAAGGACTTTTAGATAGATTTCTGACTAAAATCACCTTTTTCGAGTGCCACTCCAAATTTTTATAAACATCTTTGAATGGTATATTTGCTCATCTATCAATCTTTCAAACTTGTTTTGAATGAGTTCAGCATTAAATCGGCGCTTTATAGTCAAGTACATTTTACTCATTGACCTACTTTTCTTCTGTATTAGCAAGGTTTCTGCGCAGCAGATTTTCAACAATCAGCAACGCATTGGGGTGGAAGATGGCCTCTCC
>JBGAVQ010000125.1:2529-15425 GCA_044228045.1 Spirosomataceae bacterium
CCTCGTTACGGCAATTACCCAAGACCAAGACGGCTTTATGTGGATGGGTACGATGGATGGTTTGTGCCGCTACGACGGCAAGGGGTTCAAAACCTTCAAGTACCGGGCAGGTGACAGTACAAGCTTGGCTTCCAATACCATCTATCAACTGCTCCCTCTGCGCAATAATAAGCTCGTCATTATTTACGATGGCAGTTTTAATTCTGACGAAATAGACCTGCGAACGCTCCGAATAAGACGCAACCCGGGCATTCAAAATATAAATAAAGAAATAGGCACTTTTCGGGATTCTTATTATTCTTACAGCTATAATGGCAAAGAAATGGCCGGTATCAACGGCAACAAAGTTGGAAAATTTGACCTCTCTACTGGACAGGTCACCTATACATCCATCACGCATACAGATTCCATTACCTGTACTTACCTCACACCCGAGGGGAGATTTTACCTGCTTTCAGCGCATGGCGTACAGGTAAGCGATACCCAAGGAAAGCAATTTACCTATTTTTTATTCCTCGATTATCCAACAAAAGTATCTACAAAGTATGGCCTCGCCTATTCTTTGAATCGGCCCCAAATGATTGTCTTACCCGACAATCGCCTGGTTGTGCTGGATGGCGACCGACTGATTATCTGGAACTTGACCAAACAGACAAGTACAGTAATCGTCATTCCTCCCCCCAAAAAAAAGAAGTTGATGGAAGGCTTCCGAACGCTCAAAATAGACTCCAAGGGGCAAGTCTATTTTTGCCATACTGCCCGTGTTTTCAGACTGAATCGGCAAGACGAGCTGAAGTTAGTATGGGAGGATAGGGACAATCCCAATCTGAACATTAGTTCTTGCTACATTGATCAAAGTGATGTACTTTGGATGGGGATCAACGCCCAAGGGTTGGTCAAAATAGATTTACAGGCAGATCCCTTCAAGTCATATACATACCAAACCAACTTTATTGGTGACGTAATGGAAAAGGTAGGAGTACCTAAATCTATGTTGCTGCCCCATTGGACGGGCATCCAGATGCCCTATTTTATGAGGCAGGCCCAAGACAGTCAATCCAATACCTACGTTTGTTACGATTCTTATTATTATTCGGGTTATTATGATTATAAGTATTTGGTTCAAGTATTTAAGCTGAACAAACAGGGCTTCCAAAAACTTACCCACTTACCCAAAGGAGATCAATACACGGCGATGTTGGTCATGCCCAATGACGAAGTACGGATTTATAACCAATTGGAAGCAAAATGGTATTGCTGGAAAACGCCCGATGCGGTGCCTTATACGATTCAGGTTCAACAGTCCAACCTGCCTGGCCTGATTGTGGCCGATGCCCGGTATGTGGGTGGTTATACCTGGATTAGTACCTATGCACATGGGCTGATGAAGTACGACGAAAGCAAACTGCTCGGTCGCTTTACGGGAAAACAGACCCAAGGTGTCTTGCCCAACGACCTCACCGAAATCTGTCCCGACCCTTGGGATAAAAACAAGTTTTGGTTGGGCAGCCGGGGGGGAGGATTGATTCTTTGGCACGCCGAAAAAGGCTTGCAGCGAGTGTTTACCACCGACGACGGACCGCCCAACAACACCATTTACTGCCTGTTGCCCGATAAGAGCGGCAAGTTATGGTGCAGCACCAATAAAGGCATTTTTAGGTTTGACCCAAAAATTGGAAAAGTAGAAAAAACCTTTGAAAAAGGCGACGGTTTGCCCGGCAACGAGTTTAACCGTGCCCACAAGTTCATTCTACCCAACGGGGAGTTTGCCTTTGGAGGAATGGAAGGCTATACAGTCTTTAACCCCGCCGATTTTGATAAGAAAAACCTAACTAATAAGGTACAGCTACACCTGACCGCCCTGTACATCAACAACCAACTGCAAGACGAACACAATGCTGACCGACTGGTTGAAGAACCCCTAAATACGCTGTCGCAGATAGAATTACCCTACAATCGCAGTTCCCTGCGGTTAGAGTTTGCGGCCATGCTGTTCAATAATCCGCAAAAATTGAAGTACCGCTATCAGCTGAAAGGAATTGACGAAGATTGGGTAACAAACGGCACCAACAACACCGTTTCGTATGCCACCCTCAACCCGGGTACGTATGTGCTGCGGCTCAATGCCACCGACAACAACGGCTTTTGGAGCAGTACTGTAAAGGAAATCACGATCATCATCCATCCTCCCCTATGGGCTACTTGGTGGGCGTATTTGTTGTATGCTTTGGTTATTGGAGCAGCAGTATGGCGTTTTTTGATTTATCGGGAAGAACGAATCAAAAGCAAACAAAGCCTGGCTTTTGAAAAGAAGGAAGCCAAACGGCTGGGAGAATTAGACCACCTCAAAAATAGTTTTTTTGCCAATATCTCGCATGAGTTTCGTACCCCGCTTACGCTCATATTGGCCCCACTCCAAGATTTGCTCAAAGAAGCTCCCACCAACGACCAGTATCAACTCATGAACCGCAACGCCAAACGCCTGTTTGAGTTGGTCAATCAGTTGCTCGACATTACCAAACTGGAAGCGGGACAAATGAAACCGGTGTATGCCGAGCAAGAGTTAGTGGTCTTTTTCCGTACGCTTACTTCTTCTTTTTCTTCGCTGGCCGAGAGCCGCCACATTGAGTTTACCTGTACACAAAACCGCAAACAGGTGTTTGGTACGATAGACATAGACAAAATGGAGAAAATCATCACCAATTTACTGTCTAATGCCTTTAAGTTTACCGAGACTGGCAAAAATATCAGCGTAAGCATTCATTATGCCGACGATAACGAGTCGTTCAGTATTCGGGTACAAGACGAAGGTATTGGCATACCAGCAGCGCAACTGCCCCATATTTTTGACCGCTTTTACCAAGTTGATTCTAAATCCAACCGAGCCTACGAAGGCACTGGTATTGGCTTGGCATTAGTCAAAGAGTTGGTGAACGTGCTTGACGGAACGATTGAAGTGGAGAGCCAACAAGGAATAGGAACTACTTTTACGGTAAAAATTCCATGTCCCTCATCCAGCCCCCTAACCCCCACAGGAGAAACACTAATCCCTGAAGAAGATACATTTATCCCTCAATCGGGGCGTTCCAATGATTTGGTTAAAGGCATTAATCTAAGCCCCCTTCCGGGGCGGGTGGTACGCCACGGCGGCGACGATTCGGCAGGGGCGCTTCGCCTTCTCCTCATTGTGGACGACAACGCCGACATACGGGTCTACGTGCGCTCGGTTTTTGAGGCTGACTATCAAATCATCGAAGCCACCGATGGGCTTGACGGAATGGAACGAGCCATTGAGCAAGTGCCGGATTTGATTATCAGTGACTTAATGATGCCCAACGTAGATGGTTTGGAGTTTTGCCGACTGCTCAAATCCAACGAGAAAACCAGCCACATTCCCATTGTGATGCTCACGGCCAAGGCAAATCTCGAAAGCAAAATTGAAGGGCTTACCTTGGGGGCCGACGATTACCTGCTCAAACCCTTCAATGCTGCCGAAATAAAGGTAAGGGTAAAAAACCTCATTGAAAAACAGGAAAAGCTGCGGCAGTATTTCGGAAATCAATTAGCTGATGTGAAGCCGGTCGAAGCAAAAGTAAATCCGAAAGAAGCTGCCTTTTTGACAAAAGTGCAAAACATCGTTGAAAAGCGACTTTCGGACGGAGGCTTTGGGGTGGAACAGTTGGCCGAAGAACTCAGCATGAGTCCATCCCAATTGTTACGAAAACTAAAAGCCTTGACCAACCTAACGGCTGTTGAATTTGTCAGAGATAGACGCTTACAACGAGCCGCTCATTTGTTAAAAACGCAAGCAGTCACTATTGCCGACGTCGCTTTTGAAGTAGGCTTTGACAACACCTCTTACTTTTCAAGAATATTTCAAGAAAAATACGGCGTATTGCCGAGTGAGTACAGCTAAACCTGCGACCCGATTCTACCTCAGGAAAATCCCCCAAAACCATCCGTTTTGGGGGATTTTTGCTTTTTGTGCTTCCATTTTGCCCAAAATGCTGGAAATGGACTGAAAAACGCTGGATTTGGACTAACATCTGCCTTTCTCTTTCCCTCAAATTTGTGAAAGAAAGACACGCTCATAAGCTATTCGTTGAGTTGTTCTCATCTCTAAAAGTTGTAGCTATTTTGAAATTTCAGTTAAACAATTCATTCTCCATAGACCTCAAATTAATCTCTAAAATAATGACAAAAAAACTACTTCCGCTCCTGCTTTGCTTGCTGCTAAGCAGCCTCTCAGTGATAGCCAAAATTGCTGACCCCCTTCCTTTCATTACCCGTTGGAACTTAGCCACCGCTGGCTCGGGGGCCACCCAACTCAGCTTTGGCGTATTTACTTCGGGCACGGTCAATTATAGCTGGACAACCGTACCCGCAGGCACCAGTGGCTCGGGTACGTTTAGCGGTTCTACGGCCACCCTCACGGGCTTGCCCACGGGCGCAACCATTGATTTAAGCATCAGCCCTACCAATTTTCGAGGCATCGGTATTGGCTTTGGCACGGATAAAAGCCGCTTATTGGACGTAAAACAGTGGGGCGATGTGGCTTGGACGAGTATTGCTTTTTCTGGTTGTGATAATCTCAACATTACCGCTACCGATGTGCCGAATCTTGCTTCGGTTACCAACATGGGTCAAATGTTCAGAGGTTGTTCGAGTTTGAATGGGCCAACTAACATTGGCAGTTGGAATACGGCAGCGGTAACGAATATGAGTATTATGTTCTTGGATGCCGGTTCCTTCAATCAACCGATTGGCAGTTGGAATACGGCGGCGGTAACTAATATGAGTAATATGTTCAGACGAGCAGCCGCCTTCAATCAACCCCTTGGCGATTGGAATACGGCGGCGGTAATAGATATGAGTTATATGTTCTATCAAGCTACGGCCTTCAATCAACCCCTTGGTAGTTGGAATACGGCGGCGGTAACCAGTATGAGTTTTATGTTCGGCGTAGCCAGTTCCTTCAATCAACCTCTCGGTAGTTGGAATACGGCGAAGGTAACCGATATGTATGCTATGTTCAGCAGAGCTAGTTCCTTCAATCAACCCCTTGGCAGTTGGAATACGGCGAAGGTAACCGATATGGGTAATATGTTCAACTCAACCAATTCCTTCAATCAACCCCTTGGCAGTTGGAATACGGCAGCGGTAATGAGTATGTTTGGTATGTTCTGGGGTGCCAGTTCCTTCAATCAACCCCTTGGCAGTTGGAATACGGCGGCGGTAGTGAATATGGGTTCGATGTTTCGAGGAGCCACCGCCTTCAATCAAAGTTTAGCCGCTTGGGGTACAAAACTCAATCCCAATGTCAACTTGGGTAGTTTCTTGGATAACTGTGGAATGAGTGTTGCTAACTACGACGCTACCCTCACGGGCTTTAATGCAGGTACCGTAACGGGTAGAAGCATCGGTGCGGCGGGCTTGAAATACTGTGCCTCGGTGGCAGATAGAAATAATTTGGTGTTGGCTACGGCAAGCGGTGGCAAAGGCTGGACTATCACGGGCGATGCCCTTTTTATGACCACGGCCTTTGCTGTTACGGGCGGAGGCAGCTACTGTCAGGGGGGGACAGGAGTAGCCATTGGTTTGTCTAATTCCGAAACGGGCGTAGCCTATCAACTCAAAAATGGTGCAAGTGCTGTGGGTAGTCCAGTCTTTGGTACAGGTTCAAGCATCAGTTTTGGCTCACAGACAGCAGCGGGTACCTATATCGTAGTGGCTATCAGTGCCACTGGCGGCTGCACCACCGATATGACAGGGAGTGTGAGTGTTAGCATCACGTATCCGTTTTCGGCTTTGGCCAGTAGCGTAGCGTGTTCGGGAGGTAGTTTGCGATTATCCACTACCTTGTTTCCGCTAGGGGCACACAAATGGCAAGGCCCCGATGGATTTAGTAGTAATTTGTCCAAACCAACAGTAAACAACATGAGCCAAGCCAAAGCCGGGGTTTACGCCGTGAGTGTTACCTACAATAATTGCATATCGTTGGCAAGCGTATCGGTGAACGTACCAGCCCCCCAAACGGCATCAGTATCAAGTAATAGCCCAGTTTGTGTGGGATCTTCTATCAGACTAACCGCCAATACAGTTGGAGATAGCTATCAATGGAAAGGCCCCAAATCATTTAATTCGAGCTTAAAAACTCCAAGTGTAGCAGCAACAAACACCACACAGAGCGGAGTATATAGCCTAACCGTAACAGGCAGCACAGGCTGTTTTTCTACGGCAACGGCTTCGGTAAGAGTACAAGTCTGTACCGCCACAAGAATAGCAGGCGAAGAAAGCGAAAGCATCGAGATGGAAGTAAACACCTACCCGAACCCGACGAGCAAGCATTTGACGGTAGAAGTGAAGTTAGCCAAGTCATCAACTTTGAAGCTACAACTCTACAACGCCACCGGTAACACGCTGAATGAGTGGGAATTGAGTGAAGAAAGTACCAGCCACCGCAAGGAGATAGACCTATCGGTTTACAAAGACGGATTGTACCTAATACAAGCCCAAAGTAAAGACAGCAAGCAAACTAAAAGGGTGGTGAAGATTCAGGATTGAGCAGTGTTTTATTTTACTGGACTTTAAAATACTTAGGATTTATCTCTTATTTTTCAAAAAAGTGCTACCTTTCTTGCCCTATCATTGGTAGGAGAGAAAGGTAGTACTTTTTTGCCATGCAAAGTTTTAAGTGACTGTGTAACAAGTAGATAGGAGGGTGTTTTTGTAAGGTATGATTGTTGTACGGAGCTCTAATTTTAGAAAAAAGTTCAGAGAATATCGCTTTAGGATGAAGAAAAAGGATACGCCAATTTTTAAAATTAGTATAAACATGAATACCATAAAAAAAAAACATTTTCTTTTCAGACGATATGGGCAAAATGCACAGCAAAGTCTCCTTTTTCTTGTGCGACTTAATGGCTACATGAATAAAGCATGTTTTTTGATGCTCTGGCTGGGTAGCTGGCATGCGTTCGCCCAACACATACCAGACGACAACTTTGCGGCGGCAATTCGATCAAATTGTCCTTCTTGTATTGATATTAACGACAACTTAACCGTAAATGCAGCAAGTATATTTTATTTAGACGTTAGCAGTAAAAATATACAAGACTTAACGGGTATTAAAGGGCTTTGTGGCTTAAATATTTTCTACTGCTTAGATAACCAAATCAGTGGTGTACCTACATTACCCAATAGTTTACAGACTTTTCATTGTGGAAACAACCAGGTCAGCAGTCTTCCTACCTTGCCCGCTGGTTTGAGAGAGTTGTATTGCTATAACAACCAACTTCATGGTTTGCCTGTTTTGCCTAATAGCTTAGAGGTAATCTGGTGCTATGACAACTTACTTAACAACCTGCCCTCTTTACCCAATAACCTAAAGGTTTTGTGGTGCTACGATAACAATTTGATGACTTTACCATCCCTGCCCAATGGTTTGAGTCAGCTTTACTGCCAGCATAATCAACTCACCAGTTTGCCTGTGCTATCCAATAATTTAATAATTTTTTGGTGCAATCATAACCTAATTACCACGCTACCTACCTTGCCAGCCACATTGGCAGAATTAGCCTGCAACGATAATCAACTCAGTGCGCTTCCCGCCTTACCAAGTAGTGTAGTCGTTTTGAGGTGCCAGGGCAATCAGATTACCTGTTTTCCTCAGTTACCAGTCGATTTGGTTTTTCTGAGGTTTGATGTCGATAAGATTAGTTGTTTGCCCAATCAACCTACTTATACCAATTACTTTAATACGCAAGACCAATCCATACCAGCCCCACCAACTTGTTCGGTTAGTGTGGTGAGTGGGCCTACCATTAATGGTTCAGTATGTGGAGGTAGCAGTGTATTACTAAGTGCACAGGCAACAGGTGTGGGTAGCATGAATGTACGCTGGCAGCGCAGAGGAGTAGCCGAAAACAGTTTTAAGGATGTAATAGATACATCGGCAAGCTATATTTCGGGCAATGTAACTACCTATAGCCCCATACTTAGCAAGGTAGACAATGGCGCTAGGTATAGAGCTGTATTTAGTGTATGTATTGTTGAGGGCTTGACAAGCGCTGCCCAAGTGATAGTTAACACCCCTAACCTTCAAGCCAGCAGCAATAGCCCTGTGTGTATTGGAAGTAGCATTCGATTATCGGCTTCGGGGGGCGTTAGCTATACATGGAATGGACCAAGTTTCAATTCTACCATGCAAAACCCCACCCGTATGAATGCCACCTCTACAATAAATATTACCCCAAGTAGTGTAAATATTTGCATTGGCCAGCCCTTCAACCTAAGCAGCAATGGCAACCCTTCGGCTTCGGCGTATTCGTGGAAAGGGCCGAATAATTTTAGTAGTACAAACCAAAACATTAGTGCCATCGCAGGTTTTAGTGGGCCATTTGGGATTTACTCTTTGACAGTGACCATTGGGAGTTGTACAGCCAGCCGTACATCCGAAGTGAAAAATGGAGCACCCCTCAATGCAGGCATTGAGGGTGTAGTCTGTGTAGGAGGCACTTTACAACTCACAGCCAGAGGTATAAGTAGCTACTCATGGACACGACAAGCGAGTAATTTTAGTTCTACCCTACAAAATCCAGTCATTCCCAGTGCAAAGCTGACCGATGGGGGAGCGTATTTGGTGGTAGGTCGCAATGGAAGTTGTACAGCTTCTACCATGGTGTTGGTGATAGTGACCAATCCAAGCATCAATGCGTCTTTCACGGTGAGTCCCAATCCCATTGTAAGTGGCAGTCCATTGACGTTGAGTGCAGTAAGTGCCACGGGGAGTTATAGTTGGAGTGGGCCGAGTGGCGGCTTAGGGAGTAGCCGAACGGTGACGATTAACCCCTTTACAAGTAGCAAGAACGGCACCTATCGGCTCACATTAACGAGTGGATTGTGCAAGGGCTACACCGAAAAGCTACTGACAACATCAAGTTCAACCCGAATAGCTGGTGGAGAAAACATGGAGGAGCAATTGATTCAGGTAAAAGTATGGGAAAATCCGACCAAAGGCCGCTTAAAGGTAGAAGTGAGTTTGCCCGATGCCGAAGCAGTACTGTTGAGTTGGATAGATTATCAAGGGCTAAGATTAGAGACCTGGTCATCAAAAGAAATAAAAGAAATACACCACTTAGAGTTGGATGTGGAGGCCTATAAAGAAGGGATGTATATGCTACGTGTTGAAACACCAACTCGGCAAAAAACCGTCAAGGTTTTGCGATTGGATTAAAACAGGAAATAATTACGAAACAAAAGGTCGGACTCTTAGAGCCTGACCTTTTGTTATAGAAGTACTTAATTCGTAAGCCACAATAATCAGGGTAAAGCCTTAGTAATCTATTGTTATTCGAGAGTTTTCACTGAACTGTGTCAGCGGTTAATTTTCGAATTTGTCAATCTGAATGCTATCACCGAATAAAATCAACAATTCAGACAAAATAGATTTCCAGCGGTTCGATTTCTCTAATTTACGCAAATCTACGCTACCACTCCGAAGGCTTTTTTCCAAAACGCTCTTGAAAAGATTTGGAGAAATAAGGTAGGCTTTCAAAGCCTACCAAATAAGCTACTTCCGACACATTGCCTTGCTTACTTTTGAGTAGTGTAGCGGCCTTTTCTAAGCGATAATTTCGAACAAACTCAATGGCAGTTTGACCAGTCAACGCTTTTAGCTTTCGACGAAGCTGAACGGACGAAACGTTCATAGGCTCGGCCAGAATCTCTACGTCAAATGCTGTGTTGGAAAGGTGCTTTTCAATGGTATCTCTTATTCTTTGCAAAAATACATCGTCAAGCGTGGTATCAACTGCTGGAGTGAGATTTTCGGTCACGTGCACACCATTGAACTTCTGCCGCAGGTTTTGCCGAACCTGAATCAAGTTTCGTACCCTGATTTGCAATTCATCAGAATTAAACGGCTTGGCCAAGTAATCATCAGCCCCCAATTCAAGCCCTTCAAGGCGATTTTCGAGGGTGGCTTTAGCGGTGAGCATCACTATAGGGATATGGCTGGTTATTTGGTTGGTTTTCAGTATTTTGCAAAACCCAAAACCATCTAACCGAGGCATCATTAAGTCACAAATGACCAAGTCTGGTACTAACTCAATGGCTATTTCAATGCCTTCTTGTCCGTCTTTGGCCTCCACAACTTGGTACTCAGGTTCAAACTGCTGCCGGATGTAATGACGCAAATCACGGTTGTCTTCCACAATCAGGATAAGTCCGTTGGTTTGTGTAGGGTCAGGCGATGTATTGTTTGCAGAGAATTCAACAGGCTGTGTTTGGCCATTCAAAATAGGTGTTGCTACAATAGCCTGACCATCAGTTACTTGTTGACAAGGCAATGTAGTTACAAAGGTAGTGCCTATACCTATCTGGCTTTCGACCGTGATGCTCCCACCCAATGTATTGACCAATTCTTTGACCAAAGCCAACCCAATACCAGTGCCTTCGTAGTGGCGGTTAGGGCTAGTATCTACTTGGTAGAACCGGTCGAAAATATGAGGCAACTGTTCAGATGGAATCCCAATGCCAAAGTCTTGAATTTTAAGCTGAATTTGCTCATCAGCATAGTTGACTCGCACTTGAATCCTGCCGTTTTCGGGGGTGAACTTGAAGGCGTTAGAAAGTAAATTGGTTGTGATTTTTTCAACTTTGTCCGTATCAATTTTGCCCCACCATTGCTCATGGCTTTGTTCGTACTGAAACAAAATCTGCTTGCTTTGTGCCAATGATTCAAACGAAGAGAATAAATATTTCAAGAACTGCACTACCTCTATGGCCTGCTGCTGTACTTCTATTTTACCCGCTTCCAGTTTGCTCAAATCCAGCAATTGATTGATAAGTGTCAATAACCGTTCGGCATTTTGTTTCATGGTTTTAAAGGTAGAATGCTCAGGAGAAGCCTTGAGGAGGTCTTGCAACGGCGACAAAATCAGCGTAAGCGGTGTACGAAACTCGTGCGAGATATTGGCGAAGAATCGGTTTTTGAGGTCGTCAAGTTCAGCCAAGCGTTCGGCTTCTTTTTGTTCAAAGGCTAATTGTTGGGCTATTTTGCTTTGCTTATTTCGTTGGAACTGATAAATAAAATAAGCCCCAGCGAGTACCATAAGCAGCAGTAGAGAGATGGTAATAATCCAGAAGCGAGAAATTTTGGCCTGTTGGTTGGCGAGTTCAGCTTGGAGTTTGAAACGCTCAGCTTCAAACTTAACCGAGGCTTCCGATGCTTTTGTCCGCAGATTTTCTTGCAGTGTTCTATTTTTGCCTTGCTCCAAGAGCCTTTGATAATGAAAGGCACTCCGAAAGTCGCCCAACAGCGAGTCGGCGATGATGCGATTGCGGTAAATGGCTTGGAGGGCATCCAACTTACCAGGCTTAGAAAAACGATCGAGTGTACTGAGGGCTTTTTCAAAATATGCCACTACTTCGGTAGAGTTGCCCTTGATACCCGCCACTTGGCAAAGATTACCGTAGGCTTTGGCGATGTCATCGAAGCCTTTGGGATTGTAGCGGTTTCGATAGTATAATTCTCGCTCAAAATAAGGTTCGGCCTCAAGCGGATTAGCCGTATGGTTGAGCAGAATTTCGCCAATATTACCGCTGATGCTTCCAATCCGTACACTGTCTTTCTTGAGGTGAATTTGTGCCATGGCCAGCTTGTTGTAGCGAATGGCCTCAGCGTATTGTTTTTTTCGAATAAGACATTTGGCTAAATCTTTGTACAAGCGCAAGCGGTGCAAGTCCACTGGGCTTTTGTTTACATACTGCTCTGCTTCACGGTAGTACTTCAGGGCGATATCTACTTCATCTAAATATAAAAAATATCCTCCAATATTGGTAAGCCGATAACTGGCAAACACGATATTATCATAGCCTATTTTGCGATAAATATGGTCAGCAGACATAAGTTCATCGCTTGTTTCTTGATTATAAATGGTTTGGGAGGCAAAGGAAAGGGCATTGAAATACCTGAGGTGAGCCTCTAAAAGCGTTCGGAGGGGCGTATTAGGTTGCTTTTGTAACGCCAAGAAAAGCGGCTTAAAATACTCCAAGTTATATGCATCTTTTTGCTGGGTGCCTTTGACATAATACAAGCCCTTTAAGTAGTCAGCAAAAATACTAAGAAGCCCGTCATTGGTTTGCTGGGCATATCGCTTGATTTGTTGGTATTTTTGAAAAACTTCACTGCTATCGGCTTGTTCCCAGTACACCATTTGCTGGTACTCTAAGCTATCAAAGCGAGCTTTGCCCGATAGAGACAAATAATAATCAAGGTTTTTTTGTGCGTATGCTGTAGAGAATAAACTACCGAATACACAACAAAAAATAATGAGTTTTTGGGAGCGAAAGAGATTCATGCTAAAAAGCTATGCGGATAAATACGTCACTAAGTTAATGTCAAAATTTATCAAAAAATAGGGATAAGTCCAAAATGAGGAAAAGAAAGTCCAAAATGAGGAAAAGAATATGGAGAAAATTACATGTAGCCCCATCTGGGGCTTTTTTATTGTTCAAAATGAGGAAAAGAAGGTTGGTTTTGTACTAACACTTGTTTTGCGAAATTCTTCAACTTTGTTTCACTCCGCACGAGAAAATCAGCTTTTTTATCAATATTAAAACACTACTACAATTATGAAAACACGACAACTCACTTTACTTACAAGTCCTTAATTGTAATCATTAATCATAAGGCAATAGATTATCCTAACAGGCCTTTCGTGGTAGAAAGAAGAAGGAGGAACACGGGAACGTTTGACGAAACGTTCTCCCTCCTTTTACACTACTACTTCTTTACCCAATTTCTCTCAAACAACTTTTTATTCTTTCTACCAATGAAAAAACTAATATGTATCTTGGTGTCTTTGCTAATGAGTCAAATGGTGTGGGCTCAG
>JBGAVQ010000126.1:0-15206 GCA_044228045.1 Spirosomataceae bacterium
ACTGTAAGACCAACACAATAGTAATAAAATAGAAGCCTATACCAAAAGCGACTATTTTAGTCCGAACCCTTGACCAATACACCAGCCCCCATGTAAATGGAAAAAAGAAAAATCCATATAAATACTCAGGAGGGGTACTACCATCTTCAAGTTTAACGAAAGGATACAGGGGAGCAAGATTTGTAGGATTAAAAATACGAACAATATACATCATAAATCCGTACATACCCATTTTGATACGGTCTAATAAAACAAACCCAGATATGTCAATTGCCTCAGACTTGGCTCCAAGAGGAGATATTAAACCAAAAAAAGTACCTCCACCTTGCACACTCACCGTAATTATACCAATGAAGAGTGATATAACAAAGAAAGGTGATTTTTGAGTTAACATGGCTTTTGAGCGCCAATTTTGACCCTCATAGTAGTCGAGCAGTATCAATACTAATGGAAAAACTACGGCTTGGGCTTTGGATAAACACGATAACACAAACAAAACAATTGTGTAAATAAAATACTTGCGCTGATCAGTGCGCTGATAAAACAAATAGCTGTGGAGTCCCAATAAGAAGAAAAAGGTATAAAGTACATCCTTACGCTCCGAAACCCAAATAACAGACTCTACCCGCATAGGATGAATACCAAAAAGAAGTGCTACAAAAGCAGCCACTATCCAATTTTTATTAGACAATTGAGCCGCAAGCCAATATACTAACAGTACATTTAGTATATGTAAAACCACATTAGTCACAATGAACGAAGTCGCACTTTCGGCCCCCCAAATCATAGCATTGAGCATAAGCGTGAACACCGTGACAGGATGATAGTTGAGTGATAGCGACGTAGTAAATATTTTACCAATATGCCCCATCGAGGGGTTTTGGATTATCGGATTGGTGCGGATATAAACATTATCATCCCACTCAACAAAGGTATTTTGAAAGCCTCCTTTAAAAGCAAGATAGGTAACTACTGCCAAACCTACCATGAGGGCATAGGGCAACCATTTGAAGGCCAGCTGAGTAGTTGCCGCAGGGCTTTGGTTTAGAGTTGACGTTCTTTCTGTTTTTGGAACAACAACAGTTTTTTGAACGGGAGATTTAGGCTTTTGGGTCTGTTTTTTTGACATAGCTAAAATGAAAATTGCCGCTGGGTGGTTTCCGAGCGGCAATTTATTAAAATTTGCTTTTACCTCAATACAATACCCACGTATCCTTACTGCCTCCGCCTTGTGAAGAGTTCACCACAAGCGAACCTTTACGGAGTGCAACTCGTGTAAGCCCGCCTGGAATCACCTCAATATCTTGACCAAAGAGGATGTACGGACGCAAGTCAACGTGCCGGCCTTCGGGGGTTTCAGAATCTTCGACCAAGCAGGGTACTCGTGACAACGAAATGGTAGGCTGGGCAATGTAGTTACGAGGGTTGTCCTTTATTTTTTGTCGAAACAAATCGTGGTCTGTCTTGGTAGCTTTAGGGCCAATGAGCATACCATAACCACCTGCTTCGTTGGCTTCTTTCACCACCAGTTTCTCAATGTTTTCTAATACATATTTGCGGTCGTCGTCTTCTCGGCAAATGTATGTTCTTACGTTAGGGATGATGGCCTCTTCGCCCAAGTAATATTTAATAATACGAGGCACATAGGCATAGATTACCTTATCATCGGCAACGCCTGTACCGGGGGCATTGGCAAGAGCTACTCTACCTTTCTTGAATACTTCAAAAATACCCGGAATCCCAATCAATGAATCTGGATTGAAGGTTTTAGGATCAAGGAAGGTGTCGTCAATACGGCGATAAATAACATCAACTATTTTGAAACCCTTGGTTGTGCGCATTTTTACATAACCATCGTGTACTACCAAATCACGGGCATCTACCAATTCAACACCCATTTGTTGAGCCAAGTAACTATGCTCAAAATAAGCCGAGTTATAAATACCTGGCGTATAAACCACTACGGTTGGGTCGGGCCTGTCAGAAATATAATGAAGCATTTCGAGCAAGCGAGTGGGATAATTAGAGATAGGTCGTACACTCGTGTTAGCCAGCACCTCTGGGAAGGTCTGCTTCAATAACTCTCTGTTTTCGAGCATATAACTTACGCCAGATGGACACCGAAGGTTATCTTCTAACACCATAAAGTTACCATCATTACCTTTAATCAGGTCAGTACCCGTAATATGACACCAAATTCCCTTAGGAGGCTTTACGCCTATACAAGGCGTTAAAAAGCACTTCGACGATTCTATAAGGTCACGAGGTACTACACCATCTTTCAAGATTTTTTGGTCATTATACACGTCATCTATAAACAGATTAAGTGCCGTAATGCGCTGTTTGAGGCCTTTTTCAAGTTGATTCCACTCATCTGCCGCCACAACCCGTGGAATAATGTCCATCGGCATAATCCGCTCAGTTCCTTGGCTTTCCGAATACACATTAAAGGTAATGCCCATCGCCATCATAGCTCGCTCGGCGGCTTGCTGGCGGCGTATCATTTCTTGAAAGGATAGTTCTTCAACTCGATTCCTGAATGCTTCGTAGCCTTGTTTGAGCGTGCCGTCGGCCTCAAACATTTCGTCAAAAAAACCTTCGGTGCGGTATTGATCAAATGAAAATGTCATGTAGGTAGGTAGTTTGTTTTGTGGGATATTATGCTACAATTATCGCAAAATAACAAACCTACTAAGGCAAAACAAGCAATTAGCAAAATTTTATTTGGAGTACCCTCTATCAGGTAGTTCCATAATTGGTTCAAAGTTCGCCATTTGCAATCTTTCGCATCATTTCGCTGGAGGCCGTAATAACGGCATCAATACGGCGATTTTTTTGTCTGCCTTCTAAGGTTTTGTTGGTGTAGCGAGGTTTATCTGGCCCAAAGCCTTTTGCTGAAATACGGCTGTCGTCCACCCCTCTTGCTTTTGCAAAGTCAGCAAAAGTAGTGGCCCGCTTGTCTGAGAGTTTATAGTTATATTCTTTGCGCCCCCAAGTATCAGTATGCCCTTGAACAAACATTTGCGTATAACCATATTTGCTCAGTACCTCTGATAGGTTTGTAATATTTTCTTTGGCTTTGGGAGTAAGATCTGCCGAATCGAAAGAGAAATAAACGCCAGGGTCAAAGGTAACTCGCACGCCCTCGCCTTCTCTGACTACTTCTACATCTTTGACAAACTGACGCAATTCATTAGCCAGTGCATCCATCAAGTCGCTAAGTCGCTTTCGGACTTCTTCCTGCGACAAATTTCGTCCTCCTGCATTGGTAGTTGGAGTGTACGCATTGGTGTTGGCATTAGGCTTGGCATTGTCAACTTCCTCGGGATTGTTGGGCAAAGCACTATTTTTGCTAAGAGCCGGGGTTTTGGCTGCGGCCTTTTTCTTTGATTTACACCCCATTGGCAGCACTGCAACACTAAGGCCAAATGCCATCACAAATAAAGATAAACGACTGATTTTCATGGACATAGAGGTTATTGATTCATTTGTTGATAAAATTGATCAATAAGTAGGAACGTAACTTGACGGCAATTATACACACATAAGTTCAAACAAGTATATTTTAATATCCAAAATCTATTTCTTGATAAGGCGGGCGATTAACCTTTTACATAGGCTAATTTTTCGGCAACCTTCCCATTTTTAACCTTGAAAACATCCACACCCCGTAAATGCCACGGTTTACCATCTTTTGTTTTTCGATAAATCCACCGCACTACACAGCGGTCGGCCACGGCAAACATATCTTCGGTTTCAAACTTGGCATCAGGATTAGAGGTGAAGAATTTTTGCCAGTACACTCTTACTTCGTGCGCTCCCACAATACGAGTACCGTCGGGCTGTGGGTTTGTATTTTCAAAAATACAGTCATCAGTCATAGCAGCCATTACAGCATCAACATCATGCTTATTAAAGGCATCATTGAATCGCTCTACCGCAGCAATGGTTTGATTGGTCAGGTTGCTCTCAGGAGAAGTTGTCATGGTGGATTGGGTTTTACAAGATGCAAAAAAGTACGGGGCTAACAGTGTGAGTAAAATTATGTTTTTCATCGTAGTCAAATTTAGGGTGTATTTAGGTGTAGCCTACATATTTCACAATTTTAACAAAAATTACCATAACTATTTTGGCTCTCTGACCATTTTAGCAATTGACACTACGTTAATAACATAAATTTAGTTGTAAAATGTTGAATTATAGACCCATAGGGCCAATATTATGATAGTAATTGGTTTGATGGCTTCTATTCTCAATCGTCAATAATAGCTGTTTTGATTTTATTTTTGGAACGCTGACAATTTTTGTGGTAAATCCCGAAAATTACCGTCAGACCTGCGGTACAGACGGGGTCGCCCAGACCGTATGTACCACAAAAATTGTCAAGGAACATTGTTTTTTCAAAAGTCCAGTTGCCACGCACTATAAAATTGCCAATCGAAAAAAATCTAAAGACCGATTGCCGAAAAATGTTTGATTTTTCAGGAAATAGTCAAAGTATGTTCAAAAGGCGTGAGTCCTGTCAGATAAACGTGTAGCCCCTCGGTGCGTAAACTTCCAAAATGGGAGGTATATATTTCACCTTCTAAACCTCTTAATTTGTTGTGTTTGAATATTCCTTCACCAAATTTGATGCTGTCTTTGCCAAAACGATATTCTCCCATCCCATTTTCTAAACTAAAATTATCGGCATCATCATTTTTTTTTAAGCCCACCAATTCACCCCCTTCTTTGAAACAAAGTTCTACAGTAACTTTCACATTTTCAGCACCTTTTGTATCAAATTTAATGGCCACTTTTCCGTTGTGTTCTTCTATTTCAATGGTGGTTTCGATAGCTTTAATATTACTTTGAGGTCGGTTCTGGAAATCCATTTTATTCCAAAATCTTCCGTCTGTACTACGTGAATGTGCATAATCGCCATCTGCACGCTTAAATTTCTCTGGTAAAGGTTGGTAATACGGGGCTTCAATTTGTTGGCTCAAAATGTATTTTGAACCTACTTTTTGTATGCCATTGCTTCTGAAATAGCCTGTACTAAAAAAATCTGTTGAAAAACGCATATATTTCAAAATCGCTTCGCCTTTACGAAAACTAAAAAAATTAGGGCTTGTCGAACGACCCGAACCAACAATCAAGGGTTTATCTGTTCCTCCAAAAATTGTTAGCGTGGTGTCTTCTCGTCGAATCCTGACAAGCTGAGTTGTAGCAAAGAATTTTTCAAAATTTTTATTGAATGATGTTGTGGTGGGCAATGGGTCTTGTAATTGGTTGTCCTCTGAAAGAAATGCCAATAAATCCACTAAAACTCGTTCTTCAAAGCCGTTAATTTTTTCAATAAATCGAGTAATGGTCGCAAAATCGGCGTTTTTATCATGAATTGCCATGAAACGATAACTCAAATAAAACAGCCAAACACTGATGGTCATAAATTGGTCTTGCCTGCGTGAATCTACCGTAACCAAATCACCATTGGGTTCGATAAGAAAACTGGTCATTTGAAGGTTTTTTCTTACAAATTCATAGAGTTTGGGGCGTTTTAGTAAGCGAGCAATCGTAATGAAGGAATTATCTGTAACTTCGGCATAGTTGGGACTTCTTTCTAAAAAATGTCCGTCTGCATCAATAAAAACACGCTCCGAAAACCACTCATCAATCCTATTTACATACCTTTTGTCGGGGTACAAGTCATTGATTCGGGCCAATGCTGCCGATACAACCCAGCGATGGTTAGGCGTATGAATACCCCCTGTACGCAATGCTTCGCCAGCTTTTAAGATAAAGGTTTTGAGTGAATTTTTAATTTCAACCAAAGCATTGTCTGACAATTTATTCAAAATTACATTGGCAACACATAAAGGCTCTAAAATAAAGGCAGTATCGGGCGGAGAAGCCAAATTACCAAGGTCTAAGGTGCCATCATGGTATTGATTTTTGAGCAGAAACCGAATGATTTTCTGCATTGGAAGTATCAATGCTTCGTTTTTGTAGAAGAAAGAAGAAGGCTCGGCATAAGCGGCTGAAAAGTTGGCTAAATCATAACCTAACCTCCGACGCACTTCTTTGATTTCTTCTGAATAAACTTTAATCAATTTCTCAACCTCAAGGTTATTTGCCTTTACAGCTTTCACAAAAATTGGGTCTTTGTCTTCAAATCGAAACAAAATAGGCGAAAAGCTAAGTGCAAAACCCAGCCCAAGTGATTGTTTTAGGAATTCGTTTCTGGAAATAGGTGGCATTGAGAATTGGGGTTGAAATAAAACTCTAATTTCTCAATTTTAGTTGAATATTCAAATTGTTTTTAAATCATGCCAAAAACTAATAAAAAAATGAGCTTCTTTATTTTGTCGTGCCACATCAAAATTAATGTACTGATAATCAATTATTTATTTAATCATACCACAATTCATTAAAATCTAACAAAAACCAAATTGGTGCATAGCAAAACAACCGATGCAACTAAGTATCGGTTGTTTCCCAAATCTTATGGAACGGTTTTACTCTTGATTTTTAATCTAATTATTAGTGCTTTTGCTTCGCTATTTTTGAATAATGAATCACAATTTCGGTAAAAAGTAAGGGCACCGACCAGCTTCCCCAAGCGGCAATATTGCCACTGTCTATTTTATCAATCAATAAAACCTGTTGGAGAATACCAAAAATAAGGCGAAAGGTAATGAAACCACAAGTAACGACATAGCTACGAATCATCCACTCACGATGTTGCTCAAAATCTCTACGTTTTATTGCCCAAAAAGCCATGCCCGAAGTAAACAACCAAGCCGTAGCCAAACCGATAAGCCCAACGCCGAATGTGATATAATGCCTATCAATAATGGCATGAAAAACCGATAAATAATAACTCACCAATGCCGAAAAGAGGATAGAAATCAAGTAAATTTTGCCCAAAAATCGATGCCAACGTACATATTTGTTACGAACTGCCTTAATAAACTGAAACGCCCCTGTGAGTATGGCAACGATGCCTCCTGCAATATGAATCAACAAGGGCAAAGTAAATGGTTGGAGCTTTTCAGGCTCATAATTGGGCGATTTTGTATTGAAATATGGCACTGCATTATTGAAAATAAACAGCACCGCCAAGAGCAAAACCAAGCTCCACGCTCCTTTTTTTAAGAGATTCGATAGTGAAAATGACATCATATTTTAGAAAATTTAGAATTTTACAACTTAAAACCTAAAAGTCCACCAATGCCCGCCATCATCGAAATTACAAAATTGGGAGGTTGTACACTCTGCACTTCGGCTTTGTATTTTCTGAAAGTCATTGCCAGATAAATGATAGAACGGAGGTCTTTTCCTTTCAATTTTCCTTCGTTTTGGAGGTTTTCAAACGATTTCATCATCTCCGAGAAATTTCTATTGGGCGTAAGTTCGTAATGAAAAATGCAATCCTCCGAATGTCTTGAACGATACGAATGTGGCGTTTGCTTCGGAATTGTTACCTCATCGCCTGCTTTCAGTGTATGCCATTTGTCTTTTTTATAGACCTCCATTTGCCCACTTATTATCAGAAAATGTTCCTCTTCTTCAGGGTGCGTATGAATCGGCGGTGTCGGCACCTGCTCTGATGAGCGTAAGCCCGTTTTCAGTTCCAGTTTTGTCGTTAATGAGCATTACTTGGCTATTAAATGCCCGCATTAAATCTACGTTTGGTTTAAATTCTGTTTTCATATTGATACGCCCCCTAACCCCCGATGGGGAACTTTGTTTATTTCGGCTTGTAAGTTCAAACCTCATGGGGATTTTATTTTTTTATTTTGAAATATAAAGGTAAAATGATTTTACTAATTAGTCAAATTATTTTACTATTTTTTGTTACATGAAATGGTTAGGAGATTTACCACATATTGGGCGACTTGCCCGAACGCCCTACCTTGAAATGATGAACAAGGTGTATGAGCGACTGCACGAATTGGGTTTTACGGATATGAACTCGTATTATAGTGTGGTATTTCAGTTTATTGGTGAAGGTGCCAGAATGACCGATATGGCAAAAAAAGCCAGTATGACCAAACAAAATATGAAATACCTTCTTGAACACTTAGAAAACATGGGCTATGTAGAACGTTTTGAAGACAAAACCGACCGCAGGGCAGTGCTATTCAGTCTTACAGAAAAGGGCATTTCTTACCGAAATAAGGCTTATGAAGTGATTTGCGATGTGGAATTGCAATGGGCTAAAAAGATTGGTATTGAAAAAATGATACAATTAAAAAAACTGCTCGCCGAACTCAATGAAGCTATCCATTAATGTAGAGCGAGCAATTTTGTTAGATTACTTATTCATACCTGTCATATTATTCATCTCGGTTGGCTTAGAGGTAAGTTCTCTAAATTCTGATACTTTGCCGTTCCAAAGTTTAAAATGATGGCTGAAATTAGATGCCCACATTTTGCCTGTGGCTTTATTTTTCCACTCCACTTTGATAGCGGCAAATACATTATCGCCAGCCGAAGCAAACTGATACGGTTCAAATTTTGTAACTTCCACTGTTTCCGTCAAATCTTTAAAAAACATCGGAATTTCACTCTTTTCGGCAAATACTTTTGGGTTTTTAACACCCGGATTATTGCTCACATCAAAAGTAACTTTTTCGTTGATATTGGCTAAGATTCCATTCACGTCGCCCTTGCCAAATGCCGCATAAATAGCCGAAACCACATGAAAATTTGGGTTTTCTAAATAGCCATAGCCTATTTGGCGTAATAATTCGGCTGGGTTTGCCGTGCTATGCGATGTCGCTTTTCCAGAAGCATCCAGCGTTACGATGTCAATATCATTGGTCTTGAATCTTTTGCCTGTTGGTGGTAGCATACCCATTACCATGCCTGTGTTAGTGCCTGTTACGGTTGTTTCTACAAAGGCTCTATCGCCATCAACGGTTACTTTTTTGATGTCAAATCTGATGTCTGGCGCCAATGTCATAAACGATTTGTAAACCTCAATGACGGCGTCAATACCTTTGGTTGGCATTGGCCCTGCCGATAACTCTGTAAAATCAGGTGTGCAAACTGTCTTAAAAGCTGCAAAATCTCTTTTGTTGAGACTTTCGTAGGCGATGTAGCAGTTTTTCTTGATGGTTTCTGCCGAAACTTTGCCGGCCATAAGTTGCGCCTCAAAGCCTTTTGCATCAAATTCCACTTTACGGAATTTCAATTTATTGTTGGCATCCATTTCATCCCAAACCAAAAACGAAGCAGCTACTTTATTGCCTGTTGGTGGCATACCCATAAACGAACCCATATTAGTACCTCTAAAAATACCTTTGGTAATTACATTTTTGCCATCTGAAACGATGCTAACTACCTCATGTTGTAAGTCTGGAAATCCTGATTTTTGCCCTTGAATGATGCCTTGAAATGCTTGGAGTGGCATTGGCGACGACAAAAAGGGGTTCATGATTTTGAAGTCGGGTGAACAAAATTCAGCAAATCGGTCGGTTTGTCCTGCATCCATTACTACAAAGAGATCTCGGATGTTTTTTTCGGCCTTGGTTTTGTCTTGTGCAAAAACAGTGTTTGCAACAAAAAGGACTAAGATTGAAAGCAATTTGATAGTTTTCATTGTTTTAGCCCCCCTGGGGGAGTTTTTTTAGTTAAATGGGGAAATTTTTGGTTGAATAATTTAAAAAAAAATTAAATAGTTAAGCATAAAGAGCTTCGATACGAGCAGTGTCATAATAATTGCGAACACTCACGGGTTTTCCATTGTTAAAGTGCCATATCATTACCCAATCAATCACGCCGCTTTTACCTGTTTTTTTGACTGTTATGCCATGCTTGCCAGTAGCTACTACATCATCGTTATCGGCTACCAAATTATCAACTTGCCAGAGAGTAGTAGCTACACTGCCGCCTAATTTTTGGAAGAATCCTAAAAACTCTTCTCTTCCATTGTAGCGTCCGCCGTGCGAGGTAATGGCAGGGTCTGTTGGGTCAAAATGCGTGAAGTTTTCATCCACTGATTCTAAAATAAACGGGACGTTTCCTTGTCCGAATGCGGCATAAATTGCCTCTACTGTTTGTTTGTTAGTTTTCATTGTAAATTTGTGTTTTGGTTTAAAAGAGTAGCCACAGACTCAAAGCGCACCAAGCCTAACCTATTGATAGTCAACAACAAATCAACTCACAAGATTATAAAGAACCCATGAAATGAGCTTTTCATAAGCGGCCGATTAAGTTCAGAACAATACTCTTTGTCCGTTTTCGGCATACATACAAACCACATAAAATTTTGGATTTAAAAAGACTGTTTTTAAGCTACTTGGCGGGTATTGACCAGTAAGAAAAACTGATAATAGAAGACCAACATAGGCCTTTCACTTGAAAAAGGATGGTTCAACTATCATTATACGGGAATTGTCCGGCTGTGCGTCCCAGACTGTGCGCCCCAGTGGTTACACGGACAATGGCGATTGCCGTTGCCTGTGTACCACCCATAGTGGAACTACCGTAGTGGAACTAAGGCAACCTTCGTCCTGTATAAATCAACGAAGAACCAAAAGGATTAAACCTCCTTATAGGTCAGAAGGAACATCTAAGATGGAACATCTGACCCGCCCAGTGAGGCTACTTTTTAGATTGCAAGTCAGACGGGGTTGCCCAGACCTACGGTCAGACTTGACATACTCAGCGAAAGTCATCAACTATTGCAGATAGATTGTTGAAGCTGGATGCAGCAAATCAATTCATCTTTCAAATAGAAGAAGACATGCTGCAAGCTGAAATGTGCGAATGAAGTTTACATGTGATGCTAAGGACGCTGAATTGAATAGACTTTACTGGTTCAGTATCATTAAAAATATCACTCTTGATGTAAATTCAACCTAAAAAAAATGAAGGAATTATCACTTTCTTGCTTTTTTTTAAGATATTTGACCCCGCTCATCTCCATGTCATAAACGTTGCAAGTATGAAAAAATTCGTCGGATTTTTAGCTTTCTTTATCAGTATTTCGTTACTCAGTCAGGCACAAAAGTCTGCATCAGACTATTTCCAAGAAGGATTGGCCAAATGCCAAGGGAATGATTTTTTGGGGGCTGTTCAGTCTTTTAATATCTCTATCGCCATGAGTCCTGACAACCCCGTTACTTATTACAATAGAGGTTTGGCCAAAGCCAATCTTCGAGATCACCGTGGGGCAATTCTGGACTATGACAAGGCCATTGATATTAACAGCAAGGATGCCAATAGTTATTTGGCTCGTGGCGATAGCAAAACCAACCAAGACGACCACCGAGGCGCTTTACAGGATTTTAACCGAGCCATTGAGCTGAATCCTACCGACCCTAATGCTTTTTTTAGGAGAGGTATGAGCCGCAGCCGCCTGGAGTCGTATCGCACAGCTCTGACCGATTTTAATAAATCAATTGAGCTTTCACCAGACAACGCACAGTCGTATTATTTTAGAGGAATTTGCAAGAATAAGTTGGAGGATTATGCTGGCGGTGTTGCCGATTTCAGTCGGTCTATCGAACTAAGCCCCAAGCGAGCACAAGCCTTTGCAGGTAGAGCTTATTCAAATATGAAACTTAATAACCCCAAAGCAGCTATTGAAGATTATACAAAAGCCATTGGGCTGAGTCCGTCAGAACCTGAGTATAATTATTATAGAGGCTTCTGCCGTGCTCAAATTGAAGATTTTACTGGTGCGTTAGGGGATTTTGACCGAGCCATTGCCCTCAACCCCTCTTATGTGTTGGCTTATTATGGTCGAGGCTTCATTAAAAGCAAGTTAGGTTCTCAAAAAGAGGCCATCGCCGACATTACTCGCTCTACCGAAATAGATACTGACAATAGTGACAAGGTTTCGTACAATGGCCCCATTAACCGACAAAAATTGGATGAACTTCGTGATGCAGTACAAGATAAAACCAAGATAACAGAATTGTCGTCGGAGCATTCGGAGGCCTATTATATCAGGGGTATTGCTCGTGCTAAAACAAATGATATGAGAAATGCGGTGTTGGATTTTAATCGAGCCATCGAACTTAATCCCATCTTTGCCGAGGCATATTTTTCTCGTGGCTTGGCTCGCTCCTCAACAGGTGACCAAAAAGGTGCCATTCAAGACTGCGCCAATGCCATTAAACTGAACCCCCGATTCGCTGAAGCCTATTATGTTCGTGGCATTATTAAGTCAAGTTTAGGTGATGTGAGCAATGGGTGCTTGGATCTTAGCAAAGCCGGAGAGTTGGGTTATATGCCAGCTTATACCGTGATTCGAGATTATTGTAACTAATCAATCGGGACACGAGAGGACAAAACCTGAGACAAGAGAAAACTTGTACTATAGTATTTTCGATTTAAGTTTGCTGACTTTTGATTAACTAAATTGGTTATTATCAACAAGTTACAATTACCTAAAATAGTTAATTGTAACTTATTGATAATACTATAATTAGCGATGTTGCTAAATCAAAAAAGCCAGATTAGCGTCTGACTTTTTTGATACAATTGGCTATCAAGACTTATCGGATTATTAAAAGCGCATGTGCTTAACTGACTCGCCTGACATGGCCAGCTCAATAAGCGAATCAATGCCTATTTGTAAGTGTTTATCCACAAAATTGACGGTTACTTTTTTATCGCTTTCTTCGGTTTTTACGCCTTCTGGTGTCATGGGGCTGTCAGATACCAACAGCAAAGCACCATGCGGAATGGCATTGACAAAGCCTACGGCAAAAATGGTGGCCGTTTCCATGTCAATGGCCATGGCTCGTAATTCTTGCAAGTAATTTTTGAATTCTTCGTCATGCTCCCACACACGCCGGTTGGTCGTATAAACCGTACCTGTAAAATAATCTAACTCATGTTTTTTAATCATGGAAGATACCGCACGCTGTAAGCGAAAAGACGGCAGGGCCGGAATCTCAGGACGCATGTAGTCGTTGCTTGTTCCTTCGCCACGAATAGCGGCGATGGGCAAAATCAAGTCACCAATTTGCGTAGTTTTCTTTAATCCACCACATTTGCCCAAAAACAAGACCGCTTTGGGGTGAATGGCCGACAGTAAGTCCATCACCGTAGCTGCCATAGCACTACCCATACCAAAATTAATGATGGTGATGTTATTGAAGGTGGCCGTTTGCATTGGGCGATCTTTGCCCTTGATTTCAACATCAAATTTTTCGGCAAACATGCCAACATAATTGATAAAATTGGTCAAGAGAATATACTCGCCAAACTCATTAAGAGCCATACCTGTATAGCGAGGAAGCCAGTTTTCTACGATTTCTTGTTTGGTTTTCATGGTTTGTTAGATGGTTTAGGAGAAAAATGAAGTATGAGGTAAGAGGTCAGAAATTGTGAAGCAAAATTTAGTAGGGTGTAGCATTTTCCTACTCTTTATTTCCGATATCAGACTGCCTACTTCTTATTTTGTATTTTTATGATTTTTATGATGTTCTTTCATTTCCTTTATGAGGGGTATTGTTCAAATCTGTATTTCTTATGTTCCCTGCCTTTCATTTCGAGCAATTAGCCCTAAAATTAAGAATTTAGACGGAAAATTGTACATTTTTGATATAATCCGACGAAAATATGTTTCTGACTCCAGAAGAATGGGTTCGCCAACATGTGCTCAATTACTTGGTTGAACACCGCAATTATCCAAAATCCTTGCTCTCGGTTGAGAGTGGACTTCCGTATCATCAACGCCAAAAACGCTCTGATATTCAAGCATTTGATCGAAATGGCAATGCTTTTTTACTGGTCGAATGTAAGGCTACCAGTATTGCACTCTCACCCGCTACTTGGGAGCAAGCCACGCTCTATAATGCCGTATTGAAAGCCCCCTATTTGGCTATTACCAACGGAGTGCAATTGTACTGCTGGCAAATGGATTGGCAATCTGGTGAGATGAAATTACTGGAAGAATTAAAAGAATTTGAGGGATAAAACAAGCCATTACCCAAGTTATTTTTCTATTGATACGCAGGTAGGACAGGCTGTTTATATCAACATTAGCTCGGTGATATTGTTGAGCAGCAGAACCCCATTTTATAAGCCTGCCGCATATTTATTAGCAAAAAATCGCATAACAACTGCTACACACACCAGCAGATTTTGTACTTTCAGCTACCCTACCCAAGCCCAAGTCACCCTTCTGATTAGTATAACTTTTTGAATATTTATTTGAATTTTACAAGTACAAACTATTGATGTTCAATTATTTACCCTAAAAGAATATATTACATTTATCAGAAAGCAACAAAAAATATTTAAGGAAGAATTATCATTATTAAAAAAAGGTTTAGTACATTTGGAGGCTACATGAAGATTTTAAGCAAAAATATCACAACAAGCCAGACATTCAAATTCCATGAATGGCCGTGGGTCATTTTGCATTCTTCTCTTATCCATTTCTACTCTTCTTGGCAATAATAGTCTCAAGCCTGAAAAACAGCGAATAAATAGTTACGGCTATAAAGTAAATCAGCACAATACCCACAATAAATTTATTCAGAGTTCGAGGTCAATTCACCAGCTAATCTCCTTACTGGCACTCGAATTGTTAGAAGAATCAGAGACTAATGACGAAAATACAGAAGATGACATCGTTGAAAGCTGTTTTCAACTGCGTGCCTCCATATCTTTTGATTATACTATTTTAGAAAGTTCGTTTGCAAATTTTAATTTATCTCTTCAAAAACGAACTTCTATTCCGCTTTTCTTACTCCATCATTCTTGGAGAATTCCGTCTGTTTGATAGTTTTTCTGTATTCCTAAGTTAGCTTCTTCAGTAAAAAGAAGGCATAGCTTAATTTGAAAAAATATTTCAAAGGCTATGCCCATATTCCTAATTTTCCCAAAATAAAATATTTATGAGATTTTCAATCATCTTTTTAGCGATTTCAGCATTTCTCATGGCAAGCTGTAACCATGCTGAGCATACAAAGCATGAGGATTCGGAGTTTTTGGTAAGTAGCCCAATTCGGGTTGATACTTCTATTAACAAAGAATATGTCTGCCAAATCCGGGCCATCAATCACATCGAATTACGCTCCTTAGAAAGGGGGTATTTGCAGAAAATATTTGTTGACGAAGGCCAGCACGTCAAACAAGGACAACCCATGTTTCAGATTATGCCATTGGTCTATCAGGCCGAAATGGAAAAATCAAAAGCTGATGTGGAGTATGCCGAAATTGAGTATCAGAACACCAAAACACTGTCAGACAAA
>JBGAVQ010000002.1:0-80907 GCA_044228045.1 Spirosomataceae bacterium
GCCCTAATTGACCTTTCTGTTAAATTGAATGGCGGAAAGCCATTAAAAGAACCGCAAGGCTTGGGACTTGTCATAAAAAAGCCAACCAAACAATGAGCATCAACGAAATACAAGACGAAATCATTGAAGAATTTGAGTTAATTGCTGTGTAGCGTAGTCAAGTAAATGATTCTCGTAAGCGGCAATGTTGTGTTTTCCGAGCCGAGCTATGTACTCTAATGCAGTTTTGAGAGCGACCACATCGGCGATATTGGGCGTGCCAGCCTCAAACTTGTAGGGCAGGTCGTTGTAAGTAGTTTTATCAAAGGTTACTTCTTTAATCATCTCACCTCCACCCATGTAAGGAGGCATGGCATTGAGGAGGTCTTTCTTGCCATAAAGTACACCAATGCCAGTAGGCCCGTAGAGTTTATGTGCCGAAAACGTATAGAAATCAGCATCCAAATCCTGTACATCAATTGTTAAGTGTGAGCTGGCCTGTGCGCCATCAATCAACACTTTTGCCCCAACTTGGTGTGCTAATTCGATGATTATTTTAACAGGGTTGATAGTGCCGAGCGAATTAGAAACGTGATTGACAGACACGAATTTAGTTTTCTCAGAAAGTAGCTTTGTGTAAGCCTCTATGTCTAAATCGCCTTCGTCAGTTACAGGAATTACTTTCAAGATAATGCCTTTCTCTGCACAAAGCATTTGCCACGGCACTATGTTAGAATGGTGTTCAAGTCCTGAAATGATGATTTCGTCACCTGCCCTTATAAAGGTACGCCCATAGGTTTGTGCCACAAGGTTTATACCCATGGTAGTGCCACTGGTGAAGATGATTTCTTCGGTAGAAGCCGCATTCAAAAACAATTGGATGGCTTTGCGGCTGGCTTCAAAGTCGGCAGTGGCTTTTTCGGCAAGGGTGTGTATGCCTCGGTGAATATTGGCGTTGTAGCCTCGGTAATATTGAATAATAGCATCAATCACTGGCACTGGTTTTTGGGTAGTGGCAGCATTGTCAAAATACACGAGTGTGCGTCCGTTGATTTCTTGATCTAAAATCGGAAAATCAGCCCGAATGCGCTCTACATCGAAAGGTATAGAAAATGTTGGTGTTGTCATGCTAAGTACAATGACAGAATGATGGAATGAGAAAATGTATGAATATTGCTGATAATCAATAGATTATACTGAATGAGGTCGCCCGGTTTTATAGTCCAAAAGAGTGATTTTTATAGAAGAACCGACTAATCGGTAGCAGAAACCCCAACTCAATACAATTTGGCAATTTTTTCTTCAATTAACCCTTCCAAATAAAGTTTAATGGCTGGTATCCGCATTTTCTCTACTACATCTTCGGCAAAAGCAAACATCAACAGTGCCATGGCAGCGTCTTTGTGAATGCCCCGAGCCCTCATGTAAAACAGGGCTTCGTCGTCTAATTTACCAGTAGTTGTGCCATGCGAACACTTCACATCGTCTGCCCAAATTTCTAATTGAGGCTTTGAGTTCATGGTTGCTTCGTCAGTCAGCACTACATTGCGGCAGGTTTGATAAGCGTTGGTTTTCTGGGCATCTTCACGCACAAATATTTTTCCATTAAATACCCCCGTAGAGCGGTCTCCTAACACACCTTTGTACAATTCAGTTGAAACTGAATTAGGCTTGGCATGATCTACCACCGTGTGGTTATCAACGTGTTGCCTACCATTAGGGATATACAAACCATACATGTGAGCATCGCAACGCTCGCCATCTAATTTGATATTGAGGTTGTTACGCACAAAGCCGCCGTTTACCGTTACGGTTATACAGTAAGTGTGGCTGTTACTTCGCTGAACAATCTGGGTAGTGCCAATGTGATAGGCTTTATCTGACTCGTTCTGAACTTTGTAGTATTCAAAATGAGCTTCTTCGCCCACAAATACCTCAGTGACAATATTGGTAAATGAAGCATTTTCGCCCATTGAACGGAACGATTCTGCCATTTTTACTTGCGCTTGTTTGCCAACAATAACCAAATTTCGAGGTTGTGATGCTACGTTTTCTTGGCGAGTATCAGCTACAAAGCGACAAATGATAGGTTGCTCTACCACAGCCTGATCTGGAACATGAATAAACACACCATGATTGGCAAAAGCAGTATTTAGCGCTGTAAAAGCGTTGTCAGAATAGTCAGCGTATTTGGCAAAATGAGCTTCTACTACGGCTGGAAACTGTTTGTAGGCTTCCTTAAAATTGAGGATGCTCAGTTGGCTCGGCGGACTAATAATGTTAGAAAGTTCGGGATGAAAAACGCCATTTACAAAGTATAAGATATTTCCTATGAGGTCTGGAATCTGTAATGCTTCTACTTCGTTGGTAGTTACGTTACCGGGTGATTCGAAGTTAAAAGCCTGATTGACAAGCGTTTTTGTATTCGAGTATTTCCACTCTTCGTGCTTAATGGTAGGGAAACCCAATTTTTCGAACTGGCCCAGTGCGTCACGTCTGGTTTGGTGTAATAGAGATTTTGCCTCACCATTCATCCGAATTTCGTTAGACTGAAAATCGGCGATGAGTTGTGTTTTGAGGTCGTTATTTTTTGCTGTGGGGTTCATTGTTAGTAATGATATTTGCAAGCAATGATGTTGAGATGCGAATCGGTTATTTCATAAACCAAACGATGTTCATCGTTGATTTTTTTCGACCAAAAGCCCATATAGTTGTGTTTTAGAGGTTCTGGTTTTCCAATCCCATCAAATGGATTACGTTGAATTTCATCTATTAATTTGATGATTTTATCTTGGACTTTCTTATCCACATTTCGCCATTCATTGAATTGTTCAAATGCTTCATTTGTAAAAGTGATAAGTCTCATTTTAAATCCTTGATTGAGACATTTACCACGTTACCTTGCCGCAATTGAGCAATAGATTTTTCCAGCATCAAGCGATTGGCTTCGCTTTTGTTGAGATAATCGGTCTCGTCGCTGGTGGCATCAACGGTTAATCGAATCTTCTGGCCTTTGAACATTGACTTAAGGCTCTTAAATAGCCTGTAATTCAGTTCGTTAGCTTCAATATCAATAGTAGTTGTCATCGTAATACTCAATTTATACCAATTCTCCTACTTGTTCAGTATCCACAGTAGCTTTTATCCAATCATAACCTTTTTCTTCGAGCTCGAGGGCGAGGTCCTTAGTGCCAGATTTCACGATACGTCCTTTGTAAAGTACATGCACGTAATCAGGTACAATATAGTCTAAAAGGCGTTGATAGTGCGTAATAACTATAAAAGAACGATTTTCGTTGCGGAGTTGATTCACGCCTTCTGCTACAATCCGGAGGGCATCAATGTCAAGTCCAGAGTCTGTTTCATCCAGTACACATAACTTGGGTTCTAACATTGCCATCTGAAAGACTTCGTTGCGCTTTTTCTCTCCCCCTGAAAAACCCTCATTTAACGAACGATTCAAGAGCGATTGGTCAATATTTACCAATTTCATTTTCTCCTTCATCATTTTTAAAAACTTCACTGCATCGAGCGATTCTTCGCCTTTATACTTACGAATCTCGTTAACAGCAGTTTTTAGAAAGTTAGTAGTGCTTACACCCGGAATCTCAACAGGGTACTGAAACGCCAAAAAAATGCCTTCACCAGCACGCTCTTCGGGGGCAAGATCAAGCAAATCTTTTCCCATAAAATCTACTGTGCCGCCTTCTATTTCGTAATCTTCTCGTCCAGCCAATACAGAAGCAAGGGTACTTTTGCCTGAGCCGTTAGGTCCCATAATGGCGTGAACTTCGCCAGGTTTTATGCTGAGATTGATTCCGTTCAATATTTGTTTTCCTTCAACTGATGCTCGTAAGTCGTTAATTGTTAACATGTTCAGATTTCTATTGTTGCTGGTTATGGTAGTAGAGAAGGTTGATTTTTGCTCTAAATGACAGAAAAAGAAGAGCGATTAACCGTCAGAACCAACCTTGATAAATAATTGGCAAAGTTACAAAACAATCGTGGGATTGTGTGTTTCTCATTTAGATTAACTCTAATTAAGAGCGAATTGTTCCGACTTTTGTCAATTTGATGCAATCGCTTGGTAGATATTAGAATCTTAGGTACTTTGCAACATAACTACATGATTTCTAAACCACAAAACGATGCAATCCTTCATCAATCGTCGAGAATTTATTCGTAAAAGTGGGCTATCAGCCCTTGGATTAGCCGCATTCCCTTCTTTTTTACGAAAAGTAGCCCCCAGTGACCGCCTACGCATTGCTCACATTGGCTTAGGAGGAATGGGCAACAACCACCTCAAATGGTTTGCTGACCTGCCCGAAGTGGAGATTGTGGCCCTGTGCGATGTGGACGAAGACCACCTAAATGCTTCTTTAAAAACACTTCAGACTAAACAGCCGAATACCCAAGCAAAAGGCTACACAGATTTTCGTTATCTGCTTGATAGAAAGGACATTGACGCTATTACTTGTGCTACCCCAGACCATTGGCACGCCCAAATAGCAATTATGGCATTTGAGGCTGGTAAAGATGTATATGGCGAAAAACCGCTGTCGTACAACGTGCGAGAAGGGCAAAAGATGCTCAAAGCCATGAAAAAACATGACCGTGTGTTTCAGTTGGGTACACAGATTCATGCTGGCGACAATTACCATCGAGTAGCCGAGCTTATTAAGGCAGGTGTCATAGGAAAAGTGCATACCGTGCGGTTGTGGAAAACGGGTTTTCCGCCGGTATTAGGCCCGTCTAATTTTCAGAGCCCACCCGCTACCCTCAATTGGGATATGTGGCTGGGGCCTGCGCCCTACTCAAATTATACGCCTGAGCGTTGTCATTTCACGTATCGGTATTTTCTGGATTATTCGGGTGGCGTGTTTCAAGATTTTTGGTGCCATATTGCCGATATTGTGTGGTGGGCCGTTGAACCCAAAAACCTCAAAACCATAAAGGCCAAAGGTGAAGCTCCCGAAGGCACGGGCGATGCCCCCAAGTGGATTGATATTGACTATGAATTTGAAGACCTGAAACTCTACTGGACATCGCAAGCACCCAATGTGCCAGGAGCAGCCAAGCGCTCAATTGGAGCTTATTTTGAGGGAGAAAAAGGCACTTTGCTTTGTGATTATAGTAGCCGAGAAATCACCATAAACGGTATAGTAATGAACGACCTACCCGACGTGCCCATCACTATCCAACGCTCGCCAGGCCATCAACAAGACTTTGTAAATGCAGTGAAAAATCGTACACAACCCGAATCAAACTTGGCGTATGTGCGTGAAATGACGCTACCCATGCACTTGGGACTGATTTCGTACCGATTGGGTAGAGAATTGCACTGGAATGCACGCAAAGAGAAGTTTCGTCATGACTCCGAAGCCAATTCCTATTTGTGGCGTGAATACCGAAAAGGCTGGGATTTGATTTGATGAGTATTGAGATAGGAGATTTTTGGACACAAGATATATGTAGATTTTTAGTTTTGCTGACGATACTGTGCCTCAAATTGTTCCGAAAACTTATTGCCAATGGGGATTTCTTGTTTGCCAATCAGCAATTTAGTTTTTTGAAAAGAAGTGATTTTTTGAAGAGAAACAATGTAAGACAAATGAACTCGACAAAACAACTCAGCTGGTAGTTTGTTTTCCATCGCTTTTAGGTTGAGACGAGTTAGTATTGGTCTGTTTTGCTGTGAAGTATAGATTTTTACATAATCTTTTAGCCCTTCGATGTACAAAATTTCGTCGTAATAAAGTTTGATTTCTTTGTATTCGGAATGAACAAAGCAAAAACCTCTTTCGGTAGTTTGATTAATGGTAGAGTCTAATTGCTTCAATTGAAATAGCTCATGAGCCTTGTTTGTAGCTCGTAGTAATCGCTCAAACGAAATGGGTTTCATTAAGTAGTCAAGCACGTTAAGTTCAAATCCTTCGAGTGCATATTGGTCATAAGCTGTTGTAAATATCACCATTGGAGCTTGATGTAGTTTCCTCAAAAACTGTGTTCCAGTTAGTGTGGGCATCTGAATATCCAAAAATAATAAATCCACTTCGCCATTTTTGATGGATTCCCAAGCATCTAAGGGATTAGCGTAAGTACCAAGCAAGTGTACAAATGGGATTTTTTGTAGGTCATCGGCAATAATTTCCAACGCAAATGGCTCATCGTCAATGGCTATACATTTGAGCTTTTGGTTTGTTTTCATGCTAATTCAATCGTTAAGTCAACCCTAAAAAAATCCTTTTCTTTTGTTACTTTTAAATGATGCTTTGTGGGGTAATGTAGTTCTAATCGCCGCCTAACATTAGGAATTCCAATACCAAAGCTGTCTTTTTCCTCCGAGGCTTGATATGGAAACAATGGGTTACTAACCACAAAAGTAAGCAACTGAGGTTGAACCTTTATCGAAATCGTGATTTCAGAAGACTGTTGATGGTGAATGCCGTATTTGAAAGCATTTTCAACAAACGGAATAAACAACAATGGCTCAATGAAAATACCCGAAATTTCACCTTCTAACATAAAAGTAACTTTATTCTGAGCGGTAAGGCGCATTTTTTGAAGGTCAATGTAGTTTTGTAAATGACTTATTTCGTCGGCTAAGAGTACTTTTTCGGGTTGAGATTGTCGAAGAATATAACGCAACAACTCCGATAGCTTCAAGATAGCTTCTTCGGTTTGCTCTGAGCGTTTGCGGGCCAACCATCGAATGTTGTTGAGGGTATTAAACAAAAAATGTGGACTGATTTGGAGTTTGAGCACAGCCAGTTCTGCCGATACTTTTTCGAGAGCTGTTTGTTGTTGTTCTTCTTGGGTGCGTGTGCGTTCTCTGAGCAAAGCCATTACACTGCTAATGCCCAATACCAATAAAAACGACATGATTTGAGGAATGGGCAGGAGCATTGGCATTGCCCTGGGAGGTAAGCCCATGCGAGCATCAGGAGGTAGCATTGGCCGAGGCATCAAGGGTCTGAAAAAGAATTTGTGAATCAAAATCATCAAAAGCAGGCTTCCTATGATGGCAACTATGAGTGGAATAATACGACGTTGTTTTAGTGCAAGAGGGGTGAGTTTATGAAGATTTAAGTAAAAAAAAGCCACCAGAAAGAAATTAATAACAAGTTGCGAAGACAAAAAATCATTAAATGGGGCTTCTAATAATAGTGAAGTAGGAAACGGAGACAAAAGTATAGGCAGACAAAAAAAGCCGATCCATGACAACGTATGTAATACAATTGCATATCGGAAACTCCATTGTGCAGAAAGATTCATGAACAAAAAATCAAATTTAAGTAGCTGTGGATAATTAGATTATACTACACCAAATGACCAATTATCTGTTTCTATTGAACAACTTAGTCTGTGAAGCTAACGGATAAAAATGGTTATTCTTGTAATCTGCCTACTCGTTTGGTATTTGTGTAGAGCCAGAGGTAGATAACAAACCAATCATCTTCAAAATTACCGCTATTGCCTTGAATTTTAAGACCTTCGGCTCTATTCCATTTGATTTTCGACTCACTATCAGTAAATTTGGGTAACATCCACAAAAACAAGTTTTTTCTATGCGAAAAATTTACGTACTGTTACTTTTCTGTATTGCCAGTTTGCCAACACTGGCACAGAAAAAAGCAAAAAATGCACCTCCTCCTGCTCCAGTCGTGGCTAAAAAAGCCCTTACCAGTGAGGTCTATGATACATGGAAGGGACTTTCGGAACGTGCCATTTCTACTGATGGTGAGTGGGCAGGTTATGGCATAAACCCTGCCGAAGGCGATGGTAACTTAGTATTGACTGCCCTTAAAAAAGCCAAGATTGACTCTGTAAAACGTGGTACCGAGCTGAAATTTACTTATGATGCTGAGTATGCAATTTTTAGAATCAAAGCTCCTTTCAACGCAACACGTGAGGCTCGTCGTATTAAGAAGAAAAAAGACGAAATGCCGAAGGATTCTCTGGGAATATATAGTTTGAAAACAAGTGCATTGGCCAAAATCCCCAATCTACTGTCATTCAAAATACCCGAAAAAGCTGGAACTTGGCTTGCTTATCAGGCAGAAGCAATTCCACCGAAGCCTGCTGCAAAGGATACCACCAAAAAAGCAGAAAGACCTGCACCCCGTGGAAAAGCCCCCAAAAAAGAAAGTGAAGAAAATGGATACAAGCTGGTCTTGAAAAATCTCAGAACCAATACAGACCAATCGTTTGGGTTTGTCAAAGAGTATGAATTTGCCAAAAATGGCCGCTACTTGGCATTTGTTTCCACTGGTAATGACTCTGCTATGAAAGCAGGAGTCTATGTTTGGGATAACGAAAAATCACAACTTCAAGCCATATATGAAGGTCGTAATAAGCAGAAATTCAATAAGTTGTCTTTTGCAGAGCAAGGTGACAAATTAGCATTTATTGCTGATTTGGACACCAATAGCAAAAGCCAAATAAGATTACCTAAACTATTACTTTGGAAGGCTGACAAAGCAGGTAGCGTATTGGTTGCTGATGAAAAAACACAACCTGGTGCCAAAGGATGGTTAGTGAGTGGCGATTATACGCCCACTTTTGCCAAAGATGGTTCAAAATTATTTTTTGGAACAAATCCCAAGCCTATTGTGCAGGACACCACGCTTTTACCTGACGAAATTGTGAACGTGGAGGTCTGGAATTACCAAGACGCTGTGTTGCAAACACAACAAAAGGCGACGCTCGAACAAGACCGAAAAAAATCATACTTGGCCGTAGCCAATTTGGCTGATATGAAGTTGGTGCAGTTAGGGACAAAACAACTACCAACAGTTCAACTGGTGAATGAAGGACGTGCCGATTTTGTGTTTGCAAGAACCAGTTTACCTTACTCAAACCAGCACTGGGACTGGAACCCGAAAGAAGATACCTATATCATAAACACTAAAGATGGTTCAGTAAATTCTGTGGGGAAATACGTACGGGGCAATTCTCAAATGTCGCCAGAAGGCAAGTATGTGTACTGGTTCTCATTGCCCGATACAGCTTGGTTTGCTTATTCCATTGCATCAGGTAAAAAAGTACAGTTGACCAAAGACAAAAAGTTTGCCGATGAAGACGACGATCATCCTGACTTTCCAAATGCTTACGGAATTGCTGGCTGGACGAAGGGAGATGAAAGAATAGTGATTTATGACAAATTTGATATGTGGTCTATCAATCCTGACAATGGCAGTGCCGAAAACTTAACACAAACAGGCCGAACAGCTAAAAAAGAGTATCGTAATGTTCGCTTGGATATTGAAGAGCGGAGTATTGACCCTACTAAGCCGTTATTGTTAAGAATGTTTGACCATACCACCAAAGGTAGTGGGTACTATTCGTTTTCAATGAGCAACAAGCAATTGACAAAGTTTGTGGAGGGAGAGTTTAACGTACCCCCAGTTGTGTTAAAAGCAAAAAATACGGATGATATTCTATTCACTAAAACTACCTTTAGAGATTACCCTGACTTACTTCATAGTGATTTGACTTTTAAAACCATTCGCAAAATTTCGGACGTTGGCAATCAGATGAATTCCTATCTATGGGGTTCGGTAGAGTTGGTAAAGTACAAATCAGGTGATGGTGTGCCATTAGAAGGATTACTTTATAAGCCCGATAACTTTGACCCTACCAAAAAGTACCCAATGTTGGTGTATTTCTACGAAAAAAATTCAGATGGGTTATACAATTTTGTTACACCAGGGCCATCTGGAAGTGCTTATACCAACTACGCAATGGCAGTAAGCAATGGCTATTTGGTTTTTGTGCCAGACATTGTTTATAAAATTGGATATCCAGGTCAAAGTGCCTACGAATGTATTATTCCGGGTGTTTTGAGTCAAATTGATAAAGGATTTGTGGACAAAGACAAAATTGGTGTGGTTGGTCATAGCTGGGGTGGTTACCAAACAGCCTATTTAATTACCAAAACCAACCTGTTTAGAGCAGCCGTTCCGGGTGCACCAGTGGCCAATATGACAAGTGCCTATGGTGGTATTCGGTGGGGGACAGGCCTGAGCCGTCAAGCTCAATATGAAGCTACACAAACCCGTATTGGTGGAACTATTTGGGAAAAACAAGAGCAATTTTTGGATAATTCGCCTTTGTTTTATCTTGATAAAGTACAAACCCCCGCACTGATTTTACACAACGACGACGACGATGCTGTACCCTGGTACCAAGGCATTGAGTTGTTTATGGGCTTAAAACGCTTGAACAAACCTGTGTGGATGTTAAACTATAATGGCGAAAAGCACGGGGCTCGTCAACGCAAAAACCAAAAAGACTTCTCAGTTCGGATGTGGCAATACCTCGACCATTTCTTGAAAGGTGCACCCATGCCGTCGTGGATGTCAGAAGGTCTGCCGATGATTGAAAAAGGTATCAACCAACACTTAGAAACAAGTGCTACTCCAAGCAAAGTGCAGAGTGGGACCGAGAAATAAAACCCGGTTTATAGGGTTGTGAGGTTAAATGCTTGTATGGTTATTATTGAGTGCTTTTGTGCTTAATCTGCTGAAAATGCAATTATTACGAATCCGTAATAATTGCATTTTCAGCAATCTAACCATACAACCATATTGCAATACAACAATTTAAGAATCACAGTGACTCCCCAAAAACCACTTTCAAATGCTCCTCTTTGGGCATTCGAGAAGCGGTAAGTTTGCTCACCACCAGATATACCAGCACCGAAAGTATGAAGGCAGGAAATACTTCATGAGTTTCTTGCATGCCTTCAACTTTGAATCGAATGCCAAATCGCCAAAAAATATTGACAAAAATCCCTGTTATCATTGAAGCAACCGCCCCAACATCAGTGCCCCAGCGAAGGTAAAGGCCACCGAAAATAGTTGGGAAGAAACTCGCTACATATACCGAACCCGCAAACGCCGAAAGTTCGACTACACCGCCTGGGGGATAAAGTGTAAAATAATAAACCAAAAAGCAGTAGAAAAGCATGGCAATTTTAGTGCGGGGGATAATTTTTTCAGCAGGCATGGGCTTCCACACATGCAAAATGTCTTTAACTAACGTAGTGCCAGCTACCAAAGTGACAGAAGCTAAGGCTGCCATACCCGCAGCAAACAATCCCATGAGACAAATACCACTTATGAAAGGATTGTTGAACTTTTTGAGCATAAAACCTACCACTTCGTCTGTATTGTTGATAAGATAGGCGGCTTCATCGCCTGTAACCATGCCATGTACTAATGCCCCAAGTCCCATGACACAAACGAGTGAAAATCCCATAAAAATAGGAGTCCATGTCATGGCAAATTTCATACTCGCTTTATCTTTGACAGTGTAAAAACGAATCAATAGCTTGGGTTCAGAAATTTGCTTCATGCCAATAGAAAGTCCAATGCCCAAGATGTATGTAAAGGATGTCAGTTGCCCAAACGTAACCAGCCCACTCCCAATAGACTTACCTGACTTAGATACATGGTCAATTACAGCCAGTTTGGTCATCATGGCATCGTAGCCACCCACAAATACAAACGGAATGGCAATCATCACACAAGCGACAATTATCATCAAAATCCCTTGAATTGCATCTGTCCACATGACACTGTACATACCCCCTGCAACGGTGTAAATACACGTAAAGAAAATCATGAATGCCGCTCCATAGGCATAATCAACATCCAGTAAAGAATGGAGCAGGTGAGCCACACCTTTGGCAATGCCGGTCATGTACCAAATGGTAGCAAACAAAATAATGACTGCCGACAGTACTCTGATACTTTTGGCCAACTGACTTTGGTAGCGTAAATGAAAATAGTCGGGAACAGTGATAGATTTGAGCCGAACGGTCTGATTTCGCATTCGTGGCCCCAAAATCAACCAAGATATTACACAAAATAAGGCCCAAAAAAGTCCAACCCATGTCCAAGAAAGCCCATATCTAAACGATTCACCCGCTTGACCAATGTAGGTATTAGTACTAACAAAGGTAGAGAAAAACGCCAGCGACACTACCCAACCTGGAATACTTCGATTAGCTAAGTAATATTCACCAACAGTTTTGGAGGTTTTTCGTTGTAGAAACCAACCCAAAAAAACCAAAAAACAGATGTAAAATACCATACAAAATAGTACGGTGGCATGCTCGGAAAAATAATTAGTCATAGAGGTAGAGGGATAAGCATATCAAGCATTGGTTTCGTCTTTGGTTACTTCCACGTTTTTAAAGTGAACATAAACGGCATTGAACAACACCAAAATAATGATAAACCAGTAGGGGAATGCAGTTAGAAAGTCCATGTAGATAATGATAAACAATAATGAATAGACATCTCTTGTTATTGGGAGAGACATCAAATGAAAGTCTTGCTAAAAATATTTCTTCAAATCATTTTTGGTGACTTTACCCATTGCATTGCGTGGTAAATCACTTACAATATGATAGCGACGAGGTACTTTGTAAGCGGGCATTCGTTCTCTAATCCAACTATTTAGATTGTTGGTATGTAGGTTATCAGATTTTAAAACCAACACTGCCGCCACTAACTCGCCCCATTCGTCATCGGCAATTCCAACCACGCCACAGTCAGCGATTTCAGGATGGGTACGTAGAACTTCTTCAATTTCGAGTGCCGAAATCTTGTACCCGCCCGATTTAATAATATCTACTGAATTTCGACCCAAAATTTTGTAGCTTTCGCTTTTAACCACGGCAATATCACCTGTTCTGAACCAGCCATCATCAGTAAAAGAGTCGGCGGTGGCTTTTTCACGTCGCCAGTACTCACTAAAAACAGTTGCTCCTTTTACTTGTATTTCGCCCGGTTGTCCTTTCTCAACTATTTGTTGCTCGTCATCCACCAACCTAACTCCCACCCCTGGTAGAGGCATTCCAACATGACCAGCCAGCCGCTCACCCAAGTAAGGATTACTGAGTGCCATGCCTATTTCGGTCATGCCGTAACGTTCGAGTAGGCGATGCCCGCTAATTTGCTCCCACTTTTCCATGACCGAAACAGGTAATGCTGCCGAACCCGACACCATAAGACGGAAAGGTTTTAAAACATCAGAAATTTCCTGTTGTTGTTCAGGAAGAAGGCTTTCCCAATAGGCTATCAATTTAAAATAAATGGTTGGAACAGCCATAAAAACGTTGATTTTTTGCTTTTTGAAAGCAGAAAATACCCCTTCTGCTGAAAATTCTGGCAAAAACTCAACTGTACCACCTGCCCAAAGTGTGCAACAAATCACATTGATAATGCCATGCACATGGTGTAAGGGCAATATGCACAAGATATGGTCGCTTGCGGTATATTCCCACGCCTTTACCAAAGTCGAAATTTGTGCCTCGAGGTTTGCATGGGTGCTTACCACTCCTTTGGGCAAATTGGTGGTGCCGCTCGTATATAAAATCATGGCCCAACGGCTTACGTCAATGCTTGGCAAACTCCCAATTTGAGTAGGCTGTTCTGTTCCTAACACAATCATTCTCAGGCCTTTTTCTTGAATTAAAGGCAGAAGTGTTTGCTCAAAAATGGGAGAAACAACAATGATTTCGGCCTCGGTGTCTTCAATCACGTATTGTAACGAAGCGATGGGATAGCTAATGCAAAGCGGAACGGCGATGCCTCCCGCTTGCCAAATGCCCCATTGTACGCTCACGTAGTCGTAGCCAGGTGTAACCATAAAGGCTACTCTGGCCTCGGTCAAGTCTGGTTTTTGAGCTAATAATTGAGTTGCAAATTGCTGGGAGTCAGTAAGTAATTGTTGGTACGAGAACGATTTGCCTCCCGAAATAATAGCTGTATGCGATAAGTTTTGTTGAGCTTGATGGATTAGTTGGAGCATTGGCTGGTTACTTTTGATGAAAACTATCACTGATAAATTTAAGCACTTCTGGTAGGGCTGTACGCCAATATGTCCATGTATGCCCTCCGTCTCGCACCCTAAACTCATGAGGGATTTTCTTGTCAATCATAAGGGCATGAACCGCCATATTCCCTTTTATCAAAAAGTCATCGTCGCCGCAATCAATATAATAGCGTACTTTTTTGAGGTTGTCGGCATTGCCTGTTTCAATTATTTTCAAAATCGAATTGGCGTAGTAATGAGCCGTTAGGCGGTCTTTGCCTTTCAGGTCTTTACCGTACCGAAGGCCATACGAGCCATTCCACTGGTCATCGGCAATGGCTAATACTTCTTCGTCGGTACGCACTCCAGCACTCAAAGGCGCAGCTGCTACAAACAAGTCTGGGTATTTGGTGGACATAATGAAGGTGCCATAGCCGCCCATCGAAAGCCCAGCAATGGCACGATAGCGTTTTTGGGTACGAATCCGGTAGCCTTTTTCGATATAAGGGATAAATTCTTGAATAAAAAAGTCTTCATACTTCACTTTTCCATCGTGGCTATTAACGTATCCGCTGATGCCCCCATCGGGCATGGCAATAATCATGGGAGCAGCTTCACCTGTTGAAATCGCCAGATCTGCAATGCGATTGGCTTCGCCAAACTGTATCCAACCTGTTTCGTCGTCACCAAAACCATGCAGCAGGTACAAAACAGGATAGCTACGGTTTGTTTTGTCGTAATCGGCAGGTAGGTAAATGTTGTACTTTACGTCTTTGCCCAGTATAGCACTTTTGAGCGTAAGGCTTTCTTTTACAATACCTTGTTGGGCAAAAAGATAGGGACTGAGTAGTAAAAAGAGCAGTAGTTTTTTCATGGGTAAGGTAGAGATTGCTTTGGGTATAGTATCGTGTAAATTCAAAGCCTATTGCTTAAATATTTTAATAACCTTCTGGTAATCTGAATGTTGTAGGTTGAGTAAGTAAAGCCCTGGCGTTAAGCTACCAAACGGTAATTCATTATTGGCAACACTTACTTTACCATCCCAAATTTTTTTTCCTGACAAATCAAAAAGTGTTGCTTCAAATTGAAGAGCCGTTAGCGGAGGCTCAATGCTTAGAAGTGGGGCGATTGTGCCATTAAAAGGATTTGGGTACAATTGGATAGCTCCTTTATTCGTCTCATTGATATGAAGTAGGGGAGGCACTAAGGCTGCAGCTCGTTCAAAAGTAGGCACACCATAGCCTAATAGATTATCGGGCTTAGTAGCTTGATGCCCAGCTTTACGAATATACTGTACCACTTCCATTGCTGTGAGCCATGGATACGCTTGCCAAAACCCTGCCACCAAACCAGCTAATAAAGGCGATGCAAAAGAGGTACCACTGCCTGACGAAACACTTCCGGAAGTACTAACCACTATTGTCCCTACACCCATCGCCGCTACATCTGGTTTGGTACGCCCATCTGCTGATGGTCCTTGCGAGCTAAATGATGCTACACGAAGGGTACGATCTACCGCACCTACAGCCAAGACAGAGTCTGCATCGGCTGGGGTTATTATGTATTTCCAGGCTTTATTGCCTTCATTACCAGCTGCCAGACAGACCACCATGCCAACCCCAACAGCCCAGTCTGCTGCTCGAGTTATTAATGCTTTTTTACCGTTAAGGTCTTCATAAGCATAGTTGGTAGAGGCATCGTCGAAGTCGTAATATCCTAATGATGAGTTGATGACATCCACGCCAATGCTATCAGCATACTCAGCAGCTACAAGCCAGTTGGCTTCTTCTACCTTAGTTTCAGAATAATCGTTTTCGGTGTGTAACAATACATAAGAAGCCTTAAAGGCCGTGCCAACTAATTGCGATTCTTTGAAGGCCGCCATTGTAGAAAGCACACTGGTTCCGTGAGAGCCTTCGTCGTAAACGTCTTTGTTGTTATTTACAAAATCATACGTTGCAATAACCCTGTTTTGGTCAAACAGGGCATCATGCCTTCTCCTCTGAAACCTGCTTGGTGCATTTTGTCGGCTCCGAGCATTTTTATTTGATCTGATGAGTTACCATAATTTGGATTGGCTTCGTCTAATACCTGCATTTTGCCTGATTTTCCTTCGAGATTAGGCAGTTGAATATCGTCAAGGGAGCGATTTAGTTCTATGTTTTGTACATAAGAAAGCCCTTTAATGGTATTTAGCACCGTTGTGTTACATTCTACCAACACAGCATTAAGCCAGCGAGATGTGTACCATACCTTTGCACCGGTTTGTTTGATGCCATTTACATAAGTTGCCGAAACCGGTAAATCTCTTTGCTTAATGCTAATGCCTTGTTTTTGTCGGCGAAAAATAGAGCGTTGTGACAAAAACTCTTGTGGTTTGTCAATAGAGAATTTGGTGCCGTTTTTATCTTTCAGAAGCACTAAGTATTTTTTGGTTTGGGCATAACTTAAAGTGCTGAAATACATCAGAAATAGCACACTGCCAATACCAAAGCGAACCATTTTTTTACTCTTTTCCATGCGCACGTATCATTTGAATTTTTCGGCTTCCGTAGTCAATTTTTCCTTGCCCCACACAGCCCGGTTGCGAGCAAAGAAACAAAATGGTTGATTCTTTGTACACAAGCCCAATACCTTTGGCAAAACGTTCGATGCGTCGGTCTTGCGATACCAAGGTAGAGTCATCTTGTTGTTTAACGGTCAAGACATTATCGAATTGTTGGGCATTGTACCGATAACTTTTATCAGCCGCATCCATTTCATAATCGTCTTTTCCGAGTGAGTTGAGCGTATTTCCGTTCCATTTATTGCCCTTTCGAGTTGGATATAATAGTTTTATATAGGCAATGTTGTTTTCTGTTCTAACTAACTGATCAGCAGTTTGTTTAACTGTCCAAACCGAATCTAATCGCCAGGCTTGGGTGGCATTGTCTCTCCTAAACCGCTCTAATTTAAAAGATTCCTGATTGGTTAAGTCCGTGAAGGGAGTACCCAGCAATTCTTTGAGTTGATATGATTTGGTAATGGGCAAACCCACCAACGAATAGGACGTTTCGACTACGTCGTATTCAATAAACCTTCCTTTCTCGAGTGGATAAAAATCATAGCCAGCATCGGGGACAATAGAAGAAGGAGCTGTACACGCCGAAAATGTAGTTGAGAAAAGGCAAAGTCGTAGAAAATGCCGATAAAATGCTGAGTGGTCAGTGATTACACTGACCACGGTTGATAAAAAAGGATAGTTTAAATGGAATCGCATAGGTAGTAAAGTTAATAAAAATGGTGTACTACCATTAAACGAAAAGAAAACTACTCTCCGTACACAGCTTTGAGTTGGGCAATAAAAGCTTTGCGAATATCGCCATGTTTACCCAAAATTTTGAGATCGGGATTAGCTGGTGAAAGAAAAGCAAGCCCTTGCTCCTTGCCAGACACCAAAAAATCTGACATGGCAATCAAATAAGTTTGTCCGTCGTTGATGGGTTTATCGTCTAACAGCCATGAGCCATTGGTTGATTTGATATTTGAATATTGCAAAAATCCTCCTTTTCCCTTGTTAACAACACCTTGATCTAAGGTTTTTTTGAGCAAGGCACCTTTTATAGAGACTGATACTACATCGCCACCAAAAGGCATAATTCGGATAACATCGTATTCGGTTACTTTGCCTGGCAATAGCACGTCATCAATACGAATAGAGCCGCTATTATAGATAGACGCTTCGGCTTTAGGTACTATTTTTACAAGAGATTCTGCAATCAAATCGGTCAGTTTTGTTGAGTGATTTCGTACACTTGCTTCCAGTCCATCCAAGGGGTCGGTCGTAGTGGCTGCTACTTTGCTTGGCTCAAAACCTTCTTTCTTGAATCCATCGTAAGCGGTTGTTACCCAGTGGTTTACTACGGCAGTTACAGCAGGGTCTTCTTGGGTTTTATCATCTACATTGATCAATTCGTGGCTTAAACTTAATTTTTTTGTGTCAGTATTAAAAGCAAAACGGTGAACATAAACTGTTTTTACATTGGCATCCGCTTTGGTGATAGGAGTCATGCGAGCCCCCCTACGAACCAAGATGTTTTCGTGCTCATGCCCGCCCATAATAAGATCAATTTCTGGGAGCTGTTGGGCCAGTGTGAGGTCTTGCTCTATGGTAAGATGGGTCATGGCAATGAGTACATCTACTTTGGGCTTTAGTAATTTTATGCAATCTTTTGATGCCTGCAGATAATCGGCATATTTTACATAGCTGGCTTTGTTGGCATCGAGCGTGACGGAGAATATCCCTACCCTGATACTTTTGTCACCCTCAGTAAAGGTTACAATCTCAAAAGGTTTTACCCCAGGAAATGGCAACGAATTGGCATCATACACATTGGCCGAAATCCACTTGTATTTACCTTCGCTCATGCGTTCTTTAAAAACATCTTCTTTTACATCAAACTCATGGTTGCCAAATGTAGTATAATGTACGCCCATGGCATTGAGGGTCATTACCATTTGTTTGCCGTCTAATCGTTTGCCATCTACTTTGGCGGTTCCCAATGCCGAGGGACTAAAAAAATCACCTGCGAGCATAAGCAATGAATTTGGATTTTCGGCTTTTAAGTTTTTAAATAACGTAGAAACCCTCGCCAGTCCTCCTTGTCCGTTCACAGGAGTGATTTCATAGACATCATTAAACTGTAGAATATTGAACTTAATTTCAGCAGAGGAAATGGAGCGTGTAGATGGCTGTGTTGATTTGCAGGCTACAAAAAAAATAAAGAGTGGAAGAAGCCACAAGGAAGAAGTTTTTTTCATAAAACTGGTGTTTTGGGGTTGGGTATCACAAGTTATTTAATCGTAAACTCGTGCAGATTGGATACCATTTTTACAAATTTACAAAATCATACAAAAGAAAAAACCGTTGTTGGAGAAACAACGGTTTTTAGGAAATTTAAAAATTTGGAGGTGTCAATGTTTGAAAATTAATTATTTGATAATCAAATAATTACAAATTCAGGTTTCATTCAATCCTTTTGAGGTGGTTACTAAATATAGATATTTGGTATTTATTCCCACTCAATGGTAGCTGGTGGTTTAGACGATATGTCATACACCACTCGGTTAACTCCTTTTACTCGGTTAATGATGTCATTGGATACTTCTGCCAAGAAATCATAGGGCAAGTGTACCCAGTCTGCTGTCATGCCATCAAGGCTGGTCACAGCCCTGAGTGCCACCACTCGTTCGTAGGTGCGTTCGTCACCCATAACACCTACACTCTGAATAGGCAATAAGATGGCCCCTGCTTGCCAAACTTGGTCGTAAAGTCCCCAACTTTTCAATTTACCAATATAAATGGCATCCACTTCCTGCAAAATAGCTACTTTTTCGGTGGTAATATCCCCTAAAATACGGATAGCCAAACCTGGTCCAGGGAAGGGATGTCGTTTAAGAATAGAATCGGAGACACCCAGCGATTTGCCCACAGCCCGAACTTCGTCTTTAAAAAGCGTGTTGAGCGGCTCAACTACTTGCAACTTCATGAAGTCTGGGAGGCCTCCTACGTTATGATGCGATTTAATGGTAGCCGATGGGCCTTTTACCGATACTGATTCAATAACATCAGGATAAATCGTGCCTTGACCAAGCCATTTTACGTCTTGCAACAAATGAGCTTCGTGATCAAATACGTCAATAAATGTTTTGCCAATGGCTTTACGTTTGGCTTCGGGGTCGGTGAGGCCGTTGAGGGCTGTATAAAACTGTGATTTGGCATCTACACCCTTGATGTTCAGCCCCATGTCTTGGTAGGAATGAAGCACATCTTCAAATTCATTTTTGCGAAGCAAGCCGTTATCAACAAAAATGCAATAGAGATTCTTGCCAATTGCCTTGTGAACTAAAGTAGCTGCTACGGTAGAATCTACACCTCCCGACAATGCCATCACTACTTTGTCATTACCTAACTTGGCTTTGAGGTTAGCGATGGTTTCTTCGGCAAAGTTTTCGGCGGTCCAGCTTTGCGAGCAGCCACAAATGCCCACCACAAAATTTTTAACAATTTGTTTGCCTTCGATCGAGTGCGTGACCTCGGGGTGAAACTGAATGCCGTAGGTGGTTTCGTCTTTTATTTTAAACGCCGCAATGCGTACAGAATCGGTAGAACCAATTATTTCAAATTCTTCGGGAATAATTGTAATGGTATCGCCGTGGCTCATCCAAACTTGACTGGTTGTCGAAACCCCCTCAAACAAAGGACTTGTGGCATTACTTACACCCAGCATGGCCCTTCCATACTCACGGTGTTTAGAAGGTAGCACCTCACCGCCGTTTAATTGTGCTAATAATTGAGCCCCATAGCAAACCCCCAGTACTGGAAGTTGGTTTCTGAACAAACTCAAATCAACTTTGGGGGCATCTTCATCTCTTACCGAACACGGACTTCCCGATAAAATAACACCTTTTATGGAATTGTCCAGCGGAGGAATATGATTGAAAGGGTGAATTTCGCAATACACATTAAGCTCTCTTACTCGGCGTGCAATGAGTTGCGTAAATTGAGAACCAAAATCTAAAATAAGAATTTTTTCAGTCACAGGAATGGGAGTTAGGATTTGGATGCTTCTTTTCGGGCATTGGCCTTGAAAAGAGGAGGGTACTGTTTTTAAGGATTGATTATCTGTTTTCTTAGCAATTTAATTAGTTTTTGCGTCCGCACCAGCCTTCCCCTGCCATTCAAATGATAGACTGTATCAAAAAATAATGAATCAGGATAGGCTTGATCTAATGGTGTGTCAATAATCTCAATAGCTACCTGCTGCCTAAGTTGTTTATCTAATTCGTTGAGGAGGTTTTGATTTTTTTGAAACTCGCTTTCACAATAGCTGGGATAACTAAAAAATACACGAACGCCGTTTTGCTTTGCAAAGTTCGCAAAATCATTGAGTTTTTTGATGCCTATGCTATAATCAGCTTGTTTCATAGTGGTTCGGTCATCTAACTGAGTAGGTGACGGATTGTTGAGGTGGCTCATTATATCACCTGAATGATTAAAGGCTTTTCTGAAATAGACAGAGGTTGTATCGTCTATCCGGTTGCTCTCGGATGGAGCCGAGGGTAACAAAAACAAATTCCGAATGCGTCTAAGCCTATAATTCCAATTTACTCTGAGGCTATCTATAAAGTTTTGATAACTAATATATTGCGAAGCAGGTGGAAACAGACTGGCTGTGAAAAGTTGTGCTTCGTAGTCGCCTTTGTCCAAAAAATATTCTATTGAAATGAGGACGAAATCGCCTTTTCGGAGGCTTTGTTTGGCTTCATTCAAGAAAAAAGAAAGGCCCAATGCTCCGCCTAAGCCCAAATTAATTACTGGAAGATGAAGTGAATCTTGCAACAACTGGCTATCGAGGCCAAACATAATGTTGGAACCTCCTATCAACATTAGTTTGGGCGATGCCAAACTATCTAAGTGTTGGTGTTTGTCAATGATGCCAGCCCAGCCATTTTGTTGTTCATGTTTAATCTGCTGTGTTTGGGCCAACTTCCATAGTAAAAAACAGGATAGAAAAATTCCTGTTATAAGTATTGCACTATGACGAAGCAGACGAAACATTTAAAATTGGAAGTAAATAAATTGTGAAGGTTGGTCAAATACACCCAGTAAGAGAATTAACATGATAAATACATAATAAATACCCCACCGTAAGAGGGTAGGTTGATGACGAAGCCAATCTCGCAGGCTGCGATTTCGTTGAAAATAATGAACTATTTCCATCAACAAGATGCAAAACAATACGGATACGAAAAGCTGACGGCTTTCGCCTAAGAGTACATTTTGACGAAAGAAATCGGCATTAGACAACTGAGTAAGTTGCCCTCCAATACCCGAAAACAAGTGAGTAAGTACATACCAAGCATCATGGAATGTAACAGCCCGAAAGAATATCCAGGCCAAATCTACCAAGATGAATACCGTAAGGATTTGAACGATTTTATAAAAAAATGGTAGCTTTGGAAGACTCAACAAATGCACTATTTTATTGCGAAAGGAAGCTGACCAAATGGCAAAAATCAAATATAAGCCATGTAAACCTCCCCAAATTACGAAGTTCCAACTGGCCCCATGCCAGAGGCCACTCATCAGAAACACAAAAAATTGATTGAAATACCAGCGTATTTTAGATACTTTATTACCGCCCAGCGGGATGTAAAGATAATCTCGAAACCACGATGATAACGAAATATGCCATCGCCGCCAGAATTCAGAAATTGTTTTTGAAAAATACGGGCGGTCAAAGTTTTTCATCAATGTAAAGCCCATTACTTGCGCCGACCCGAGCGCAATATCGGAGTAACCCGAGAAATCACAAAATATTTGAAAAGCAAAAAAGACTGTTGCCAAGATGAGGGGAATGCCCTCATAATCAGTAGGTTGGTTGTAAACTTGATTCACCATCAAGGCTAATCGGTCGGCAATCACTACTTTTTTGAACATTCCCCATGCCATTAGTTTTAGCCCATCGGTTACTCGCTGATAGTCAAACTCATGCTTTTCATAAAATTGATGGAGGATGTTTTGAGGCCGCTCAATAGGGCCAGCCACTAATTGAGGATAAAACATGACATAAAGGGCATAAATCCCAAAATGTCGTTCTGCTTTTTGATTACCTCGATACACCTCGATGGTATAACTCATGGCTTGAAATGTATGAAAAGACAAGCCAATGGGCAAGAGGATAGAAAGAGGAACTAAGGAGTAAGCAGCAGGAAGAACGGTGTTAATATTGTCAATAAAGAAATTGTAATATTTGAATACTGCCAACACGCCAATATTGGCCACCAAACTGGCTATTAGAAACCATCGCCTTTGTGGTTCCTCTGATTTTTCGATCCATATTCCTGCAAAATAATCCACTATGATAGTGAAACCCAAAATCAGTATATAAATGGGCAGAAATGTCATATAGAAATAACAACTCGCCGCCAAAAGCCACCACCAACGGTGCCGATGTGGTAACAAAAAGTACCCTAAACTGACAATAGGAAAGAATATGAGAAACTGTATAGAATTAAATAACATTCGGTTGAAATCAGAATCAATGGGTAAATGTTTGATTTTTGAGCCAAGCTAACATTTTTTTTGTTCTCTGTTGTCGGCCAGCTTGATTTAGATGATAAACCGAATCATAGAACAGCGTGTCAGGAAACACATAATCAGTTGTAGTTCCTATAAAATGGATATTTGGTATTTGCCTAAATTCATGCTCAATTCTTCGGATTGTTTCTTGATTTTTTTGATAGGCAGAGGCCGAATAAGGTGGAAAAACATAACATACTTGGATGCCATGCTGGGTAGCCCATAAACTAAATGCAGTTAAGTCTTTAACAATGGCCGATTCATCAATATTTGAAGGTAGTTCAGCGTGTTGAAGTGGTAGCTGAGGTGGATTATTCAAATGACTGAGTAGGTCACCTTGTTTGTTAAACCCATTCCTGAAAAAAACCGAAACAGTGTCTGTAATAGCTGGCTCAGTTTCTGCTTGAGTAACCAACAATGCCCCAATAGTAAATCGAAATCTGCTAATTTGATGCTTAATGATTTCGATATATTTATTGGTAGTGTTCTCAAAATCAATGTATTGTAGCGCAGTAGGGTAATTGTCCGAAGCTAATAGTTGTTGTTCCTTGTCCCCTTCGGAGCTAATATGGTATTCAAATCCCACCACCACTCTATCGCCCTCACGGAGTGAAGATTTTACTTCATTAAGCATAAAACGAGACCCCAGCACAATTTGTGTGGCCATGTTTTGTATTGCTATTCCCAACGAATCTTGTAATAACTGACTGTCTGTACCAAAGGCCATACTCGAACCGCCTACCAAGACCAAACGAGGCGATTGTAGGGTTTCTAAACGATGGTGTTTTTCTACCATCGAGGCCAAATACGTGTTTTGAAGTTGCTTGGTGGCTGCTTGCGGAATTGCCCAAAACGAAGCAAAAAGTAATGCCAACAATGCCATTATTTTCAGAAAGAGGGCAACGAAAACCTTATTTCGTAACATTTGTTGTTTTATTACGGATAAAGCAAATACTTCATTCTGATTTTCTTGTAGTTTGTTAAATCTGCTTGCCAAGTTTGGCGCATTTCGGCTTCGGTTTTGCCATCAGCGAGCATTTTTCTGATGCTGTCGGTACCAGCCAATTTGTCAAAAAATGATGCACTGGTAAAAAACTTGTCTTTGTTGGGGGATTTTTGGTACAAATCAATCAAATAACTGAGCGTAAAACCTTTTTTGCGGGCATCCATTTTTCGTAAATCAAGGCCGTAACAAAGTTTGCCTTTGTTGGGTGGGTTTTGAGCACCTGGTTTGTCCACAGGTGTAAATGTGAAAGAGCCATAGCTTGCATTAGGTCCACCAATAACTTGAAATTGACTATCTGTTCCTCTGCCAACGCTGATTTCGGTAGGTTCAAACAAGCAAATAGAAGGATACAAGTAAATAGATTGTAGATTAGGTAAATTGGGCGACGGTGCCACAGGTAAGTTATAAACCATGTTATGGTTATAGTTTCTGCAGGGAATCACTGACAGGTTACACTTTACATTGTTTTTGAGCCAACCTTCACCGTTAATCATCAGAGCCAACTCGCCCATTGTCAGCCCATGTGATACAGGAATAGGGTTCATTCCTACAAACGAGGCAAATTTTGTATCTAAAACTGGTCCATCTATTAAGTGTCCATTCGGATTGGGTCGGTCTATCACAATGCACTTTTTGTTGTTTTCGGCACAGGCTTCCATCACTAAGTGCATGGTTGAGGGATAGGTATAATAACGCACACCTACATCTTGAATATCGAATATAACCACGTCAATGCTTTTGAGTTGCTCGGGCGATGGTTTCCGATTTGCCCCGTAAAGCGATACAACGGGCAACCCAGTTTTGGCGTCATTTCCATCCTTAATGTGTTCGCCTGCATCAGCAGTGCCTCTGAAACCATGCTCAGGAGCAAAAATAGTCTTGATGTTAATCCCCAAACTCAAGAGGCTATCTACCAAGTGAGTTTTGTTCTGAAAAATAGTGGTGTGGTTTACGGCTTAAGGCCACAGTTTTGCCTTGTAAATCAGGTAAATACAATGAAGTTTGTTCGCAGCCCAATAGTAAATTCTTTGAAGATTTTGACTTGGGTTGAGCGCAAGTTACTAAGGCAAACAAGCTAAAAATGAGCGTAAGCAGTCGCATAAATTATGAATTGATGAAGTTGATTTATGTTTTAGCCTTTCAATGTAACCCTTGCTCGCTCACATACGCCTCCAACGGGCGGATTAAACTTAGATACACCTACTTCTACTACATCCACTTGGGGATAGCGTTCTCGTACTTGACGAATAATGTGGTAGGCAATATGTTCTAACAATTTATGAGATTGCGCCATTACTGATGCCACTATTTTGTACACTTTTTCGTAATTGACAGTTTCACTGAGTTTGTCGTCAATGGCAGCTTGTTCAAAATCTACCGTAATGGTCACATCCACGGCATATTTGTTACCCACTATTCGCTCGGCCTCATAAAAACCATGATACGAAAAAAACTCTAACCCTAACAGTGAAATAGTACCCATTTTAGTTTTAAGTCGAAAAAGTCAGAAACATAAGAAGCCAAATAAAGTCGAGAAAGTCGGAAAAGCCAGAAAGTCGAGAATAGTCGAAAAGTCAAGATAGTTGAAACTTGTATATATAAGAAGTCGTTTACGACTACTTGGGCTTGGGACTACTTGACTTCCTCGACTTCTGACTATCTTGACTCATTCGACTACTTTGACTTTCTCGACTTATAAATTAAATTTTATCAAAAAACGAACCGCCTTCTGTTTCCTCTGGCTTGGGTTCTTCATAGACAAATGTTTTTTTCTTGGTTCTCTTGACATCTTTCAACAAATCCTGAATTTCATCCTCTGCCGACTTGGTTTCGTTCTCAACAGGAAGTTCGCTTATCTCTTCGGCTTCTTGTTTTGCTATAGAACTCAAAGTAGGCAACTCACCATCTTCGTCAGAATAAGAGGTGTTTTCTACGTTACTTTCTACCACAACAGGTTCGCTTTCTGGCGTATCAACAATGATTTCGGGCTCGGCAACGGGTTCAGTTACGGCTTTAATAGCATCTTGAAGCTCTCCTATTTTTGACTGGTAGGTCTGTTTAGCGAGTTTTTCTTCAAAACGAGCCACTTTCTCTAAGGTATCGTTGGCATATTTCCTAATTTCGCTGGTCAGGTGATCTTTGAAGCGATCCATTGCTTTGAAATCACGCTCCATAGCTTTCATCTCGTTGAGGGCATCTTCCAAAATATATTTGGCTTTGCTTTCAGCATCTACCAAAATCAAATTGGCTCGTTTTTGGGCTTCTTTAATCGTTTGATCTGCCTGTTGTTGAGCATCTTGAGAAATCTGTATGGCATTTTTTTTGGCTTCGGCCATTTTTGCTTCGGCTGCATCTGTGGCTTCTTTGGCAATATTTTCTCGGGTTTCCTCAGCGTTGCGGAGGGTACGAAACATGGTGCCTTCTAAGTCTTTCATGCGATTAACCTCTTTTTCAGAGATTTCTAATTGCATTTTGACCATCCGCATTTCGTCTTGCACTTTTTCCCACTCTTGCGAAAGCGAATTCAAAAAGGCATCAACTGTTTCTTTTTCGTAACCTCTAAATACTCGCTCGAAGGTTTGTTGCCGAATTTCGATAGGTGTGATTTTCATAAAGGGTGATGTTATCAATCTAACTTCTTTTCTATCAACGAATTAACGATAGAATTCTGATTTTTAAAAGTATTTTTGGGCAAAACTACCGAATCTTTTGGCTTTTTCCCTCAATGGAAGCCTTATTCCGTAATTTTCCAAACAGAAATTTTGCGATCATCGCTGCAACTTACCATCAAATTATTAAAATGTGTCCATAACACTTTGTTCACCGATGTTCCATGCCCTGCCAGCCTTGCTTTATCTATAACTTTTAACAATTTGAGTCGAGAACTGTCCCAAACTTTGATGGACTTATCCATGCTACACGACACAAATCGAGAACCATCGGGGCTAAACGAAAGGTGATTGATTGCAAACAAATGTGCTGCTACTTGATAATTTAGCTCATAATTGTCCCATACATTCCAACTTTTTAGGTGTGCATCTCGGCTTCCCGACAAAAGTATTTTGTAATCTGGAGAATACTGCAATGCAAAAACAGAATTACTGTGTGCACTAATGACATACCGCATTTCAAAATTTTCGAGGCCAAAAACTCGAATAAATCCATCGCTATATCCTACTGCAAACTCCTTGGCATGTGGATTAACAACGATGCAACGGGTACTTTTGTCGGAGGCTTTGATGTGTTTGCGAATAGAAAATGTATCAATATCTATCACAACAATTGTACCATCTCCAAGGGCCACAAAGGCCGAATTCTGAAAAAACTGGATGTCGAAAATGGCAGAAGCGGTGATTTTGAGCGAGTTAATGGCTTGTTTAGTAGCCACATCTATTAGGTGGATTCCTTCAAAATTTTGTCCAACCCAAAGTTGATTTCTGGCGTGGTCTAATTGGATTGCATACACCGAGGCTTTTACTTGTGCAAACAATTCACCTAAGTCTGGCTTATGGAGATTCCACCGAACCACCATGCCGTCGCCACCTGCCGAAAAGAACTCATGTGGGGTTGTACCCGAAGAGAGTGCATAGACACAGTCACGGTGTCCAGAAAATGTATCAATTTTTTCGACAGCAATCACGAAAAATGTAGTTTCTTTTATAGTAACTTCGTTTCAAAATTAGTAGAAAAACCGCTAATGCCTCTTGTTTTCTGTGAATTGATTGAAAATCAGTGTCATTTGGCACTTTGGGAAGTAACCGAATCACACAGTTATTTCTTTGAACTTCTCCCATTAGATGAATCCACCGCCGAAGAGTTAGATGCTATTCAACATCCTCAAAAGCAATTGGAATGGTTGGCGAGCCGCTATTTGATAGAAATTGTAACAAAACAAGCGCAAATTGAGCATAGTGGCGTAGCTAAAGATGAATTTGGTAAGCCTTTTTTAGAAAATGCAAATGTTGAAATTTCGCTGTCGCATACCACAGAATACGTAGCCGTTGCACTACATCCCAGCAAACCAGTAGGTATTGATCTCGAAAAACCTAGTTTTAAATTACTGAAGGTAGCAGCAAGGTATTGCACCGATTCAGAACTAAATCACGCTGGCGAAGACCTTCAAAAATTGTGCATTTATTGGTCAGGAAAAGAGGCACTTTACAAACTATATGGACGTAAGCGGCTCACTTTTAAGGAGAATTTACGGATAGAACCCTTTGAAATACAAGATGATGTCGTTAATGGTATCATATCCTTAGAAGAAACGCAAACCCGTTATACATTGCGAACCAAGTGGATAGAAAACTATTTGTTAGTGTTGGCCTACTAAGTACTTGGTCAAAATTAGCTGATAGCATTACATTTGGTGGACTACCCATTTAGGAAAATAGAATTGATGTGCATGACAATTAGCGTCCGTCAAATAATGGAAATCCACTTAGCTTTAATTGTACAAATCCTATTCATATTCATTTTGATCTTCTGAAATAACTTGTAGAAGCATCTCAACTTCGTTTACACGGTCATCGTCGCCTATTTTTTCAAAGGCCAAAATCATGTTTCTCAGTACTCGTTTTATGATTTCAAGGTTATTACACGGTTGATAAAAAATATCTGAGGGAGCCAAATTCAGTTGGGCAATATAATTATCTATATCGTTTCGAGTGAAGACCAACCCTCTATTGAAAACATTGATATAAAACTGTACATGGTCTGATTTGTAAGTTAATACAAACAAATTAGGGAGATTTACACCAAACAAGGGGATGCCTAATTTGCGGGCAACTAACATATAAATTACGCAAAGCGAAATGGGGTTTCCTTTTTTGCTTTCGAGTACAACATTGAGCATTGAGTTAGATGCCGAGTGAAAATTTTTGGTGTTGGCCCCAAACTTCAATTTCTGAAAAAAAACGTAATTCAGCGTTTTAATTTGTTCGGCAGGGTGCATACCGTGCTTAAACTCGAGCCAAGCATCATAAAAAAATTGCTCTAAATCCGTACGCATTTTATCGAGATTGAGGTCTGGATATTGATAGGTGGCAATCAGCCACATTCCTTCCAGTAAATCCATAGCTCCAGTCTCTTTCCAAACCAAAAGTCGTTCCTTGAGTGTAGTGAGATGAAGGTCATGGATAAGGTTTTCGATTTTTTTCTGCAAATGTGGGTTAAAGCCTTGCTGCTCCCATTCCAGCTCTAAATAGGGAATAATGTCTTCGCCCAGCGACCTTATTTTGCCCTCTACATGTGTCAAGATTTCATGGTCTTCGTCATCCAATAAAGAAATAAGGGCAATTTTTTCGTTGGTTGTCATGTTGCTAAGTAAAAAGAATTGACTCCCTTTTAATTTTGATGAAAAGCTACAAACTCATTGCCAAAAATCAAAATAATCTATTTCCTAATCAAACCTTTAGTATCTTTTTTCGGCAAACGGTTAAATTTTGATAATTTTGCTACGTTTTTTTAAGAATTGATGGAGAAGCAGGTTGTACTAACCAGATAACAGTTGACTAACAAAAACGTAATGAATATTCTTGTAACCGGTGGGGCAGGTTTTATAGGCTCCCATACTGTAGTTGAATTAGAAAATGCTGGTTATCATGCGGTGCTGTTAGACGACTTTTCTAATTCAGAGCAATCTGTATTAGCAGGTCTTAAGCATATTTTAGATAAACCTGTTACTTGTTACCAAGGAGATTTTGGGGATGTAGCCTTGTTGAAAAAAATCTTTCAGGATGAATGTATTGATGGGATTATCCATTTTGCAGCAAAAAAAGCGGTAGGAGAGTCGGTAGAAAAACCACTTAAATACTACAAAAACAATGTAGGCTCCACCATTACCTTGCTCGAAACAGCCATCGCTGAAGGTGTCAATAAACTGGTTTTTTCGTCGTCTTGCACGGTTTATGGCCAACCTGACCAGCTACCTGTTACCGAAGAAACACCTATCCAAAAAGCCAATTCTCCCTACGGCAATACCAAGCAAATTTGTGAAGAAATCATTAGAGATACTGTTCATTCTGGCGCAGCACTCAATGCTATTTCGTTGCGATATTTCAATCCTATTGGAGCGCACCAATCAGCTTTAATTGGCGAGCTACCCTTGGGTGTTCCAAGTAATTTAGTGCCGTTTGTTACACAAGTAGCAGCTGGCATTCGCCCTAAATTAGTTGTTTTTGGTAATGATTACCAAACTGCAGATGGCACTTGTGTAAGGGACTTTATTCATGTGGTTGATTTAGCCAAAGCGCACGTAAAAGCCCTTGAAATCTTGTTTAAGTGTTCAGAACCAAACTATTACGATGTGTTTAATATTGGTACTGGCCAAGGAAATACCGTTTTAGAAGTGATTAGTGCTTTTGAAACAATGACAGGTGTAAAGGTGAATTATGAAATTGGCAAACGGCGAGAAGGAGACATTGAACAAATATTTGCCGACGTAACCAAATCAAAAGAACAACTTGGCTGGCAAACTGAAAAATCGCTTAACGAAGCCTTAGCCGATGCTTGGCGTTGGCAACTTGAATTGGCTAAGGCATGATTCTTGACATTAAACATAAAGGACTGCGTTTACTTTGGGAAGATGACGATGTTTCTAAAGTTCAACCCAATCATTTGACAAAGTTAAGGAATATCTTGACGCTTTTAGAAGTGGCTCAAACGGTTGAAGATATGCGTTTCCAAGGTTCAGATTTGCATAAACTAACAGGTGAATTAAAAGACTTTTGGGCAGTTAAGGTAGATAAAAACTATCGCATCATTTTCAAATTTGAAGATGGTAATTCTTCTGGTATTGATTATTTAGATTATCACTAAAACCTCTTTTGATATGGTAAAGCGAGGTATGAGACCCTCTCATCCAGGGGCAATAATAAAAATGAATATAGAAGGTATGCGGGAAGACGGAAACCCCATTACCATCACTGAGTTTGCTAAGGCACTTGGAATATCTCGTCAGAAACTTTCTGCTGTTCTTAATGAGCATCAATCTGTTGATGCAGAAATGGCTGTACGATTATCGGAAGCATTAGGCACAACAGCCCAACTTTGGCTCAATTTGCAGAGCAATTATGATTTGTGGTTTACAGAACAAAAAATTCAACGCCAAACTATTCGGCATCTTTACACAGAGCAAAAAGTGCCTCAATCGGCTTAAATGCTATTAAAAATAACATGAAAAAAATCTTAATTACAGGCGGTGCAGGATTTATTGGGTCTCATGTCGTTAGACTTTTTGTGAATAAATATCCTGATTACCAAATCTTTAATCTCGATGCACTTACCTATGCAGGCAATTTGCAGAACCTGACAGACATCGAAAATGCACCAAATTATACTTTTGTAAAAGGTGATATTAGGGATGTTTCATTCTTGCAGGAATTGTTCGCTGAAAACGATTTTTATGGAGTAATTCATTTGGCTGCTGAAAGTCACGTAGATCGGTCAATCTCAGACCCAATGGCGTTTGTCATAACCAATGTGATTGGCACTGTAAACCTCTTAAATGCCGCCAAAACTGCTTGGAAAGGCGATTATGAAAACCACCGATTCTACCACGTTTCTACTGACGAAGTTTATGGTGAGTTGCACAATCCTGACGAGTTTTTTGTAGAAAGTACCAAATATGACCCACGTTCGCCCTATTCAGCATCAAAGGCATCATCAGACCATTTTGTGAGGGCATACGGAAGTACCTACAAAATGCAAATCGTGATTTCTAATTGTTCTAACAACTATGGCCCTAATCATTTTCCAGAGAAATTGATTCCGTTGATGATTCATAACATCATGCAAAACAAGCCATTGCCTGTTTATGGAAAAGGCGAAAACGTGCGTGATTGGCTCTACGTAATAGATCACGCAAGGGCCATTGATACTGTTTTTCATGAAGGTAAAAGTGGCGAAACCTATAACATTGGCGGCTTCAACGAATGGAAAAACATTGATTTGGTGTTGCTGTTATGTCGTATCATGGATCAACAATTAGGTAGAGCTGAAGGTACTTCTGAACAACTGATTACCTACGTGACCGACCGTGCTGGCCATGACCTGCGCTATGCCATTGACTCTTCTAAAATTATGAACGAACTGGGCTGGCAACCTTCATTGCAGTTTGAAGAAGGGCTGACCAAAACCGTGGAGTGGTATTTGGCAAACCAAGACTGGCTGCAAAACGTCACATCGGGCAATTACCAGCATTATTACGAAGCAATGTACGCAAACAGATAATTAGCAATAGGAATGTTAGAGTAGGAAATTCCCTCATTCTCTCATTCTTTCATTTTCTCATTGAATTATGAAAGGAATCATTCTCGCCGGAGGCTCTGGCACACGACTTCATCCACTTACGTTGGCCGTAAGCAAGCAGCTAATGCCCGTTTACGACAAGCCCATGATTTATTACCCGCTTTCGATTTTGATGTTGGCGGGTATTAAGGAGATTTTGATTATTTCGACACCCCACGATTTACCTCATTTCAAGAAACTACTCGGTGATGGTAGTCGAATTGGCTGCACATTTAGCTATGCCGAACAACCTTCGCCCGATGGCTTGGCACAAGCGTTTATCATTGGTGAAGACTTCATTGGTCAAGATAAAGTGGCTCTGATTTTGGGAGATAACATATTCTACGGCAGTGGGTTAAGTAAATTGTTGCAAGCCAACAACGACCCCGAAGGCGGCGTAGTATATGCCTATCAAGTAAATGACCCTGAGCGATATGGCGTGGTTGAGTTTGATGAAAACATGAAGGCAATTTCTATTGAAGAAAAACCTACTGAACCCAAGTCGCATTTTGCTGTGCCAGGGCTTTATTTTTATGACAACAGTGTGGTTGAAGTTGCCAAAAATATCAAGCCCTCTCCTCGGGGTGAGTTAGAAATTACCGATGTAAACCGTGTATATTTAGAACAAGGCAACCTCAAAGTAGGTGTTTTGAACAGAGGCACGGCTTGGCTCGATACAGGTACTTTTGCTTCGTTGATGCAAGCCGGACAATTTGTGCAAGTAATAGAAGAACGACAAGGGCTCAAAATTGGCTGTATAGAAGAGGTAGCCTATCGAATGGGTTTTATTGATGATGCACAACTCAAACTAATTGCCGAGCCACTACGCAAAAGTGGTTATGGTGAATATCTCTTGAATCTGTTACGATAAAATATGCTCACACCAGACCTTCCACCCCATATTGCCGCCGTATTTGTTGTTATCACCTTTGGGGTGTTGTACTGGTTGGGGCAATCTATCAAAGAAAGCACCGATACCCGTACCTACACTCGCCTGTATGGAGGTATGGTGCTATGGCTGATTTTACAAGCTGTGCTTGCCATTAAGGGGTTCTATTATGATAGCACATCGTTACCACCTCGACCTGCATTGATGATATTGCCCCCTGTTTTATTTATAGCGTATCTTTTTACGAGCAAAAAAGGAAACCAACTTGTTGACCAACTGTCACTCAATGATTTAACCTATTTGCATACCAGCCGAATTGCGGTTGAAATTGTATTGTTTTGGCTATACAAATATCACCAAGTACCTGAGTCAATGACTTTTGAAGGGCGAAATTTTGATATACTAACAGGTATTTCTGCCCCAATAATTGGGTATTTATTTTTCATTCGGCAAAGCATTAGCAGCCAAGTTTTACTAATTTGGAACATACTGGGGCTTTTGCTGTTAATCAATGTAGTGACACACGGCATTTTGTCAGTACCGAGTCCTTTTCAACAGTTAGCGTTTGACCAACCTAATGTGGCTATTTTAAAATTCCCTTTTAACTGGCTGCCTTCTTTTGTAGTGCCAGTGATGTTATTTAGCCATTTGGTTGCTTTTCGACAGATTTTTAAAGGGAATTCTTGATTTTGCCGTATATTCGATACATTACTGCTATCGAAAAATGAAAAAGCAACTATTCTTTCCGCTTTACCTCCTTTTTGCTTTTGTGGGGATATGGAATTGTCGTCAAGCAAATGAAATACTTGACCCTCAAAAACCATGTTTGCTCAAAACTATTAGATCTCGAACTACTCATTTTGATTATGTAAAAGAATCTATTACTGATAATACTTACGATGCGAATGGGAATTTGATTACACACGAATTTTCCAAAAAATACATTTCAACAAATGAAGTTTCAGAAGAAGGCGAAACTCAAAATATTTCATATATCTATGATGCAAAGGGCTATTTGAAGCACCGATACACCGAAGAAACTTTTTGGAATAAATATGAAGGAAAGAGTGCAAACACTCAAAATAGTTGGGGAGAAACCTTTTTTTATGACCAATCTAACCGCTTAATTAAATTAATTGAATCCAATTCACGGCAACCTGTACCTTTTGATGATTCAAAAGGAATTGATTATACCTATGACAATAATGGAAAAATTTTGAAAATTGCACCAAACCAAACTTTGCCTACAAATATTGGTAATGCCAGTTATTTTGAAAATGGAAAGTTAAAGTCGTTCTCATTCACCGAAAATGGTAAAGAAAAAGTAATTTTTAATTGTTATTACAATAGCAAAGGTTTCATTGAAAAAGTAGAAAACCCCGAATTTTTCTCAAAAAAGACGTTTTTCTACGATAATGATAATAACATGGTAAGGGTGGAACTGTTTACAAGAGACCACGGTGATACTTCAGTACATGATTACGAGTATGGTTTTAATATCCCTCCCTCGCTTCTTCAACCGTTTTTTAAAGGACATCCACAAGTACCTACTTTTCAGAAAATGTGGGAAGACACTCGGTATATTTCCAGTGATACATATTATACTATATTTAATGGGGGCGTTGTTGGGGTAAAATCAAAAATTAACATATCATATAGATTCAACACCATTGGTTACCCAATCGAAAAAATAACCGATAACTCCAATGGGGAGTTATCATATGAAATCTACACTTACACGAACTGCCAAAAATAAAAACGTGAATAAACTTTTGACAAGATCCCAATCCATTCAATTAGACGATGAAGACCCCCTCAACTCGTTCAGAAAACGGTTTTTTATACCTGAACACAATGGGAAACCTGTTGCTTACATGGTGGGTAATTCGCTTGGGTTACAGTCTAAGTCGGTAAAGCAAGTCCTTGATAATGAGTTGACTAAATGGCAAAACTTAGGGGTAGAAGCTTGGTTTGAAGAACCCGAACCGTGGATTCCGTACTTGAAGCATCTCAAAAAGCCCTTGGCAGCCATTGTAGGAGCAACCGAGCAGGAAGTAACAGTTATGAACAGCGCAACGACTAACATTCACCTCATGTTAGCGTCGTTTTATCAGCCTGCTGGTAAAAAATATAAAATATTAACCGAAGGTGGTGCTTTCCCCTCGGATCAATATGCTTTTGAAACGCATCTCAACCTAAGAGGTTTTGACCCAGATGCCACTGTTGTTGAAATATTTCCGAGAGAAGGAGAATTTACCCTACGTACCGAAGACATTATTCAAAAAATAGAAGAAATTGGTGAGGAATTGGCATTAGTTCTGATGGGGGGTATCAATTATTATACGGGTCAATTTTTTGATATTCAACAAATTGTACGGCAAGCACACGCAGTGGGAGCCTTAGCAGGTTTTGACATGGCTCATGTAGTGGGCAATGTTCCGCTACAATTCCATGACTGGTCTGTGGATTTTGCAGTTTGGTGTTCTTATAAGTACCTCAATGCTGGGCCTGGGGCAGTTGCAGGTGTATTTGTTCATCAAAACCATCACCACACTAATTTGCCACGTTTGGCAGGTTGGTGGGGTTACGATGAAGCTACTCGTTTTGAGATGACAAAAGGTTTTAAACCCATGCTTGGGGCAGATGGCTGGCAGGTTTCAACACCAAATATCTTATCAATGGCATGCCATAGCGCATCTTTATCCATTTTTGAAGAAGCGGGCATGGAAGCAATTCGGCAAAAATCCTTAAAACTTACTGCTTACTTAGAAGGAATTATTCAGCAATATCCTGAAATTCAAATCATTACGCCAAGTGAACCTTCGGCAAGAGGCTCACAACTTTCATTACTGGTAAGGCAAGATGGTAAGAAGCTGTTTGAACACCTCAAACGAGCCAACATCTGGGGCGACTGGCGAGAACCCAATTGCATCCGTTTAGCACCTGCGCCACTTTACAATACTTTTGAGGAAGTTTGGCAAGTAGGGGAGGCTTTGAAGGCTTTCTATCGCTAATTCCTACAACCTATCCTTGTAAGTCTCATAGCCAAATTTCTTGACTAATTGAAAGGTGTCATCTTCTTTCCAAATGCCGATTGAAGGCAATGGAACGCCGTTAAACGTGCTTGTTTTGACCATGGTGTAATGTATCATGTCGTCAAACACGATAGAATCACCTATTTGTAGTGGGTGGTCAAATGAATAATCGCCCATAAAATCACCAGCCAAGCAAGTCATACCACCCATGCGATAGGTTGGTTTGCCATCAATGGGTTCGTGGTGGGCGTTCCAGATGCGTGGTTTATAGGGCATTTCGAGTGTGTCGGGCATGTGAGCTGTAAACGACACATCCAACATAGCTACCATAATGCCTTGGCTATCAATAATATCCTGAACAGTTGAAGTCAAATAACCCGTTTGCCAACCAATGGCCGAGCCGGGTTCCATAATCAATTGAAGATGAGGGTATTTATCCTGAAAATCGTTCAATACCTTCACCAAATGATCAATGTCATAACCCTTGCGAGTCATCAAATGTCCCCCACCCATGTTGAACCATTTGACCTGATATAGTAAATCAGAAAAGCGTTCTTCTACAGCTTTGAGGGTGCGTTCCAATGTATAAGAATCATTTTCACAAAGGGTATGAAAATGTAGTCCCTCGATTTCATCAGGCAATTTGTCAGGCAACTGCGCCCGCACTACACCCAAGCGAGAACCAGGCACACATGGGTTATATAGGTCTGTTTCTACTTCAGAATACTGAGGGTTGATACGAATCCCCATTGATATTTTTTCGGGATAAGCTGATACCCTATCCTTAAATCGCTCATATTGATTCCACGAATTGAAAGTCAAATGACTGGAATAATCAAGGATTTCGGGCATGTCCGAGTCCAAGTACAAAGGGGAATAAGTATGCGCCTTACAGCCCATTTCTTCAAAAATCAAGCGAGCTTCGTTCAGCGAACTGGCCGTAGCACCAGCTAAGTATTTTTTGACGAATGGAAACGTACTATACATAGCAAAGCCTTTGAGTGCCAATATGATCTGCACACTGGTTCGTGCTTGTACACTTTGCAGTAATTCTAAATTTTTTCGTAGCAGTCGTTCTTCCAGTACAAAACACGCCGAAGGTACTTTTGAAATGTCAATCATGGTCAGCTATGCTTTTGGGGCAAGGTAGTTGGCAATCCAGTCTTTTTGAACGCCTTGAATGGTACTAAAATACTTGGCGATGGTTACCTTGTCTTGGTTCCAATCACCAACAGGAAAAAAAGGCTCCGAAAAAAAGACCGTTTTGCGTGGATAATCAAAACCAGCCATTACAATAGGGGCTTTGGTTGCGATTGCCATGTGATAAAATCCTCTTTTTAGTTCTTTTACATTTTTGCGAGTGCCTTCTGGGGTGATAACCAAGCATACTTCTGGTTGAGAGTGAAAATACTCAACTACTTCTCCTACGAGCCCATGAGGAGCACTTCTATCAACAGGTGTTCCGCCAAACGCCTTGAAAAGAGGCCCTAACCATCCCTCAAATAGTTCTTTTTTGCCCAAAAAGCCTACTTTTTGATTCATTTGGGGGCGAGTGCCAAGACCAACCGGAACATCCCAAGCAGTTGCATGAGGAGCCACAATCACAATGGTCTTAGGATATTTTTTTTTATCAATAGGGAAATGCCCGGCTACTTTCCAGCCTAGCAGCTTAAAAATTGAAATTGCAATCCAATTGGTGAGTTTAAGAAACATGGTTTAGTCAATAATAAAAGGTTGTGGGCTAAAACAAACTATAAAAACAATTAAAGCGAGCCAACCTAACAGTTTTCGTTTCCAATCTAAGGGTTCTTCGTGTTGGGCAGGTGGATGATAAACACCCAAAAACCTGCCGAGAAAAAACAAAAAGGGCAAAAAACCAGAGTAACCAGTTAAGCCTTGAATCAGTTCAGGTAAAAGCATTTGTACCAAAAATACACATAAAGCAATAATAAGCGCATTGATGGGTGTTTGGGCCATTCGCCGAAACATCAAAAACAAAAAGCCCATGTATAGAACGGCGTACCCAATTTCTTCGTAGTAATCCATATCGTTGGCAAGGGCAAAGTCTGACATTCTGTAAACACCTAATCCTGCATAAATTACAAATAATGTGAATAAAATAGGAGATAGGAAGCGATGCCTTTTAGTGCCAATTAAGGCATAAAGAATGTGTCCACCATCTAACTGTCCAATAGGAATAAGGTTAAGAGCCGTAAAAAATAAAGCCAAGTAACCAGCAAACAAATAAGGATAATGAATGATTTCATAGGCCGAAGGTATCAGAGTTGGGTCGGTAGCCACGTAGGTTCTAAAAAACCAAAAAACCAAATTGTCACCCAACGCAACGTTGCCAGCTCGCTTTGTTTGATAAACAAATGCGGCGTAATCGGAGCCAAATTGTTTGTATTCGGGGTGAATTTCAAACAAATAATCGAGCGAAGGTAAATGTGTAAACCCAAACCAGAGCAAGCCAAGTGCAGCTATAAATCCAGCCAAAGGCCCTGCAATACCAATATCAAAGTATTGTCGAGCGGTTTTTATTTGACTTTTGATGCGAATAAAGGCCCCCATTGTGCCAATGCTTGTGAGTGTGCCAAGCCAGATAGGAATATAGTATGGCAAGGTTACTTTGACACGATTTTTTTTTGCAACGAAGTAATGTCCAAACTCATGTACTGTAAGCACCCCTAAGAATGGCACTGAGAATCTGAGACCACTCCAAAACTGCGCCACCCCATTTCTCTAAATGGTTCAAGAAATGAACTACCCCATGTCCATTCAGCGCCTGCCAAGGTAGTAGTCAGGAGTGTCAGTATAAATAGCGAGGCTTGAATGAGGTAAGTTCGTTGGCGACGATTCACAGATTTCTTTGTTTACAAGCTTATTTTGCAAGTAGCTGATTACCAGTAAAATAATCTAAAATGGTATTAGTCTGAGGGTTATGATGAATGGTCTGAATACCTAATTTGTTGGCTGCTTTGATGTTGGCATGTACATCGTCTATAAATAGACTTTCGCAGGCTTGAATGCCAGCCCTATCCAACATTTCTTGATAAATAGCAGGGTCAGGTTTCATTTTACCCATTTGATACGACATAAAAAGTTCATCAAATAACAAAGCATAAGGCTTTCCCAAATGCGCTTTTGCCTGACGTTCAATTTCCCGTAAATGAATGGCGTTGGTATTGCTTAGTAAATAAATTCTGTACTGAGTTCGTAAGTTGTCAAGTAAATGCAAGCGTTCTATAGGCAGTGGAAAAAGCAGCGAGTTCCAGCAAGTATCTAATTGACTATCAGACCAATCTCCGTTTAACTCACGCTTAAAAATAGCCCGAAGCTCATGTTCATCTATCTGACCCGATTCGTGCAAATAAAACAAATTAGTGTCTCTAATCTTTTGTTGAACATATTCCACACTTACTCCTGCCAAGTCAGCAAAGGCTTGAATGGTGCGGGCTGGCTCAATGTCAATAATGACATTACCCATGTCAAAAATAAGATTGCGGATGATTGGTTTCAATAGGCGTTTGTTTGTACAGACCTTTGGCTTTTCAGATTATTTGACTTTAACTCAAAATTCATTTACCACACCCATGTTTTCAAATTTCTCAATGCGTTGGTCAATGCGTTCTTCCGGCGACAAAGACTGAAGCTCAGATAGTGTTGTTAATATGACTTTTTTAAGAATAGCTGCCATTTGAGCCGTGTCAAGATGTGCTCCTCCAAGCGGTTCGGGCACAATGCCATCAATTAGGCCATTGCTCATCATATCTTTTGCGGTTAGTTTGAGAGCTTCTGCAGCCTGTTCTTTAAAATTCCAACTACGCCACAAAATAGACGAACATGATTCTGGTGAAATAACTGAGTACCAAGTGTTTTCGAGCATGAGTACACGGTCGCCAATAGCAATACCTAATGCCCCACCCGATGCACCTTCGCCAATAATAATACAGATTACAGGCACTTTGAGCGTAAACATTTCTTTCAGGTTACGGGCAATGGCTTCACCTTGCCCACGTTCTTCTGCTTCTAAACCCGGAAAAGCACCTGGAGTATCAATTAAAGTAACGATAGGTTTGTTGAATTTTTCAGCTAATTTCATCAATCTCAGGGCTTTACGGTAGCCTTCTGGATTGGCCATGCCAAAATTTCGGTACTGACGTTGCTTGGTGTTTCGTCCTTTTTGTTGACCAATTATCATCACGGTTTGGCCGTCTATTTCGCCAAAACCACCAACCATAGCTGGGTCATCCCCAAAATTTCGATCGCCATGCAGCTCAATAAACTGCTTACAAATCAGCTCAATGTAATCTAAGCTGTAAGGTCGGTCGGGGTGGCGAGATAGTTGAACTCGTTGCCATCGGGTCAAATTGTCGGAGGTTTCTCTGCGTAGCTCCTCTATCCTGGCTTCAAGATCAGCAACAGGCGCACTTACATCAATATTATTCACCTCTGCCAGCCGTTTCATTTCTGCCAACCTGTTTTCAAGTTCGGCAATTGGTTTCTCGAAATCGAGTAGTGTCCTCATGCAAGGGGTTTTGTTGATTACGTTGCAAAGATAAGGGTTAAGTAATGATGAACCATAAGCGTTGATTGATAAATTCAATAAGTCGTTATTTATCATTCACTTATAGTAGCTGCGGATAAATTAGTTTCTACTACGCCAAACGAACAATTATCTGTTCAATTTTTCAATAGCGTAGCGTCGTTTCGCCAATGCGATTGCAAACGCTACGCTACTGAAAAATTTCTATTGAACAACTTAAGTTACTTATTGGGCAAAAAATTGCCTAACAAAAGTACTCAAAACCCAATCTTACGTTTTTCCTTTGGCTGATGAAACTGTTTTTCGGTCTGATTATAAATTTCGGCCAAGGTCATAGGTTCAGTGATTTGGGTTTGAAACCCTAATTTTTCTGAAAGTTGCTGGGCTTTTTCTGCCGAAATTTTACCGAATTCGTACTTGGCAATCAGTCTCCCTTTACGTAAAAGTGCCTCGTCAATATTTGAAATTGAGGTATTAAAGGTGCAGATAATCTGCAAGTTAAGGCAGTCTGAGAGCAAACCATCTGCCAGATTCAGTAAGATTGAAACCACCGAATTGCCCGTATCTTCCCGGTTCATCAAGATATTTTCGGCGTCTTCGATAATCAAGACAGAGTTGGGGTTTTGGATCAAAATACTCACAAACTCAGGGTCGGTGATGTGAGCAGCAATGTGAGGTTGAAGAAAAAAAATCTTTTTACGAATCTTTCCAGTCAAAAAACGCAAGTACGATGTTTTGCCAGTGCCGGGCAAGCCATGCAAAATAACCAAGCCCTTGTCATTCTTTTGGTTGAGGCGTTTAGTGATGGTTTCGTGTGCTTCTGCAAAATCATCATTGTAATTGGCATGAATATCCAGCTTTACCCTATTGATTTTGAGTTGTTCGGTCGTGATGCCTTCGTAGCGACTTTGGGTCAGTAAATTGATCTTATATTGTGTTCCTTGTTCTCGAATTTTGAATTTAAGTAGTTGATTAGTAAGTTCTTGTGCGAATATTCGGTCTGGTGGTGACCCCAGTACTCGACAAGTGTCACGGTCATTAAAAGTAATCAATAGGCCATTCTTCAACAAAAACATACGCTCATCGGTGAGGTAGGCTTTTTTGTTACGAGAATAAAAATTCAAGAACAATTCTTCTTGAATTTGAGGCTGGTATTCTTTTTCGAAAAAGGTAACAGCTTTCTCTAAAATAAGTCCACCAATAGTAAAAGCAGAGGGTATTTTACCAAAAAGTGCATAAAACAACTTAAATTCGTTGAGGTAACTATCATTAAAAATAGAAAGCATCGAATGATTTTGTTGTTGTTCCATGTCGTTTTTTCGTTGAGCAAAACGGCGATATTTTTTTGCTTGATTTTCGTAATGTTCCTCGCTTTCAAAATGTTCTGAGTTTGACATCTGTTTTTAGCTATTCATAAGGTCTTCAATTTCTTCAATTTCAATTGGAATATTCGCCATTAAATCAAGATTTCCCGTTTCGGTAATCAAAATATTATTCTCTAACCTTATACCCAAGCCTTCTTCGGGGATATAGAGTCCTGGTTCGCAGGTGAACACCATGCCCGCTTCAAAACGACGGTATTTGTTGCCCACATCATGAACATCAAGACCTAAAAAGTGAGAAACCCCGTGCATGAAGTACTTCTTATACAACGGATTATCAGGATTTTGATTAGCTACTTCGTGTTTGTCGAGCAAACCAAGGCCAATCAGTTCAGCTTCAAGAAAATTCTCAACTTCTTTTTGATTCTCATCCCAAAGCGCACCTGGTTTCATGAGGTTTTTACAAAACTTCATGGCTCTCAATACCGCACTATACACCTGTTTCTGACGGGGGGTAAATCGTCCATTCACTGGAATCGAGCGAGTCAAATCTGCATTATAATTAGCGTACTCGGCAGCAACATCAAGCAACAAAATGTCGCCATCTTTGCACGGGCGGTTGTTTTCAATATAATGTAACACACAGGCACTCGCCCCCGACGCTATGATAGGCGTGTAAGCAAAGCCAGTAGAGCGGTTTCGGACAAATTCATGAAGAAGTTCGGCCTCCAATTCATACTCCATTACACCAGGTTTTACAAAACGTGCTACCCGCTCAAAACCTGCTTTTGTAATACGGACTGCCTCATTCAACAATTCGACCTCAATTGGCTGTTTGATGGCTCGTATGTTGTGCATTAAAGGTGCCAATCGTTCGAGTTTGTGAAGTGGGAAACGGTCTTTCATCATGTTCACAAACTTTGTATCACGAGTTTGTACTTCTGATGAATTTCGAGAATGTTCGTTTTGATTCAAATAGATGTTTTCTGCCTCAAAAACAATTTGCCGCAGAACTCCGTCAAGCTGGTGTGTCCACAGAATGGTTTGAATACCAGATACTTCATGAGCGTGCTGTTTAGTGTATTTATAACCTTCCCAAACGGCAATGTGATCATTAGTTTCTCTTAAAAACAGTATTTCTCTGTATTTTTCAATTGGGCTATCCGGAAAAAGCAACAAAATACTTTCTTCTTGATCAATGCCGGTGAGATGAAAAAGGTCAGTATTTTGCCTGAAACCCATCGTTCCATCTGCATTGGTTGGCATGATGTCGTTTGAGTTCAATAGAGCCATTGACTTGGGTTTCAGTAGCTTGGTAAGGCGATTTCTATTGCCTACAAAAAGTTCAGAGGAGATGGGTGCGTATTTCATGTTTGATTGTTGAAAAAGATTCAATCGTAGCAGTATCCTTTGCAGGCACTTTTAATTAGTCAATTGTTTTTAGGCAGAAATATACAATTTCTTCTTTCGGTAAACCATATTTTTGGACTAAATCTTGAGACATTTCCATAACAAACTTATCTTCAATGACCTTAAAACCGCCTTTTTCGAGTTCTCGTCCATAGTCTTGCCCAAAGATGCGTAGGTGATCGTTTTGAAGAAAATGTTTTTCTCGTTCCCGAGGGTCGGTGATGGTGTTGTCTTCGTAAGTATGCGCTCGTGACCAATCTTGTGGACTTTGAATAATAGCCCAGCCGCCAGGTTTGAGTACCCGATACAATTCAGAAGTGGCTTTTACAAAATCATCTACGTGTTCCAGTACGTGATTACAAAAAGCCACATCAAAGGTATTGGCTTCAAATGGAATCTGATGAATGTCCATTTTGACCTTCGCCAATGGGCTTTCAATGTCGGCAGTGATGTATTCTAAGTTTTTCATGGCCTCAAAACGGTCAATAAAGCAGTATTCAGGTGCCACATGCAGCACTTTGAGATTGGCCGTAAAGAAGTTGGTTTTTTCTTTGAGATAGAGGTACATCAAACGATGTCGTTCTAATGCTAAACAGTTGGGGCACAGGGCGTTTTCACGTACATTGAGCCGCCCGTAAGGTAAAAATTTACTAAATTGTGAGCTACAAACGGTGCATTCGACTTTGTTTCCTTTTAGGAAGAATGACCAGATTTTGAGTACAATATGACTAACCCGTTGCAACAGTGGGCGGGGTACATAACGAAGGACAAGGGAGATGATTTTCTTTATCATGCCCCAAAGTTCGTAAATCTTGTTGATGAAGAAAAAATCAAGACATAGATTTTGAGATTTGAATTCAATTTCTCACCTTTGCATTCCTTTGAGCGGTTAGCGAGTAATGGTTAGCCAAAATTTGTTATCCGTTATCTGGAATCGGGGATGTAGCTCACAGGGCTGGCTCACCAGTTGGCTATTGCGCTTGGCAAGTCGTCGCACCGTTGTCATGCAAGAGGTCGTCGGTTTGAGAATAGAAGTTTTTTTACATAATGGGGATGTAGCTCACAGGGCTGGCTCACCAGTTGGCTATAGCGCTTGGCGAGTCGTCGCACCGATGTTATGCAAGAGGTCGTCGGTTTGAGAATAGAAGTTTTTTTACATAATGGGGATGTAGCTCAGTTGGCTAGAGCGCTTGCATGGCATGCAAGAGGTCGTCGGTTCGAGCCCGATCTTCTCCACATCTCAAAAAATCCCGCACTTGCGGGATTTTTTGTTGGTAGGCTTCTCATTTTAAGCATTTTACGTATCTTGCCATCCAGAATGGTTAATTGCTGTTTTAACAAAGGTTAATCGTAAAATCTATATTGCTCTAAACCGAATGTAGCGATTTTAGGTCATAGTCCATCCACTACGCCTAAATTCAAAAAAATCAACTTATGCACTCCGAAATGCTTGAATTGTACCAACAACAAACCAAATGTTTGGTGGCGTTGGACTCTATTATTTTTGGTTTTGATGGTGAAAATTTAAAATTATTGTTGGTTCAACGAGGCATCGAGCCAGATAAAGATACATGGTCGCTGATGGGTGGATGGTTGTTGCCTTCTGAGAGTTTGGACCAAGCTGCCGACCGAATTTTGTTTGAATTGACAGGATTGAAGGAGGTATATTTGGAGCAATTGTACTCTTTTGGGAATCCATTTCGTGACCCTGTCGAAAGAACTGTTTCGGTGGCATATTTTGCACTAATCAATGTGCCTCACTACGACGGCGAAATTACACATGAGTACAATGCCCAATGGTTTGAAGCTGACCAACTGCCTCAAAATATGCTCTTTGACCATGCCGAAATGGTTAAATTGGCCAAAGAACGCTTACGATATAAGGCTGCATTTCACCCAATTGGTTTTGAACTTTTACCCGAAAAGTTCACGATTCCGCAACTTCAAAAATTGTACGAGGCTATCTACGAAACAGCAATGGACAAACGAAATTTTAGCCGTAAGATTCTCTCTACTAAGCTCTTAGTTAAATTGAAAGAGAAACAAAAAGGGTATTCTAAAAAAGGAGCTTATTTGTATTCATTAGACCGTGTTGAATACGATTCTCAAACTAATTCATTCTTGAATTTTGTATCAAATCAGATGTTATAAGTCAAGTGAAGTCGAAAAGTTAAGAAGTGTCAAATCGAGAAAATTGGTAGTCGAGCGAAGCTGAGACTCAGGGGTAATGGAAGAAGTTTGAGAGAAATAAAGCTGCCATAGCAATCTACTAAAACGGCCTTGTGATGCGTGCAAAGGAGCTTTTCCAATAGTCTGTTTGTAGGTTGTCTTCTCTAACTCCCTTACTTGTGGAGGCGTGTATAAACCATATTTCGTTGCCTTTAATTCGGGTAACAATGCCTGCGTGGTTAATGGGGGCAGCTCCTTTTTTGCCCGTCACAAAAAACACTAAGTCGCCCGGTCGGGCATCCCTCAGTCTGATTTCTTTGCCTACTTCGGCTTGTTGCCACGAAATCCGAGGCATTTGTAGGCCAACTTCTTTAAAACTTGTAATAATCAGGCCCGAACAATCCATGCCTTTTCGGTCCGCACCGCCACTTCGGTAAGGCGTTCCTGTGTAGCTTCGGGCAGTTTCTATGATTTCAGCTGAAACTTTTGAGTATTTCGGTGTTTTTTTGAAAAGTGAGCAAGAAGAAATAAAGAAAAGTAAAATCAATGAATAGCCATAATATTTGAAGGTTATTACATTATTGGCCAAGCTGTTGACTTTATCTTTCAGGTCAGACTTTCGGTGTTGACTTTGATTTGGCACTTCATTTCGAGCAAAGCGTGGCAGGGCCTGGTCAGACTTGCGGTACAGACCCTGTAATACTTTTTTTTGCTTCCATTGGTTCATATTACAACTTCATAGTCAAGCCAATTCGCTTGCGGTCAATATCAACACTTTGCACTTTTACTTTTACATGTTGTTGAAGCTTGACAACCTGATTGGGGTCAGACACAAACTTATGGCTTAATTGTGAAACGTGTACAAGTCCATCTTGTTTTACACCAATATCAACAAAGCAACCAAATGCTGTTATATTGGTGACAATTCCATTGAGAACCATGCCTTCGTAGAGGTCTTCGATGCTTCGGATGTTGGGGTCAAACTTAAAGGCAATGAGTTCTTGACGAGGGTCACGGCCTGGTTTTTCTAATTCAGCTACAATGTCTTGCAAAGTAGGCAAACCAACTGTTGCTGAAACATATTTTTTGAGGTCAATTCGCTTGCGAAGTGGTTCATTAACAACTAATTCCACTACGGATGCTCCCAAATCTTTCGCCATTTTTTCAACAAGTGGATAGCTTTCTGGATGAACAGCTGAATTGTCTAATGGGTTGTTCGCTCCTTGAATCCGCAAGAAACCAGCACATTGCTCAAAGGCTTTTTCGCCCAAACGGCTTACTTTTAATAGTTCTTGTCTGTTTTTGAAATTGCCGTTTTTGGCTCTATAATCCACTATGTTTTGTGCCAAAGCTGGTCCTAAGCCCGATACATAACTCAACAAATGCTTGGAGGCAGTATTCAGATTGACACCAACTGAGTTTACGCAACTTTCAACTACCACATCCAGTGAGTTTTTGAGGAATTTTTGTTCAACATCGTGCTGATACTGACCAACTCCAATAGATTTTGGGTCAATTTTTACTAACTCAGCCAAAGGATCCATCAAGCGTCGTCCGATAGAAATAGCTCCTCTTACTGTTACGTCTTTGGTTGGGAATTCGTCACGGGCAACTGCCGAAGCTGAGTAAATAGAAGCTCCTTGTTCAGATACCATGAACACCTGAACGGTTCGTTCAAATATGATTTTTTTGACCAAATCCTCTGTTTCTCTCCCTGCTGTGCCGTTACCAATGGCAATGGCTTCAATTCGATGTTTAGTAATCAATGTTTTGAGTATATCCACTGCCTTATGCAAATCGTGCTGCCCGGTGTGCGGATAAATAACGGTATCATCTAACAGATTACCTTGATTATCAAGGCATACTACCTTACATCCTGTACGATAGCCAGGGTCAATGGCCAACACTCGTTTTTGGCCCAATGGTGACGAAAGTAACAATTGCCGAAGGTTTTGAGCAAAAATCTTGATGGCTTCGAGGTCGGCTTTTTCTTTTGATAAATTAGAAAATTCGGTTTCGATAGAAGGCTTAATGAGCCGCTTATAGCTGTCTCTGATGGCTTCTTCAACCTGGGCTTTGGGTTCGGCTAAGCCTTTGAGGTGCAGGCGATTGAGTCGTTCTATGGCATTGATTTCGGTTGGCGAAATGTCCACAGACAAAAAACCTTCTTCTTCGCCCCGACGAATGGCTAATAAGCGGTGCGAAGGTATTTTATTTAATGCTTCCGAAAAGTCAAAATAATCTCGGTATTTGGCCCCTTCGGTTTCCTTATTTTTCTTGACTTTTGATGAAATAACTGCCTCTTTTTCAAATATATACCTGATGCCATTTCGAGAGTTGAGGTCTTCGTTAATCCACTCAGCCATGATGTCTCGTGCGCCTTGTAGGGCCTCGTCAATACTTTTTACTTGCTCGTTAAGGAATTGTTCTGCTTTACGTTCGAGATTTCCTTCTTTTTGGCTAAAAACCAATTGTGCCAAAGGTTCAAGCCCTTTTTCGATGGCGATGGTGGCTTTAGTTTTGCGTTTGAGTTTATAGGGTAGATAAATGTCTTCTAATTCTTGCAGCGAATAAGCATTATTGAGTTTGGCTAACAACTCTGGGGTCATTTTGCCTTGTTCTTCAATGGATTTGATGATGGCCTCACGGCGTTTGTCAGCTTCGAGCTGTTTTTGCCATAAGTCTTTGATTTCCTGAATCTTTACTTCGTCGAGACTTCCGGTTACTTCTTTTCGATAACGTGAAATAAATGGAACTGTGGCTCCACCAGCTAACAAATTAACGGTATTTTCTACTTGTCGAGCACTGATACCCAGCGAATTGGCAATTAATTGAAGTTGTTTTGGTGACATGAAGTCAATGAATGAGTGAGAGAATGATACAATGAGAGAACGAATAGTTTGGGGCAAACTTAGTACAAAAATGCAAAATGTCTTACAAAGAATGCTGCTATACCCTCACCACTTGTTCCAATTCTAAATATACCAGACGAGTCTCCACGTTTTCAAAACCCATTTGTTCGTATAATTTGGCATAGCGTTTAATTTGTGTTTGGTGGTCGTTTTGGGGCGAACCTGTTTTGTAATCTATAATCACCACTTGGTCAGGCAGAAATACAACTCTATCGGGTCGGTAGGTATTATTTTGTAGTAGAATTTCTCGTTCGTTTTCGGTTTGAATATTTTCGCTAAAAAGTGGCTCTAAATCAGGATGTTGTATTATTTTTTCGATGCTGATACGCAAATCTTCGGACTCTTTAGGAGTAATATCTCCTTTAAATACCATCTCTTGTAGTGCTACGGTTATATCATTTTTGTTCTTGATTTTTGCAAAAGCAGTATGTACTTTGTTGCCATAATCTTTTTTTGCATCAAATGTTTCTAAATCAAAAACCCGCTCGGCACTATGGCGTAGCCTTACGTTATCGGTTCGGTCAAAACTAATGATGTTGTTGATTTCCAGTATGTTATTGTCTTCAAATTGGGCAGGCTTAGGTGTGTTGGCAGCTCCTTCTGAAATTATGTATTCAAATTTTTCAGTTTCATATAAGCCTTTGTTTACCAAATAGTTGTAAAAAATTGCCCCAACCGAGTCTTTCATTTTGGTAGGATCTTTGGAGGGGGTTAGCAAATAAAGCCGTTGCGTAGGACGAGTGAGTGCCACATAGAGTGTGTTGAGGTTATCCAAAAAAATCAATTCTCGCTCTTGCTCATATAGTGGTTCAATCGGGGTTTTTTCTAAGGCCGAAGCACTCAAGTTGAAGGTACCTACCGCAAGCCTCCGTTGCGTTTGGGTTTCGTTAGCTTCAAGGCGAAGTTCGGGGAAATCACTTTCGGTCAAATCGGCCCAGATTTGGTCACGAGCATTGGGTTTGGTTTGCCAATTGGCATACGGAATAATTACAACTGGGTACTCCAGTCCTTTTGATTTATGAACCGACGTAATGGTTACTGCATTTTGGTCTGACTCCGTAATGATGGAAAGTTTGGTCTTTTTAGTGTCCCAAAAGTCCAGAAAATCAGTGAGTTGATTGCTTTGTCGAAGGCTGAAATCTAAAACAACATCCAAAAAACGGAACAAATAAGCGGTTTCATACGAACGGTCAAATAGTCGAAAGTTGGTGACTAATTCTTCTGCCAATTCATACAAACCTGCTTGCTGTAGCTTGAAGGCTTTTAAGTGATAATGATGCACCGCAAGGTGGTTAAAAAACGCTTTTGGGTCTGGACTTTCTACTACGTCTTTAATTTCTTTGTTGATGGTGGTGTCAGGAATTTGCTGCAAAACAATTTTGTAAAATAGGTAAAGTGCCTCATACTTAGCTAATTGATGTGCGGGCGATTGAATAACCCACATAACCGATGTGACCAGATTGACAGCCTCTGAAAAATTGAGCGAGAGCGAATCTTGCGAGATAATTTCAAGTCTTTCTGTACGCCCATCTGCATAGGAAAGATACTTGTCTTTCAAGAAATTGGCTACTTTGCCCGATTGCCTGTTTTTACGGCACAGCACAGCAATGTCTTTAGGTTGAAAACCTTCTTGCTGTACTAATTGTTGTACCAATTCCCAGACTTTACGCAGCGTGACTTCGTCTTCGGTATCACTTTCGGTTACTGGCAAAAAATCAATTTCTACGTGTCCACCTGCACGAGTGCCATCGTGTGTGTTTTGCCTAAAATCATTGTATGCCTTACCAAGTAGTTCAAATTCTGGCTGGTGAGAATCAACAATAAACCGAAAGAGGTCATTGTTGAAGGCAATGATTTCGTGAGTACTTCGGTAATTAGTGTCTAACACTTCGGGTTTAACATTTCGCTCTATGTTAAAATATCGCTCAACGAGTAAATCTGCATACTCATTTTCAGGAATCAAGGGGGTGGTTTCTCCTCGGTGTAGGTAAACGATTTGCTCCATTTCCCCCCCCCTAAAGCGATAAATACTTTGCTTGGCATCGCCCACGAGTAAGTTGAATCGTTGGTAGGCTAAACTGTTGTCTATCAGTGGCATAAAGTTTGTCCATTGCAAAACAGAGGTGTCTTGAAACTCGTCAATTAGGATATGATAGTATTTCTCGCCCAGTCGTTCGTAAATAAATGGCACTGGTTCGTTGAGCACAATGTCCATGATTTTACGGTTAAAAGCCGAAATATGAACAGTATTGGTACTATCTTCAATGTCTTGGAGTTCGTGGCTGAGTTGTTTCAATAGGGCTAATTTCGGCAACTGTTTTCGCAGTACTTTATATATTTTGTAGCGAGGCAGGTTATCTTCTCTAATACTTTCAATTTGTTCAACAGCCTCTGCTAAGGGCATTTTTATACCCTCAATCATGGCCATGATAGGAGCTGGGCTTTTGCTTCCGCCCCATTTATTTTCCTCAATGGTTTTCTTTACATACGAATTGGCTTCATTAGCCACAAAATCAGGACTTTCTGCCCATTTTTTGAAATACCCATAAATGCCACGATTGCCCTGAAAAAAATCACTGGCCTCTAAGTTTTGTTGGGTAATCAGTTCAAAACCCCGAGTTCCCAATTGCTTGACGGACTCGTCCATTCGCCGCATAAAAGCCGTTATCTTACGGTTAAGTTGTAGAAAGTCCTGTGGTTCAAGGCTTTGTAGTTGCACAATTCGCTCGTGGTGTTTGTCTTCGAGGAGGATTTTAGCAAACGAAGCAATGTCAGCATGTAGGCGATTCCAGTTACCTCCTTCATCGGCTAAGTCTTCCGAAAACTCGGTCATAATCTTGGTGAGCGGGGCGTAATCATCGGCTCCCACTTTGGCAAGAAGCTGATGCACAGCGGCTTCCAGCAGTGTTTCGGCATCGAGGCTTACGTCAAAATTGTACGGAATCCCCAACTCTTCTGTAAAAGCACTGACTACTCTTTGTGTAAAACTATCAATAGTACTTACCGAAAAACTGGCGTAGTCGTGAATAATGCTCCGAAATACCTCCTTGGCACGATACTGAACCATGCTTTCGGTGAGTTGCTCAGTTTGTGCTTGGTTGATTTGTTCTGTTACCTCGCTCAGTAAGAATTTTAGTTTAACTTGCTCTTTATGAGGTAGTTGCTCCAAGTTGGCAAAGCCTTGGAGGTTACTCAAAATCCTTTCTTTCATCTCATGGGCGGCATCGTTGGTAAAGGTGACGGCCAAGATGTGTTTGTAATAATAACGGTTGAAACTCTCTCGAGTAGCGTCGTTGCCCAATACTAATTTGAGGTATTCTCTTGCTAATGTATAAGTTTTGCCCGACCCTGCTGAAGAAGAGTAGATGCTTAAAAAACGCTTGTGTGACATAAATGAATGAAAAACGATATTGTAAACCCGATGCTAAAAGTAAAAGATAAATTGTTATTTTTAAACCCGATATAAAGAAACCCACAATTCGAGATGGAATCTGACAAACCACTTACTCCTTCAATTACATGGCCGCTTTGGCAAAAAAATATTTTTCGGTTTATCTTTATCTATTTTGCCCTCAATTTCCAACCGTGGTCTTGGTTGAGTTTTATTCCGGGCATTGGCTGGTTAAGCGAACAATATTATAAAGTTGAATCGGCCATAGTCAATGCGGCTAACACCCATCTTTTTCATGTGCGAGATGTGCTGGTTCCGGTTAATGGCAGTGGCGATACTTCATTTGCTTGGACTCAGCTATGGCTTTTTTTGTCATTGGCTCTAATTGGGAGCATTTTGTGGAGTATTTCGACTGCCAACGCCCTCATTATGAGGTGTTAGCTACATTGTTGTAATTACCATGTACATATTATATTGTTATGGTTGCTTTTGTGTACGGTATCATTATTGTTTTGCCTTCAAATGTATTTCAATTTGAGCAATTTCTGCTACACCGCTGGGTGACTAATAACGCGTTTTTCGTGGATGTTTATGGTGGTTATTCGTCACCGCATCAATTCTTTCGGGGCTGATGGAAACCATCGTCGGCTTCATTTACCTATCGCCGAACAGTTACCGTTGGCCTGCTTAAGGGATTAACCGTGCTTGTGAATGTGATGATGCCCTAACCTGTGCTACGACATTCCCGTAAAGTTATTTTCAACGAATTTGGTTGTTTATTGCACTGTTATTGGCCTTTGATGCTAAAACGATTGCATATTTCGCTTTTGTGTTGAATAAACCCGTAGTGGCTACTTCCATGTATTTCGATATTCGTAAAATGGGATGCGCTATAAGTATTACCAAAGTGGTTTTTGTAGGATTGCATAGATTCTGCAAGTAGTTGAAGGCTGGCAACGCTATCAGGAAACAATAAATATACCTATTCCCAAACCCTTTTATGGCGTGTATGCCGTTACTCAATTTTCTAAAAATAATGAAGTGGTAATGCCTTCGCCAACAGATTCGCTCATACATGGCGAGATGTGATTTTGACAAAGAAAACTATGGGAGCATCAGCACCAACGATACGCTATTTCGGCAGCGATACCGCCGAGGTTATTTTGCATATAAAGTAGATACCACCAAGCATGAAATTGCACTCAAAAAAGCCCTAAGCGATAGCCTAAGCCTACTAACGCTTCATTATCAGGTGATTGACAAACAAACGCTTTTGCTAAAAACAATACTCAGAAATGACTCAATTAAAGTTGTTTTGCAGCAAACAAACCGGCATTTCCAATTAGCCGAAAGGCAGTTTCATTGGCTATATAATTTGTAGAAGAAAAATTTGCTAAATTTTTCCTGATTATCAATTGCTTACCCATTTTCCGAAAAAACTATCTTCAAATCACTGAAATGGCCAGTAAACCAAGCCTTGCATCCGTACAATAACAAAACTTCAAAATCATGTTCTAAACAGGCAAAGTACGTTTTTGTGACGGGTGGAGTTACATCTTCTCCTGGCGCTGCGAATATCGTTTCTTCATTAGCTAAATCGCTAGCAAGCCTGAGGTTGCCGGTTACTATCCAAAAATTTGACCCTTACATCAATGTTGACCCGGGTACACTTAACCCCTACGAGCACGGCGAGTGCTATGTAACCAACGATGGCGTGAAACCGACTCCGACTTGGGTCACATGAGCGTTCTTAAATGCACGCACTTGCAAGCCAATAACATTACTACCGGGCGCATCTATTTCAATGTAATTACCAAAGAACGCCGAGGCGACTATTTGGGTAAAACCGTGCAGGTAGTACCACACATTACCGACGAAATAAAGCGGAACATCTTGGTACTGGCGCAACTGCAAGTATGCGATATTGTGATTACCTCTAAAATTATGGCCAGTAGATATTGGTCGCTGTTGCCTATTGAAGCACTCGCCAATTAAAATGGGTTTCGGCGACTCCACGCTGTTTATTCACTTAATATTATTCCGGTAATTTCAGTTTGCAGGTGAACTCAAACTGCCTACACAACACTCAGTAAAAGCCTTGCAAGAGTCTGGTATTCAGGCCGATATATTGGTTTGTAGGACGGAACATCCCATTCCGGTAGAGATGCGGAAGAAAATTGCACTCTTTTGCAATGTGCAGCAAAACGACGTGATTGAGGCTCGTGATGCCGAAACCATCTATGACGTGCCGCTCTTGATGAAACAAGAAAAATTAGATCAGCGAGTACTCTACAAATTAAATCTTTACAACGACCAAGATGCTGATTTAGAGGCTTGGACGAAGTTTTTGACCCGCCTTAAAAACCCCAAACGAGAAGTAACCATTGGCTTGGTTGGTAAGTACGTAGAACTCCACGATGCCTATAAATCCATTGTCGAATCGTTTATTCATGCAGGTGCATTGAACGAGTGCAAAGTGAACATTCAATGGACACATTCAGAGCATATAGAAGAAAACCTTGAAGAAAAGTTAGCTGATTTAGACGGAATTTTGGTAGCCCCAGGTTTTGGTGAGCGGGGTATCGAAGGCAAAGTAAGAGCCGTACAATACGCTCGTGAAAACGGCATTCCGTTCTTTGGTATTTGTCTTGGTATGCAAATGGCTGTGATTGAATTTGCCCGAAATGTACTGGGCCTCAGCGAAGCCAACTCTACCGAAATGAACAAAGAAACAGACTGCCCCGTGATTGACATGATGGAAGAGCAGAAGAAAATCTCAAACAAAGGCGGAACCATGCGTTTGGGGGCTTATGAATGTCATATTCAGAAAGGGACACTTGCTCACGAAATTTATGGCAAAACCAAAGTGTTTGAACGACACCGGCACCGTTATGAACTCAACAATCAGTATGTAGAAGCCTTACAAAAAGGAGGTTTAATTACTTCGGGTATCAACCCTGCCAATCAGTTGGTAGAAATCATCGAAAACCTCAACCATCCATTCTTCATTGGGGTGCAGTTCCACCCCGAGCTCCGCAGTACTGTGATGAGTCCGCACCCTTTGTTTGTAGGCTTTGTGAAAGCTGCCCAAAAATATGCACTTGAAAAACAAGCGGTTACGGCATAATTGCCCTTGATTGGGGTACAGTTCATGGCTTATTTTTATATAAACGGTCAAAGAAAATGATGACCTTATGCGGAGATTGGCTAATTCTTTACGAACTTTGCGTTCCCATTTTTAAAACATACAATTAATACCGTTTTGTACCATTGTTAGTTTGACGAGGGTGTTGATTTTCAGTGACTTACCAGTCGACATTGCGTAACAAATAACGGAAAACTATTTACAGACCACCAGAATGGATAGAAATACCCTGATTGGGATGCTACTGATTTTTTTGATGCTCATTGGGTATCAGATGTTGGTACCTGAAACAAAGCAGCCCGAACCCACCAAAAAAACAGCACCTGTAACTTCAAAACCTACAAAACAAGTAGCACCTGTTGATACGGCGGTTATCCGTCAATCTATGGGCGATTTTGCTAATGGTGTAGTAGGTACTTCAAAGCAAATTGTTGTAGAAAACAAAGACCTCAAAGTGACTTTTAGCACACTTGGTGGCAAAATCAAAGAAGTTGAATTAAAAAACTATAAGACTTACGACCAAAAACCATTGATATTGATTGATGAGTTGAGTAATAATTTTTCGCTTGAATTGCCTACCCTAAAAGGTAATGTTAAGCTCGAAAAATTGTTTTTCTCCACCACATCCAGCAGTATGAATGTGGCAGAAGGCCGCAGTGAAAAGGTGACGTTCTCGCTCCAATTAGCTGATGGTAAGGTGGTTGAGCAAGCCTACACGATTCCAGCGAGTGGCTTTCAAATTGGTTACGACATCAAACTCAATGGCTTAGATGCCGAACTGAAAAATGCCCCTGCTCTTATTCATTGGCAAAAGCAAGTTCATCAAACTGAATTTGACCTGACCGAAAACCGCAAGTCCAGTACGGTAAATTATTACCTTGCTGATGAAACTTTTGATAACCTGAGCGAAACGCCTACTGGCACGCAAGAAGCTACCTTAGAGCAACCTGCCAAGTGGTTGTCTTTTAAGCAAAAATACTTTGTAACAGGCCTCATTGCCAAAAATACTACGCTCCAAAACGTAAAAGTAAAATCTGTTGCCAACGAGCAAGACTCGCTCAATATCAAAACCTTAGAGGCAGATTTTCAATTGCCAATAGCCGATTTGAAAGCAGGAAAAGGAAGTTTTGATTTGTTTTTTGGACCCAACAAATTCAGTGTAGTCAACGAAGTTGCTGATGGATTTTGGCATAACGTTTACTTAGGGTATGCGTTCTTCCCATCGGTGAACAAATACATTTTTGTACCCCTATTCAATTTCCTTGAAGGATTTATTTCTAACTATGGCTTGTTGATTTTCTTGTTGGTTATCATCATCAAAACTGTTTTGTTGCCTTTAGTGTATCGTTCTTTTATTTCGATGGCCAAAATGAGGGTACTCCAACCCGAACTCAACGAACTCAAAGAAAAAATTGGTGACGATGCAGGCAAAATGCAACAAGAGCAAATGAAACTGTATCAGCAAGTGGGTGTAAGTCCGTTGAGTGGTTGTGTGCCTCTGTTATTGCAATTGCCCGTGTTGATGTCGGTGTTTTTCTTGTTCCTAACTTAATTGAGTTGCGTCAAGAGCATTTTTGGTGGTCGGTAGATCTCTCTACTTACGATGCGCCCATTATGTTGCTGTTTCATTCCGTTTTATGGTTCGCATGTGAGTATTTTTACCTTGTTGATGGGCATCTCAAACATTGCGTATGCTTATTACAACAACCAAATTACACCAGTGCAGCCCAACAGTCCTATTAACATGAAGGTAATGGGTTACATCACGCCAGTTATTTTTATGTTTGTGATGAACACTTTTCCATCGGGTTTGAGCTTTTACTACTTTATTTCCAATTTGGTTACCATTGCTCAACAATTAATTATTCGTCGTTTTGTTGATGAAACCAAAATAAAAGAAGTTTTGGACGAAAACCGTAAGAAATTTGCATCGGGAGCCGTCAAGAAATCGAAGTTTGCGTCTATGTTAGAAAAAACAATGGCAGCCGCCGAAGAATCTCGCAAACAACAAGAGGCTCAAAAGGCAAATACATCAAAGAAGAAAAAATAAACGATTGTTTGGTTTCTGATAATCATGCAGCAGCCATACCAAATAGTAAAAACCTGTAAGAAAACTTTGAAATTCTTGCAGGTTTTTGCATATTCACCCGATTATATCAATTGGTTTTGGAGATAGCGTTTTGGACTTGATTCCTAATCCATGCCATTGTCCTCTAACCCTCTTTAAAATGCGAACGTTAGTTTTAGTTGTTGTGTTGGTCTGCGTTTCGAGCTTAGGTTATTCACAGCGAGCAAGTGACTTTGAAGCACGCTACAAACGAGCATATCAGTTATTGCTTGAAGAAAACTACGACAAGGCTCGTACGGAGTTTTATGCGCTATCGCAAAACCTTACGCCCAACAATCCGTATGCTCCGTATTCGGTTTACTTTGCGGGTCTCGCCTGTTTCAAAACCAACCTTCATAACAATGCGAAGAGCTATGCTAAACTGCTCATAGAGCGGTATCCTGACTGGAATCGTTTGAGCGATGGATTTTATTTATACGCAAACGTCTGTTTTGTACAACAAAATTATGCAGAAGGCATTGAGTACTTGCGCCGAATTACAGACCCAGCCGTAAAGAAAGATGCTGATGTGATGGAGGATTTTTACTTAGGATTAGTAGCTAATTTGGGGATACTCAAAACACTATATAGCCAGTTTCCAGATGACCGGGTGATAGCTGTTAACTTGGCTGATTTGATAGAGCGAACATCCAGTGACAAAAAAGACTTGGAACTTTCTGACCGTATTACCAATCGGTATGGAGTCAAGAAACCCCGCCCAACTATTCAGCCCCCCACCAACCCTACTGCCAGCACTACCAAAGCCCCAAGTAATTTGCCTATTCGTGAAAAAACCTCAAAGGGATTTTTTAACATAGGAGTATTGTTCCCGTTTAATATGGCAGAGCTGGATCCAGATAATCGGGTAAGAGCCAACCAATTTGCTTTAGATATGTACGAAGGGGTCAAATTAGCTAAAAGTAAGTTGCAATCAGAGGGGATTACTATCAATTTGTTTGCTTATGATGTTGATAATCAGCCCAATGCAATGACTGATTTGATTAACAATACCTCTTTTGCCCAGATGGATTTGCTGATGGGACCCTTACACGTGGAGACGAACAAATTAGCCGTTTCGTTTTGTAATCAGATGAAAATTCCGATGGTGAACCCACTGGCAACTGATAAAGATTTGGTAATCAATCAACCATATATATATTTGGGGCAACCGTCATTATCGCTCCAAGCAAAAAAAATTGCAGCCTTTTCTCAACAAAATTTTGTGCCCAGAACCGCCATCATACTCTACAACCCAAACCGGGTTGATTCGTTGTTAGCCGCTTTTTATCAACAAGAACTAATAAAAATAGGGGTAGAAGTGGTAGCAAACAGTAAAATTGGCGGAACCAATACAGAATCTTATCTGGCTGCAATTCCCGAAGTTGGTAACAAAAAAATAGGACATGTTTTTCTGGCTTCGTATTCAAAAAACGGTGGGGTATCTTTGCTGAGTGCGATGGATAAAAAGAGGATTTTTTCTCCTGTCATTACACGTGCTGACGTGTTTCCGATGCAATCAATATCAAAAGATCAATTGTCAGGCAAAGAAATCTATATTATGGCCAATGATTTTGTGGATGAAAGCAAACCAGAAGTACAACAATTCAGACAATTATACATGAATAGGAGAGGTACTGTGCCTTCGTCGTATGCGTATCAAGGCTATGACATGATGCTGTTTTTTGGGAGAATGATGGGTAAATTTACGCCCCAAATGAAAGTTGGTTTAGATACCCAAGCCTACCCAGATGGCTATACACTATCAGGCTTTGACTACACCTTGTCTTCTAACGAAAACAAGATTGTCCCTTTATTTAAATATGAAAACTATCGGTTTGTTCCTGTAAAAATGGACTAACTAACACCAAGAATCTGTTATTTGCATGAATCTATCAACAAGCGAGCAATTATTTCAACAAGCAAAAAATCATATTCCCGGAGGAGTTAATTCGCCTGTAAGGGCATTTAGGGCAGTAGGTGGAAACCCTATTTTTGTTAAATCTGCCAAAGGAGCATATCTCTACGACGAAGACGGCAATTCGTACCTCGATCTCATCAATTCGTGGGGGCCAATGATTTTGGGCCATGCTTTTCCCTTGGTTGAAGAAGCCGTCAAGAAAGCTATTGAATTTTCTCCATCGTTTGGCGCACCTACTCGCAAAGAAATTGAAATGGCTGAACTCATTTGTTCAATGGTGCCTTCGGTCGAAAAAGTACGGATGGTGAATTCGGGTACAGAGGCTACCATGTCGGCAATTAGGGTTGCTCGTGGTTACACTGGGCGAGACAAAATAATTAAGTTTGAAGGCTGTTATCATGGTCATGGCGATAGCTTTTTGATTGCAGCAGGTAGTGGGGCGGTTACTTTTGGTACTCCCGATAGTCCAGGTGTCACAAAAGGCGTTGCCAACGATACTCTTACAGCTCCATATAATGATTTAGAGGCCGTAAAACAACTCATAGATGCCAACCCAAACCAAATTGCAGCACTGATTTTAGAACCTGTGGTAGGAAACATGGGTTTGGTGTTGCCCAACGAAGGATTTTTGGAAGGACTTCGTAAACTTTGTACAGACTCAGGCATTGTGCTCATTTTTGACGAAGTAATGACTGGTTTCCGCCTTTCAAAAGGTGGTTTTCAAGAGCGTTGTGGCGTAACACCAGACATGACTACACTTGGCAAAATCATTGGTGGAGGGCTTCCAGTGGGGGCTTATGGGGGCAAAAAAGAAATCATGGATTGTGTATCGCCAGCTGGTAAAGTCTATCAGGCAGGTACACTTTCTGGAAACCCTATTGCTATGGCAGCAGGAATGGCCATGCTCACATATCTGAACGAACATCCAGAAGTTTATACAACCTTAGAAACTAATGCTACCAAACTAATAAATGGACTAAAAGAAGGCTTGCAGAAAGTGGGTAAGTCGTTTACCATCAATCAGGTAGGCTCTATGTACAGTTTGTTTATGACCGAACAGCCGGTTACTGATTTTGAGTCTGCAAAAACTTCTGATTTGACCCTGTTTGGGCATTACTTTCATGCCATGTTGCACCGAGGGGTTTACTTGGCACCTTCGCAGTTTGAAAGTTTATTCCTGAGTACAGCCTTAACTGATGCACACCTCAATCACATTATAGAAGCGCATGAAGACTCGTTGAAAGAAATTCTCTAACTCATGCGCTTCTATTCCATCATCATTCCAGTTTATAACCGCCCTGACGAACTGTCGGAATTGTTGGCATGTCTGGTTCGGCAGTCTTATACTCATTTTGAGGTGGTAGTAATAGAAGACGGTTCGGTCACAAAAGCAGACCAAGTAGTAAAGAAATATCATAACCAGCTTACTATTAGTTATTTCTACAAAGAAAATGGAGGACAAGGTTTTGCAAGGAATCATGGCTTTGAGCGTGCAAAAGGTGATTTTTTTATCATTCTTGACTCTGATGCGCTTGTTGAACCAGATTATTTAGCGATAGTTGATTCAAACTTAGACCTACATAAATTAGACCTCTTTGGCGGCCCTGATACCGACCATCCAAATTTCACGCCCATACAAAAAGCCATTAGTTATTCTATGACTTCGCTTTTTACAACGGGTGGCATTCGTGGAAAGAAAAACAATGTAGGTGGCACTTTTCATCCACGTAGTTTCAACATGGGGATGTCTCGTGAGGTTTGGGAGCAAACCAAGGGATTTAAGATAACCCGCATGGGCGAAGACATTGAATTTAGCATTCGAGCAATTTCAATGGGGTTTAAGTCAGGGTTGATTCCCGAAGCCTTCATTTATCACAAGCGACGTACTGATTTTGGGGCTTTCTACCGTCAATTGAAATTTTTTGGAAGGGCTCGTATCAACATCAGCCGATTTTTTCCAACCGAACTCAAACTGGTACATTGGTTTCCAGCTCTTTTTACGCTTTTCTGTTTTTCAATACCCTTCGTTTGGTTAATCTGTTCGTGGCTGGGGTACTTGCAGGTAGCTTTTTTGTTGATTTACAGCCTGTTAATTTTTTTAGATGCCAATCAGAAACACCAGAGCCTGTTTATAGGATTGCTGAGTATTAGAGCAGCTTTTACCCAATTGATTGGCTACGGTGTTGGTTTTTTGCAAGAAGGTTGGAAGAAACTCCGTGAACCCAAGGGCTTTCAAGAGTCTGGCGAAAAAGTAGAATATCCTATGTAACACCGACTTCCAAGTCGGTAAAATCACAAATATCGTTCTCCCACCAAGTAATTTTTTACATAATCTGAAATACCTTCTTCTAAGGTATGAAAGGGGCGGTCGTAGCCAATAGAGCGCAGTTTGCTCATGTTGGCTTGAGTAAAATATTGGTATTTATCCCTAATATCTGCCGGTGTGTCAACAAAGTCAATTTGAGGCGTGAGGTCAAGGGCTTTGAAGGTGTTGGTAGCCAAGTCTAAAAAAGTACGAGCTTTGCCTGAGCCTAAGTTGTAGATACCTGAATGCTTACGCTGGTACATCAAAAACATACAAACCTCCACCAAGTCTTTTACATAGACAAAGTCCCTCATTTGTTCGCCGTCCTTATAATCTGGGTTATGTGAACGAAACAGCCTCATTTGGCCCGAAGCTTGAATTTGATTAAATGTATGAAAAATAACCGAAGCCATTCGCCCTTTGTGGTATTCGTTAGGGCCATACACATTAAAAAACTTCAATCCTGCCCAAAAAAACGGTTTTTCGCTTTGGCGCAAAGCCCAAATATCAAACTCGTTTTTAGAGTCGCCATAAGGGTTGAGCGGCCTTAGCTTGGACACTAAACTTTCGTTGTCGTCATAACCCAATTCGCCAAGGCCATACGTAGCAGCAGAGGAGGCATAGACCAACGGAATCTGATAATCAATACATTTTTGCCAAATTTGCTTAGAGTAACTAACATTAAGTTTTTCAAAGATGCTGCGGTCAAATTCGGTAGTGTCGGTACGTGCACCTATGTGAAAGATGAATTCTACTTCGTAATAATTTTGATCAAGCCAGTCAAAAAAGTGGTCTCTTTCTACTCGTTCAAGAATATGTTTTCCTACTAAATTTTTATTTTTTTGTTCATCCGAAAAATCATCAACTGCGATGATATGCTTAAAATTGTCTTGATTGAGACGTTCAACCAAACAACTTCCGATGAATCCTGCTGCACCTGTTACAATAATCATACGTTAAAATTTTTCTGCTGGTGGATAGGTATTTTTACTTAGCAAGAAAAGTTTGTAAAGGTAGCTTAATGCATAATAAAAATCCATAGACAGAAAAGTGATAAAATTGTACTTTTTTGAGATAACTTCTTGACTTTTTAAGTAAAGTACCGAAGATACTAAACCATACGAACCCAACCATATCCACTGCAATACCACAATGAAGTTAGCATCCAGGCCTCTGTTTACCCACCTCGGGTTACGCACCTCAGGTTGTGGACCCCGCTGTAAATTGTAAATTGATTATTACCTTTGTGAAAATTTTAGCACAATAATGGTTTACGTTAGTAGAAAAGAACACTTTAACGCAGCGCATCGCTTGTACAATCCAGCTTGGAGCGACGAACAAAACGCTGAGGTATTTGGCCCCTGCGCCAATGTGAACTGGCATGGTCATAATTTTGAATTGGTAGTAACGGTAAAGGGAATCCCTCATCCAGATACTGGATTTGTCATTGATTTGAAAAAATTAAGCAGCCTCATTAAACAAGAAGTTGTTGAAAAAGTAGATCATAAAAACTTGAACTTAGATGTTGAATTTATGCAAGGCAAAATGGCCAGTTGTGAGGTTTTTGTGATAGAAATCTGGAAAATTTTGGCTCCAAAGATTAAGGAAATTGCACCAAATGCACAGCTTCATCACCTACATTTGGTAGAAACCCCGAAGAATTTTGTGGATTATTATGGAGAATAACGCATGACCTATTTTATCATTGCAGGCGAGCGTTCGGGAGATTTGCATGGGGCCAATTTGATAAATGCGCTCCGATTTAAAGACCCTCATGCCCAAGTGTTTGCCTATGGGGGTGAGCAAATGCAAGCAGCTGGTGCCACACTTTTGCAACACTATCAGGCATATTCGATGATGGGTTTTGTAGAAGTATTCTTCAACCTCAAAAAATTATTGGGTGTGATGTCTGCTTGCAAAAAAGCCATTGTAGCGCATCAACCCGATGTGGTTATTTTGATAGATTTTGCAGGATTCAACCTCCGCATTGCCAAATTCGCTAAAAAACAAGGCTTTCGTACCTTCTATTATATTTCGCCCAAAGTATGGGCTTGGAATCAAAAGCGAGCCTTGGCCATTAAGCAAGTAATAGACCGAATGTTTGTGATTTTGCCTTTTGAGGTAGATTTTTACAAACGCTTCAACTATGAAGTAGATTATGTAGGCAATCCTTTATTAGATGCTATCAAGGCGTTTGTGCCTAACCCAAATTTCTGTCAAGCGCATCAACTAAACTCCAAGGCTATTGTTGCCCTATTGCCTGGGAGTCGAGAGCAAGAGATTCTCAAAATGCTTCCCAAAATGCTCTCTGTAGTTTCACAATTTCCTGATTATCAGTTCGTAGTAGCAGGAGTCAGTAATTTGCCTCTCAACTTGTACCAGCAAAGTTTAGCGCAATTACCAAGCGTTAAATTGGTGATGGATTCGGCGTATGACTTGCTTTATGTGGCATCATCAGCGTTGGTTACCTCTGGAACAGCTACTTTGGAAACAGCTCTTTTTAATGTTCCGCAAGTAGTTTGTTATGAAACCAGTACCTTATCCTATCAAATAGGAAAGAGGCTCATCAGTGTACCGTTTATTTCGTTGGTTAATTTGATTGCTAACAAGGAAGTTGTTAAAGAACTGATTCAAGACCAATTGAATGAAGCCAATTTGAAGCAAGAGTTGGCAGCTATTACGAGCAATAAACCCAACCGAGAGCTACTTTTAAATGATTACGCCCGCCTCCACCAGTTGATGGGAGAGGCAGGCGCATCAGAAAGAGCCGCTAATTTGATGGTTAAGTATCTTAGTAATTCTGAGTCAAGATAGTCAAGAAAGTGCTTATGGGTTTCATCCCTCGACTGCCACCTCACCAACCTGCAAGCGCCTTTGGTCCACATACAATTTTACAACACAAGGGAAGACAAAGGGGCAAACTATATTAAACGGGGTACTCGTGCGGCAACACACCGTTTACTTCTTCGTGCCATGGTAATCCATGTACATTGAGCATTTCCATAAATGGATCGGGGTTCATTTCTTCGCAGTTCCACACGCCTGGTGTCATCCACTGGCCTTCAATCATCATCATGGCCCCAATCATGGCTGGCACACCTGTTGTGTAGCTAACACCCTGAGCCTGAACTTCTTGCCAACAGTCTTGGTGCTTACAATTGTTATAAACATAGTAATTTGTGTCTTCACCATTTTTACCTAAGCCTTTAATCTGACAGCCAATAGACGTTTCGCCAGTGTAGTTTTCGCCGAGGGTATCGGGTGCTGGCAGTACAGCCTTCAAAAACTCCAGAGGGACGATGTCCTGTCCCTGAAACTTAATGGGAGCGATGCTGGTCATGCCAACATTTTGCAGAACCGTTAGGTGTGTAATATATTGCTGACCAAAGGTCATCCAGAACCTTGCACGCTTGAGAGTAGGGAAATTTTTGACCAACGACTCTAATTCTTCGTGGTACAATACGTAGCTTTCTTTGGGGCCAATATTGGGGTAGTCAATAGGTTTATGGATACTCATGGCCGGAATCTCAACCCATTCGCCGTTTTCCCAGTAGCGTCCAGCTTGCGTAATTTCACGAATGTTGATTTCGGGATTAAAATTAGTCGCAAATGCCTTACCGTGATCGCCAGCGTTGCAATCAATAATATCTAAATAATGCATTTCCGAAAAATGATGCTTTTGGGCATAGGCGCAATAGACCTGTGTAACGCCTGGGTCGAAACCGCAACCTAACAAAGCCATCAAACCAGCTTCTTTGAAGCGTTCTTGATAAGCCCATTGCCACGAATACTCAAATTTAGCTACGTCTTTGGGTTCGTAATTGGCGGTATCTAAGTAATGAACGCCTGTTTGCAAGCAAGCCTCCATGATGGTCAAATCTTGATACGGTAAGGCTACATTAATAACCATAAAAGGTTGATAATCTTGTAGTAATGCAACCAGTTCGGGTACATTGTCGGCATCTACTTGGGCCGTTTGGATGGTGGTAGGTAGTCCAATTGCGGCAGCCTCAGCTGCTATTTTATCACACTTTGCCTTGGTACGGCTTGCCAGCAAAACTTCGGAGAACGTTTGGGGATTCATAGCACATTTTTTTGCCACTACATTACCCACGCCACCAGCTCCAATGATGAGCACTTTTTGAGCCATTGTAAAACAGTTTTTAGGTTGAAAATGAATGCAAAGATAAATAGATTACACTTGTTCAACACCTTTTACTAAATTGTTCAAAGATTTCTTTTTTTGTTCAACACTTTTTAATAATTTGCTTTTAGTTTTGTGAACTAAAAGCTCCCTTCAAAAAATATCAAGTAAGTAAAGATTTCAATTTTTGAGTGAATCACATTTCATAACTTTTTTAATTCTGTATAGTCAAAGTATTAATATTAGGATTGTCCAAAACGTGTAATGTTACTTGCGGGGCAGATGTTCGTTTAGACCTTAGCGTAGCATTACTTTTGGAGAGAACCCAAAAGTAGAATTCTATTTTTTTGTTTATCCATTTCTTCTGTCAATCAAATTTATGAAAACGCTTCTATTGCTAATTGGCATATTATGTTGTTATGTAAACAATTGCCTTGGTCTTACATTTACGGCAATTCAAACTGGCGATTTTGAAGATCCTCTAACTTGGAATGTTATGGGTATGACAGTTCCAACATCAGCAGATGATGTAATTATTCCTAATGGTTTTACTGTTACATTGAATACAGTAAATGGTAACTGTTTGGGCCTAACAGTAGGTGGTATTTTAGTTATAAATGCAAGCAGAACGCTAATTGTAGCTGGTTCTGTAACAAATAATGGCACGATTACGGCAAATGGAATTTTGGCATTAAACAATGCAGGAGCTTCGTTTACTAATGCGGCAATGTCAACTACTACGGTGGTAGCTGGAGGTGCATTGAATTTATCTTGCTCATTGACTAATTCTGGAAACTGTACAATTGCTGGTACACTCAGTTCTAATAGCTCCATTTTGAATAATAGTGTCATTACTGTGAGTGGTACTTTAAATAGCACAACTGGGGCTACTACACTAACCGTAGCTGGAGGTGCAAACCTTTCTGTAAGTGTTGGTGGTAATATGAGCTTGACATGCACTTTGGCCAACAGTGGAACAGTGACCAATAGTGGTATCATTACGGCAGCTGGGGCAGTTACTAATAGTAGTACATTTACAAATGCTGGTACATTTACGGCTAATAGTTCGGTCAATAACAGTAGTACTTTTAACAACAATGCAGCAGCAATATGTACCATCAACAATACTTTTACGACCAGTACTTCCATTATTAATAACGGCACTTTTACTATTTCAGGTTCTGGAACGTTTGTTGGAAACACTGCTGCTACTACTTTAACAGTAGGTGCAGGAGCAAATTTATCTGTTAGTGTGGGGGGCACTATGAACTTAAGTTGTGTTTTAGCAAATAGTGGAATATTTACCAGTAATGGTACAATTAATACAAATACAACTGTTACAAACAATGGCACGATGACAATTGGCGGTACCTTTACAACCAGTAATGCTATAACGAATAACAATAACATGACCGTTGGTGGTACAATCAACGCCAATAACGCTGGTTCAACCTTCACTATTGGGGGATCGGCCAGTTTGTCAGTAAGCGTGGGTGGTACACTCAACCTGAGTTGCTCGACAGCCAACACAGGTACTTTGACCAATGGAGGAACAATAACCTTGAACGGGAGTTCAAATAGCCATACGGGTATAACCAAAACATTGACTAATCAGGCAGGTGGAGTTATTATAGTACCACTTACGAAAACCTTGAATTTTGGGCAAAACTTGGCAAATGCCGGCAATATCCAAATTGGAGGAACGGTAAACTGTGGTGTAGGTACTGTATTTTCAGCAGGTACTACTATAACTATTGAGAACACTGGAAGTATTACAAGCACCAGTATGACTTCTACACTGACATTTAATTATTCTTATACGCTTTCTATTAACTTCACAGGATATTTGAGGGTACTTCAAGGAGGAGGAACAGTGAATGTAGTAAATTTGAACTTTCAGGGGACAAATCAATTTGTATTATTTCCGCTGAATATGCAAATAATAGGTAACACGATTACTGCTACCACCATTACCTTTGGAAGTGGCTCATCAATGCCTTTTGTATTTAGTAATGCGGGGGCAATTACGGCCACTACTATAGATGTACGCTGCTCCAGTGCAGTGACATTTGGTGGAGGCAGTGTGACAGCTACCAATTTTACTATATTTAGCAGTGGTGGTGTTAGCTTCAATAGTAGTGGTGGTAATATCAATTTTACCAATTTATTGATGAATTCAGGCAGTAGTGGTGGACTTAATGTTTCAAATACAGGGTCGGTCACTATTACTAATACGCTCACTCATAATGGTACTGGTACAGTGAATCTAAACGCTAATCCCACAACCTACTCAATTACCAATATTACATCGGGTAGCGGCAATTTGGCTGCAAGAATGTTTGTAAATAAAACAATTGCACTTTCTGGTGCACTTACACTTAATTCTGGACTGGTTTTATTGGCTTCTTCCGCTTATTTAAGTGCTGTTACTTTCAATGGAGGTGGTTCGGGTAGTTTTGTAGTACCTCATGCCACAAGCACCAGTAGTTATTTACAAACCCAAGTCAATGATTTCGCTACACTGCTTTTTCCTATTGGCGTTGATGCAAGTGGAAGCTACCGCTACACGCCCGTTACCATGTCACCCAATGCCGTGACTACTTTTGGAATAAGAGTTCGAAAAGGCCTTACTGTAGCTGCAGATGACCCAAATCAAATTGTTGATTTGGAGTACGACATTAAAAAAATAAGTGCCAATGCGGTTACTGCCAGTGCTACTTTTCAGTGGAATACACTTGACCAGAAACCCGGATTCAGCGCAGCGGCAGCGTATGTAGCCCATTATACTTCGGCTTGGACAAAAGTAAATGACGTGTCAGTTTCGGGTGGAAACCCTTATTCCGCTACGGTTAATGGACTTACCAGTTTTTCACCTTATGCTGTGTTCAGTTTAAGAGCTATTCCGGTAACACTAACACGATTTGTGGCCGAAGAGCAAAACGGTGATGCTCTATTGAGTTGGACAACCGTTCAAGAAATCAATAATAAAGGTTTTGAGATTGAAAGAAGCCAAGATGCGCTTCATTTTGAGAAAATTGGCTTTGTAGCTGGCGCTGGCAGTACAAAAGAAACTTACCATTACAAATTTGTGGACTATCGAGTGACAGACGTAACATATTATCGTCTGAAACAGATAGACTTAGACGGACGATTTTCTTATAGTAGGGCCTTGGCAGTAATTCCTTCCACTACTATGTCTAATGAAAGTATAGTTTTTCCTAATCCTTCATCATCAGGGCAGTTTTACCTACAAACGCAAACAGATGTGTTGTCATGGAAAATGTTGGGGATGGATGGGAAAATTATAGAAGAAGGAAAGGGACGAAAAGTTATGTTTGACCTTAGTAAACAGGGGCGGGGCTCGTACCTGATTCGGGTAGAAACTGACAATGGAGTAATTGCCAAGAAACTCTTAGTTGAATGACAGCCTACTAACCGACAAAGTTTTGAGCCAAATGCAAAAATAGCCTTTCTAAAACGGCTATTTTTGCATGACTACAATTTGATTCCAAAAACACTACGTATGAAAAACTTACTAATTTTTGCTTTTATTTGCCTGAGTTTTGTGACAAAAGCAGCTAACTTTACTTCAACATCTGCCGGAGGAGATTGGGCTTCATCTACCACATGGACTTTAGTTTCTGGAACTGATGCCGACGGCATACCTGATTCAAATGATGGTGTGACTATAGATGGAACAGTTACCATTGGTGCCAATAGTGATTGTTCTAATTTAAGTGTTCCACTCGGCAAAACCCTTACTATTACTTCTAATATATTGAGTGTATATGGAACATTTTCAATGCTTGGTACATTAGGAGGTGTTGGTACGCTACGGTTTAGAGGAGGGATTGCCCAAAGTATTAATGACGCATTTATAACAACAGCAAATTTGAGAGTAGGTACTTCCAGTACAAATCTGACTATCAATGCCAATGTTACGTTTGCCGATGTTACAGTTGATGCTTCTACTACTCTTACTATTGCAGTAGGTACAACACTCACTGGCACAGGGGCTTTGAGTAATAGTGGCACACTCACTAATGCAGGTACAGTAAGTATAACAGGTACTTCTACAATTAGTGGAACTACTACGGTAAGTGGTACATTCAATGGAACGGCAAATATCACAAATAATGGAACGAGTAGCATATTGACAATCTCTGCTGTCGGCATTATCAATGCGTTAAGTGCATTTACCAACGATGGCTCAATGACCAATGATGGTACGCTCAATACAACAGGCACACTTACATTGTCTGCAGGCAGTACTACAGGTGGAGTGGGTGTTTACAATGTATATGGGAATTTAACAAGTAACGCTACGTCAGCCATTACCACTACATTAGCAACGGTAAATTTAGGAGATGATACGGTTGGGAGTGGCACTCAAACATTAAGTGGCACTGGGATGGCTACCATTACTACTCTTGATTATCCAGCAGGCTCAAATGAGAGCATTCGCATAAGTGTACCTGCCTCAATGGGCGCAATGGTTACCTTTGTTATTACTAATGCAAATTTTAACGGTTCGGGCTCTGTTGCATTGGGCCATGTTCCATCGGGGAATTTAGGAACAGCGACCATTAATTTTACTAACTTAGCTAACAATTTGAGTGGCAATGTTATTACCTTTAACTCAACAGCTACGTATGGCGTAATTACTTCTTATACCGTTAATAACTCGTCAAGCTCAAAAACACTTACTAACAATGGTACTATAACAATTACCAACGCAACGTTAAGTAATGCAGCCAACACTATTTTTGATGGGAGTGGCACTACCACAATAACAACATTGACCTCAAGCGCAACGTCGGGGACACGCTTTAGCGGAACAGGCACTATCAACTTGGGTACTGCTACATTTAGCGGGTCTGGTGCAGTTACGATGGGCTATGCCAATACGCCTACCATTAACATTACTACCCTCACTCAAAATGGTACTGGTATTCTTACGTTTAGTAATAATGCCACGGCTTATGGCACAATTACTTCGTTTACTTTGAGCGCAATGGCTACTGGTGGCGATGTAGTTGTAGATGAGAATCTCAGTGTTACCACCATGACATTTTCTAATACAGTTGCACAGACTATATCTGGCACAGGGAACCTCTCAATTACCACCCTCAACTGCACAGGAGCAGGCGATAGAAATTTTGATGGTACTAGCACTACCTATACCATCGGTACAATGTCCACCGCAAGTGCAGGGGTAACCACCCTACAAAATGCTGGTGCTACGTCGTTCAATATAACGTCGGTGAATCATGACGGTACTGGCAATTTTACTAATAAATCAGCTTCTTGTACGATAGGAACCCTAACAATTAATGGCAGTGGCACTCAAGTATTAGACGGAACTGGGAATTACAATGTTACTACGCTAACGGTGCCCAGCACTAAATCCTCATTACTTAGGTTTAGAGGTACTGCTGTTTGGACAGTTGGCACATTTACAACAAATGCAGGCAGCACCACAACCCTTGGCTATAACGCAAGTCCCAGTTTTTCTATTACTAACTTCAATGCAGCGCAATCAGGAACACTTCAGTTGGGGGCAACTACCAGTACATCAACCATTAACGTAACTAACTTTACTATTACTGCCAGCGGTGCTACAAACTTCGGAAACGGCACCAATCCAACCATCCACATCACTAATATTGCCCATAATGGTTCTACAACGGTCACTTTTGAGGCCAGCGCTACTTACGGGACGATTTCGTCAATGACCCTGAATACCGTAGGCGTGAGTGACCAAATTGATCTCAATAAAAGCCTAACTGTAACATCTCTTACCCTTACAAGAGGTAGAATTAGCCTCAGTGCAGCTGTTGACCTCACAATTTCGTCGCTTTCGGGAGGTTCTAACAATAGCTTTGTAGCCACAGTAGCAAGCGGATCACGCTTGCGAAGAACCATATCGGGAAGTACAACTTTTCCGGTTGGCTACTCAAATGCAGGAGCAAGTTACACTCCCGTTACGGTAAATCCTGGTACTTCTATGGACACGGGTGTTAATGTGAAAGGTAGCGACGGCGCTAATGCAAGTGTGGTTTCAACAGATGGGGCTTCGCCGTCGCAGCCAAACGACCCTACCAAAATTGTGAATATAGAGTATGAAATTTCAAATATCAACCTTTGCCAGTGTCTCAGCAGGTAGTGTTACTAGGTTAAAAGCAACCATCAACCTCTTTAGCTTAGGATCGGCTTTTATAGTACACAAAGAAACTAATTGGACTCAAAAAACATCAGGCTCTGTGTCAGGTTCTGGCACTAATGCTAATCCATATTTGATGACAGCCACAGGGCTAACCTCGTTTTCGCCATTTGCTATTTTTAGCACAGGAGCTTTGCCTGTGGAACTGGTTTCGTTTGTAGCAGTAGAAGAAAACGGCAATGCCAGACTAACTTGGCAAACACTTTCTGAGCGCAACAACCGAGGTTTTGACATTGAAAAAAGTTTGGATGCCAAATACTTCTATAAAATTGGCACAAAGGATGGTGCAGGTACCTCGGAGCAAACTCGTGTGTATAGTTTTATTGATGATGAACTGTCGGATGTGTCTTACTATCGCCTCAAACAGGTGGATATGGACGGAGGCTTTACGTACAGCAAAATTGCCGTTGTTGTACCCGAAGGAGCTACGGATGAACTGATGGTATCGCCTAATCCGTCGAAGGATAAGCTAAAAATAAGCATCAAAGGCACAATTCAGCAGGTGAATTTACTTAATTTGAATGGTCAAACGGTGCTTTCTAACAGTGCCAAAACCATAGACATCGCTAACTTACCAGACGGAATGTATTTGCTGCAAGTAATTACCGAAAATGGAATAAAAACCAAGAAGGTTGTAAAGCAATTATAGAAAAAATAACGTTGGCGAACGTCGGCGAGGTTTTAAACCTCGCCGACGTTTAAGCCTCAAAGCTCAAAACGCTCCCCTCTTTCTGGAATTACTACATCGGTGTAGCCTTCTTGTGTGAGCGTGTGCTGAAACGTAACCATGCTTTGTAGCTCGCCATGAACCAAAAATACCTTTTTGAGTTTTTCAGGCGATTGCACTTTTACAAAATTTAGTAGATCGGTGCAGTCTGCATGGCCGCTAAATACGTCAATTCGCTCCACTTTGGCATTTACTGGCATATCTTTACCCTTGATATTGAGGGTAGGTTGTCCCTCACTGAGCCGATGTCCAAGCGATCCTTCGGCAGCATAACCTACCATCAAGATGGTGCAGTAAGGATTACTAATATTGGCTGCTACATGTTGCTCTACCCGCCCGCCTTGTATCATGCCCGAAGCTGAGATAATAATACAGGGTTCATTGTAATTAGAAATCATCCGACTACCTTTTTCACTTTGAATGATTTGAAGGTTTTCAAAGTCAAACAGCGTATCGTTTTCATCTTGAAAGCCACGGGCTTCTTTATTCAGATACTTTAAATTTTTCTGATAAACTTGTGTACTTCGATGTGCTAAGGGGCTGTCTGAGAATACTTTGATGGGCGTAAAGCCACGCTCAGTATAAAGGCGGTTGAGTGTGTAAAGCAAAGCTTGTGTACGGCCTACTGAAAAGGAGGGAACTATCAACCGCCCAGGTATATCAATACACGTACGTTTGATTACATCGGCCAGGGCATCTTCTGGTGTTGCGTCATCTACGTGTTTACGTGCGCCATAGGTGGTTTCGCATAGCAAATAATCTACTTGTGGCACTGTGGCAGGGTCAATGTGAAGGGGGTAGTTTTTACGCCCAATATCACCCGAAAAACAAATGGATTTTTTTTGACCGTTTTCTACAACTTCAAACACAATGTGTGCAGCTCCCAACAAATGCCCCGCTGGAATGAACGTAACTTGAAGTCCTTCTATTATCTTGAAACGCTGGTTAAAGCCAATAGTTACGAAGTTTTCGAGTGCTTCTTTTACTTGTTTTTCAAAGTATAAATCGCCTTTTTTTGCAAGACGATCCATTTTTTTTCTACTCTTTTTACTCTCTCCTTGTGCCTTTTTAATTCTGTTTTGATTAAGGGCAGCCGCATCATAAAGCAGGATTTCGGCGAGTTCATAGGTGGGAGAAGTACACAAAATCTGCCCTTCAAAGCCTTCTCGGTACAGGTTTGGCAAATTGCCCGAATGGTCAATGTGGGCGTGGGTAAGCACTACTAAATTGATGGTGGAGGCTTCAAATGGGAATAATTGCGTAGGTGCATCTTCAGAATGCCAGTCTCGCTCCATGTCTGTTCCACAATCAATCAAAATGCGATAGTCTTGCTCAGGCAATTCCAATAAATACATACTACCCGTTACTTGCCGGGCGGCACCCCAAAAAGTTAAATTCATTTAGTTCTTGTAAAAATTGCTTCGATACTGGTGCTTGTTTTTTTACAAATGTATTACGAGTTCGGGATTTTTCTGTCGTAATGTCTGAAATAATTACTATTTTGAACCCAACTACCTAACTTACTGATCATACCAGTTTAGTTTGTACATTTACTTGATAACTACATTGCAACTTCTATGAAAAAAACATATTTCATACTTTTTTGTTTTTTTATTTTTTCGGAGGCTGTGGCTCAAATTGACTCTCTGGCTTTGCAACGGCTTCAAAACCAAATAGATACCCTTCAAAATTCTGCTTTTTTACAATACGGAATGCTGGGGGCGAGCGTAAAAGTAGCCCGAACTGGCACGCCCATCTTGCAATACCAAAGCCGTAAGAGTTTAAGCCCAGCTTCAACCATGAAGTTGCTCACCACAGCTACGGCACTGACTGTGTTGGGTGAAGGGTTTCGGTATCAGACAACCCTCGAACACGATGGCGAAATAGTGAACGGGATATTAAAAGGAAATCTTTACATAAGAGGCACTGGAGACCCTACTTTGGGAAGTGGACGCTTCAAGGGATTTTTGGATACGGAAGATTTGTTTGCCCGATGGGTAGCTAAAATCAAAGAAATTGGGATTAGAGAAGTGCAAGGTTCGGTTATTGCCGATGCAACTATTTTTGAAGAAAATGCACCACCAGATACTTGGAATTGGAACGATATGGGCAATTATTATGGAGCTGGGGCGGCTGGCCTCAATGTAAATGAAAACAGTGTGAAGGTTATTTTTAAACCCAGCAAAATAGGAGAACCAGCTTCGGTGGTTAGGACAGAGCCTGAATTACTAAATGTTGAGTTGATAAACCATGTGAAAACCGACAAAGCAGGCACAGGCGACCAAGTAACAATTTTCTCAAAGCCTTATGACCGTGAGCTACTGCTTGAAGGTTTTGTGCCGTATGGGGTAGGGGAGTTTGCCGTTAGGGGCTCTATTCCTGACCCTGCTTATTGGCTGGCATATCGATTTCAGAAAAAACTGTTGGAATCAAAAATTACGATGTGTGAAGAGCCAACTACTATTTTTCAAATTCAACGAAAATATGCTGATTATCAGTCTCCAAAGTCAAGTATTTTAGATTTTGTGTATTCGCCTTCATTGCCAGAAATCATAAAGCAATGCAATTTTCAGAGTATTAACTTGTACGCCGAGGCATTGCTCAAAACAGTTGGTGTAAAATTAGGTTTTCAAAATACGACTTCCGACGGTGTGAAGGCTCAAAAACAAGTTTGGCAAAGCAAAGGAATCAATTTGAATGGATTTCTCCCCAAAGATGGGAGCGGCCTTTCAACCGTGTCAGGAATTACGGCAGATAACATGACGGATATTTTATCTAAAATGGCAACTGAACCTACTTTTCAAGCATTCTACCAGAGTATTCCGGTGTTGGGCCAAACAGGAACAGTGCGAAATTTAGGAAAGAATACACGAGCAGAGGGCAATGTACACGCCAAAAGTGGTTCTATTGAAGCTGTGCGCTGTTATGCTGGATATTTTACAGCTAAATCAGGCGAGCTGTACTGTTTCTCATTCATGCTCAACCGATACAATGCCGAAGCTGGCAATGCAACAAAAGCATTAGAGAAACTGATGATCATGCTGTGTGATTTGTGAATCCTTAAACTACCCCACCTTTTCAACTACCAAATTATGATTGGTGTAAATACAAATATCGGCGGCTATGTTAAGTCCCTCTCTTACCATTTCTTCGGCTGTGAGGTGTGGGGCGTGTTTTTTGAGTGCAATGGCTGCCGAAAGAGCATAGTTTGAGCCTGAGCCAATGGCAGCAATGCCGTTTTCGGGTTCGAGTACGTCGCCAGTACCACTTAAAATCAAAACTTCATCTTTGTTTGCTACTATCAGCATTGCTTCCAAACGGCGTAGCAGTCGGTCGGTACGCCAGTCTTTGGCCAACTCGATGGCAGCACGCTTCATGTTGCCACCATAGGCATTGAGCTTCTCTTCAAAACGCTCAATGAGGGCAAAGGCATCGGCAGTGCTTCCTGCAAAACCAGCTATAATTTTGCCATCAAGTAATTTACGTATTTTTTTAACATTACTTTTTGCAATGGTGTTTCCCATGGTGGCTTGGCCATCGGCACCAACTACTACTTCTCCGTTATGTACAACTCCCAAGACGGTAGTTGAATGAATTTTTTCTGGCATGTTATGAAAGTGTCATTGCGAGCAAAGCGAAGCAATCTGCTAAGTAGGAGGCAGATTACTTCGCTTTGGTCATAAAAGATAAGTCAATGTTTTTTTGATTTATATCAACATCCGCACGGGATCTTCAAGCAATGATTTCAAAGTGAGTAAGAAGGCCGAACCCGTAGCACCGTCCACCACTCGGTGATCGCACGATAGCGTTACTTTCATGATATTAGTTGCATAGAATTGTCCATTTTTGACCCTTACGTCTTCTTTAATACCACCTACTGCCAAAATACAAGCGTCTGGTGGGTTAATGATGGCCGTGAATTCGTCAATGCCAAACATTCCTAAGTTGCTAATGGTGAAGGTGTTGCCCTGCATTTCAGCAGGTTGCAATTTCTTGGTTTTGGCTTTGCCGCCCAACTCTTTGGCATCTGCCGAAATCTGCGAAAGCGATTTCAAGTTCGCAAAACGAATTACTGGCACAAGCAATCCTTCTTCCACTGCAACCGCCATACCAATATGTATGTGGTGATTGTAACGAATTTTGTCACCCAACCACGACGAATTCACTTTGGGGTGTTGCATCAACGCCATGGCTGTTGCTTTAATCACCATGTCGTTGAACGACAATTTCACTGGCGCAACTTCATTCATGCTTGCTCGTGCTGCCATCGCTTTGTCCATGTTAATTTCCATGGTGAGGTAGAAGTGTGGCGCAGTAAACAAACTCTCACTCAAACGTCGAGCAATCGTTTTACGCATTTGCGATACATTTACCTCTTCGTAGCTTTCTTCGCCATAAGCAATTGGGGCTGATGGGGTAGTTGTTTTGGCAGGTGGTTCAGCAGCAACTGGCTTGGCACTTGGTACAAAATTATCAATGTCTCGTTTCACGATGCGTCCATTCTCGCCCGAACCTGTCACATCATTGAGTTTTATGCCTTTATCTTTGGCCAACTGCTTGGCTAATGGAGAAACCTTAATTCTTCCGTCGCTTGATTCAGTGGTTACCGTTGTTTCGGCTGGGGCAGTCGGTACGGTTGCTTCCACAATAGCAGGAGCAACAGGTTTACTGGCGGCAGCGGTAGGATTTAGCAGTACTTGATAGTCGGCACCAGGCTCACCTACAATAAAAATAATGCCATCGACAGGTACAGCTTGACCTGCTTCGGCAGCAATGTAAAGGATAGTGCCATCTTCGTAGTTCTCCAATTCCATTGTGGCCTTATCGGTTTCTACCTCAGCAACAATATCACCTGATTTTACCACGTCACCAACTTTTTTGAGCCAAGTAGCTATGGTTCCGTCCGTCATGGTGTCTGACATTTTGGGCATACGCACCGCAACGGCATTGACTGCTACTGGGGCAGTAGCAGGAGCTACGGGAGGGGCAACAGCTTCTTGTACTATCTCAGGGGCTTGGGTTTTAGCAACACCATTTCCACCCAAAAGGGAAGAATAATCTTCGCCTGGCGCACCAACAATGGCTATGATACCATCAACAGGTACGGCTTCGCCTCTCTGTATGCCTATGTACAAAAGTGTGCCATCTTCATAGTTTTCGAGCTCCATTGTCGCCTTGTCGGTTTCGACTTCGGCAATGATGTCACCCGATTTGATGGTATCACCCACTTTTTTGAGCCATTCGGCAATGACACCTTCTGTCATGGTGTCAGACATCTTGGGCATTCTTATCGCAACTGCCATATTGTAAATTTAAAGGATAGGTTCTATGGATTTAGTCAAAAGGCGTTCAAAGTTAATGCCTACTCCCTAAAAAACTATGAAGAAAGCCTAAATTTCTATTTGGAGACAAAAAGAATCAATTGTTTTTGTCTTTTCTTGCCGCTTAGCCGCCAATAACCGTTTAACAAATTTCTGTTCCGAATGATTTAAGTTTTTTGAATATTTAGGCTCAAAGCCAATTTTGGTGATTTTTCGTCAAAATCTATGCACAAATCTTCTTACCTAATTTAACTAATGAAAAAAGTAATCGTCCTACTGTGTGCAAGTGTCTTGTTAGTCACAAATGCCTATTCACAAGCCACCAAACCTCGGCTGAGTCTAACACAAGTCAAAGATTCAATTGCGGTGATAATGAAACAAGAACACATAGTGGGCTTAATGCTGGGAATTGCTAATAAAGATTCTGTGCTTTTTACAGGCGGTTTTGGCTATGCAGATTTGGAGACAAAACGTTTGGTGGACCATCATACCTTGTTTAGAATGGGATCTATAACCAAGATGTTTGTGTCGCTGGGGATTTTGAAATTGGTAGAAGAAGGCAAACTCAACCTGAATGACAAACTAAAAGATATTGCTCCTGACGTGCCGTTTGAAAACGCTTGGGAAGCTACTCATCCTGTCAGAATCGTACATTTGTTAGAACATACCACTGGTTTTGACGACATTAAACTCAACCGAATGTATGGATTAGGGGGTAAAGAAAACAAAGGGAAAGAGATGATGCTGGTGCACGAAAAATCGTATGTGTGCCGTTGGAAACCAGGGGAACGAATGGCTTATTCCAATCCTAATTACGCTGTATTGGGCTACGTGATTGAGCATATAGTAGGCAAATCGTATGAGCAATTTCTGACAGAAACGATATTGAAACCCCTGGGAATGAATAATTCCAACTTCAATTTGAGTAGCAAAAAACCTCAATTGGACGTAAAAGAGTACATTTTTCAAAGTAATCAAATCAAAAAAGTGCCTTCAGTTACTTTACTGAGTGGGCCGCAGGGAGCATTATGGTCAAGTGCTGAAGAAATGTGTAAGTTCTTACAACTGTTTTTAAGAAATGGCGACTCTTTAATCAAAAAAAGCAGTATTGACGAGATGGAAACGCCGCATAGTTCATTGGCTGCCACCAAAGGATTGAAAACCTGCTATGCCCTTGCCAATAGAACGAGTTTTTTGAAAATGGCCTACGCCATGCGTGGCCACGATGGACTTACGGGTACGTGCTATTCATCGTTTAATTACAACCGTGACTTGAACATTGGGTTTGTGGTGGCTTCTAATAGTAACCAATCGAATTTTAGAATTGAACAGTTGATTGTGAAATATTTAGAGCAGAACATACCCAATGTTAATCAATCCTTGAAACCCCTGGTCTTAGAGCAAAAATCTATAGAGCCTTATTTAGGGCTTTATGAGTTTGGTAGTCCACGAAACGAATTGGCTGGCTTTCGTGACAAATTGTTGGATGCACCACACATCTATCTTGAAAATGGTAAATTATTTTACAAACCGCTATTAGGCAGTGCTTCAGAGTTGGTGCAAACTGGACCACTCACCTTTGCTTGGAGCGATATGAATGCCCCATTGATTGTGTTTACGACTAACGATGACGGCAAGCGTGTATTTTTGATTGCTGGCAGCTATTACGAACAAACCTCTTATTGGGGTGGCATTGCCAAGCGATTTCTTTGGGGAATGGCCATTTTAGTGGCCTTGTTTTCGTATGGTTTAATGTTTGTGTCACTTGTTCAATTCTTTCGTAAAAAGCTCATTGCCAAAGAATTAACAGCGAGGATTTTGCCTGCCATTGGTCTGAGTTTGTTGCTGTGGAGTGTTTTTGAGGTGCTGGAAGTGCAAGAATATAGTTACCTACTCTACGAACTCGGCAGTGTGAATACTCGAACACTAATTATCTTTTTGGGTACGTTGAGTTTTGGAATTATTTCAGTGGTATTTTTAGTAACAACCATTCAATGCTTTCTTAAAACTAAGGCAACTTGGTTTAACTGGTACATGGCATTGACCGCAATTTCGTTGTGTGCTATTGCTCTTTTACTGGCAACAAATGGCTGGATTGGTATGATGACGTGGAGGATGTAGGCTTTACTACCACTATTTCAACTCAAAATCCCAAATAGGTTTCGCACCCAGTAGGTGTTCCACAAAGTAGTTCCATTTCTTTTTGGTGAAATAATCGTTGTATTTGCCCACGTAACCATGATGTTGGCTGGGCAAAATCAACATATCAAATTCTTTGTCAGCCTTAATTAAGGCTTCGGCTAACTTGAAGGTAGCTGATGGATTTACGTTTTCGTCAATGCCGCCGTGTGTAATAAGCAATTTCCCTTTCAGATTACCCGCCATCGTGATGTTGGACACTTTGTGGTAAGATGAGTCAACGGGCCAGCCCATGTACATTTCGGGCCACCAGTCTTTTTCCATTCTGAAATCGTGATCGGCAGAACTGGCAACGGCTACTTTGTAAAAATCAGGGAATTCCAGCACAGCATGGCCAGCATCGTAGCCACCAGCCGAATGCCCAAAAATACCGACTCGGTCCACGTCAATCCATGTATATTTTTGCCCTAACTGCTTGATGGCCAGCACATGGTCAGTTAAATTCTTACCCATATTTTTGTACGAAACATTGTGAAAGGCTTTTGATCTTCCTGCCGTGCCAAGGCCATCAACGGTCACTACAATGAAGCCTAACTCAGCCAAGGCTTGGTTGGAGCGAGTAAGGGTAGCCGCAAAATTACGAGGAAACATATTGGTATGCGGCCCCGTGTAAGATTGATCAATGACAGGGTATTTTTTGGTGGCATCAAAGTTGGTAGGTTTCCAGATTGCCCCATAAATCGTAGTGGTGCCGTCTCGTCCGGTGGCCGTAAATGTTTCGGGAAAATGAAAATTCAAGGCAAGTATATCATCAACAGTTGCTTTGCTGAGTTCTTTGATGATTTTGCCCGTGGCTACTTCTCGCAGCACCGTTCGGGTGGGTTGGTCGGGAGCCGAAATGTTATCACACAGGTATTTGCCATCTGGCGAAACGGTTACGTCGTGGTTGGCATTTTCAGGAGTCAGTAAGCTGAGGCCTTTG